>JASBTB010000130.1 GCA_030148645.1 Demequina sp. | reverse complement strand
GACGATGGCGTCGAAGTGATCCACGTTCGCTCCGGGCGCCCTGATGACCACCCGGGTCACGTCGTCGTGGCACAACTCGTCGAACGTCACCGTGCGCTGGCGGCCCGCCAACTCTCCCATCGGGAACTCCCGGGTCACCCTGAACCCCACCCCCAGGTCCTCGACCGCGAAAAACGCGTCCGGCATCTCGTCCCTGATCAACTCGAGCGCCTGACGCGGGTTGAAGGTGATGGTCTTGACGATGTCGTAGCCGCCCGGGGAACTCGGATTGAGGCGGATGACGACGGCACCGTTGGAGCACACTGCCCACCCCCGCCGGATGCCGAGGCGGTCGGCCACCGGCATGGTGGCGACAATATTGCGCCCGGTGGCGAGCACCACGTGATTGCGAGACAGGCGCACCCGCGTGACCGCGTCGACCACGGCATCGGAGATCTCGCCTCCCCAGTGCATCAGCGTCCCGTCGATGTCGAGCCCCACCAGCCGCCAGCGGTCCGGCGTGAGGGGTGGGTCGAGATCTTCGGGGGCAACGGCCATGGGTCGACTTTACGACGCCGATGCACGCCGCCACGTCACCGACGGGTGTCGGTCGGGACGACCGCGGCCGACGCGGGCCACACTCACAGCACGGGTGTCAGGGTCTCGACACCACCCAGGTAGGGGCGCAGGAGTGGGGGCACGTACACGCTGCCATCGGCCTGCTGGTGGTTTTCCAGGAGCGCCACGATCCAGCGGGTGGTGCCGATGGTGCCGTTGACCGTCGCGACCGGCTGGGTTCCGTCCTCGCCGCGTTCACGGATCGCGAGCCTGCGTGCCTGGAACGTGGTGCAGTTGGACGTGGACGTGAGTTCCATCCACCGCTCCTGGCTTGGTAGCCACGCCTCGCAGTCGAACTTGCGGGCGGCCGATGAGCCCAGGTCGCCCGCCGCCGTGTCGATGACCCGATAGGGCAACTCGAGGGCCTGCAACATCGCCTCCTGAATCGCGAGGAACCGTTCGTGTTCGGTGGCGGCGTCTTCGGCACGCGTGTAGGAGAAAATCTCGACCTTGTGGAACTGGTGCACCCGGATGATCCCTCGCGTGTCACGCCCGGCCGAACCGGCCTCGCGCCGATAGCAGGCGGACCAGCCGGCATACCGCAACGGACCGTCGCTCAGGTCCAAAATCTCGTCCGTGTGGTAACCCGCGAGCGCCACCTCGGACGTTCCCGTCAGGTACAACCCATCCTTGTCGAGGTAGTAGATCTCGTCGGCGTGGGAACCCAAGAACCCGGTACCGCGCATCGTCTCGGGGCGCACCAGCGTCGGCGTGATCATGGGCGAGAATCCTTGCGATGTCGCTGCCCCCATGGCCGCGTTGAGGATCGCCAGCTCGAGTTGCGCTCCCACACCCGTGAGGAAGTAGAAACGGGCGCCGGACACCTTCGCGCCGCGCTCCATGTCGATCGCCTTGAGGCCTTCCCCCAACTCCAGGTGATCGCGCACAGGCACCCCCTCGGCCGCGAGGTCGCGGGGCGTGCCCTGCGTGCGCAACACCACGAAGTCGTCGGCGCCGCCCGCGGGCACGCCGGGTTCGACCACGTTCCCGATGCTCATCACAAGGTCGCGTGCCTCGGCGTCGGCGGCTTCGGCGTCGGCCTGGAGTGCCTTCACCTGGCGTGCGAGGTCCTTGGTGCGTGCCAGAAGCTCCGTCTTGAGATCCCCGTGCGCCTGCGCCACCGCGCGGCCCAACGACTTCTGCTCGGCGCGCGCCCGCTCGAACTCGGTCAACGCGGCCCGACGGCGCGTGTCGGCGGCCAGGATTCGGTCCACGACCCCGACGTCGTCGCCTCGCCGCCGCTGCGACTCACGCACGCGTTCCGGGTCCGAGCGCACCAAGGCCAGATCGATCATGATGGCGAGTCTATCGGCGGGGACGTACGCTCGACCCATGACAGTTGAGGTCCTCGCGGTGGTGATGGCGGGTTCCGCACTCGTGATCGGCGTCGCCGGGTTGCTGCTGTCCGTGTCCCTCACCCGGCGTATCGGTACGAGCGATCCGCTTGCGATCCCCGCCTCGTGGCGCAAGGTGCTCCGCATCAGGGCATTGCCGGAGGCTCTGCACGGCGACTTCGCACCCACCAAACGTGGGACGGAGCGCATCGCCTTCATCGCCAATCCCACCAAGTCGGGCATCTCCGAGGTGCGCGAACGGGCCCTGAGGGCCTGTTCGATCCGTTACCTGCCCCAGCCGATGTGGCTGTACACCACGCCGGACGATTCGGGCCACAAGGCCGCACGCGAGGCGCTTTCCGCCGACGCAGACGTGGTGGTGGCGGTGGGTGGGGATGGCACCGTGCGTGCCGTCGCTGCTGAACTGGCCGGAACCGGCATCCCGCTCGCCATCATCCCCATGGGCACGGGCAACCTGTTCGCACGCAATCTCGAACTGCCTTTGGGGGATACGGCCGCCCTGTTGCGCATCGCCCTGGAGGGCGACAACACGGCAATCGACGTGGGTTGGCTCGACCTCGATCAGGGCTCTCGCGCCGCCGATCGGCGCCACGTCTTCCTGGTGATGGCTGGCGCCGGCCTCGACGCGGAGATGGTGGCGGGCGCCGACGAGCGTCTCAAGCGCCGGCTCGGATGGTTTGCGTACTTTTTCGCCGCCCTCAAGCATCTGGGCTCCCGGCGTATGACGGTGTCGGTCTCCGTGGACGGGTCGGACGAGGTCACCACGCAGATGCGCACCGTCCTGTTCGCGAACGTCGGCAAGCTGCCAGGGGGTCTCACACTGGTTCCCGATGCGTCGGCACAGGACGGCTGGATGCATGTCGCCACCCTTGACGCGCGGGCTGGCATTGTCGGCTGGACGGCCCTGTTCGGAAACGTTGTGGCGCAAGGATTCGGTCTGCGCGTTCCCGACGTCCTCAAAGCCTATGGCGCGTCACGTATCGACCACGCGCGCGGCACATCGATTGTGGTGACGATGAACCAGCCCTACAAAGTGCAGGCGGACGGCGAGGGCTTGGGACTGGCGCGCACGGTGACGGCAACGGTCGATCACGGAGCGCTGTTGGTCAGGCGCACCACCCGGTAGGAGGTCCCCCGGTCAGGTCTCGCCGCGTTTCAAAGACTCAACCCATTCGTGCGCGTCCCAGAAGTCGTCGTTAGTGGTGCCTGCCGCAAGCGGCGTCACCTCACCGTGCGCGGCAGGGTAGGAACCAAGGAACACGACGCGCGGGCAGGTGCGCTTGAGTCCCACGAGGGCTTCGGCCAGGCGCGCCTCGTCGATATGGGCGAGCGCGTCAAGAGAAAATGAGTATTCGCCGGGGCGATCGCCGCGGGGCCGCGACTCGATGCGCGACAGGTTCACGCCGCGAGTGGCGAACTGCTCCAGCATCTCCAGGAGCGCACCCGCCCTGTCGGTGGGCAAATGCACCACCAGCGTGGTCTTGTCG
>JASBTB010000120.1 GCA_030148645.1 Demequina sp. | reverse complement strand
GGCGACGTCGTCACCGCGATCGACGGCCAGGAGATCACCGACTGGTGGCAGGCGCGCGAGATCCTTCGCGAGTTCGCGCCGGGAGACTCGGTCACACTGACCGTGGCGAGCGACATAGGAGACACGACCGTCACACTGACTCTCGGTTCGGCCGACCAGGCCCCCGCGAGGTCCGCGGCTGGCGACCGTCCGGCCGCTGGCGACCGTCCGGCCGCTGGCGATGGCTCCGGCCCGCGCGACGGCGGACCGGGCATGCGCGGCGGCATGGCTGAGGCCAACGCCGACAATGCCTGAGCCCACCGCGGGCGGGGCGCCCTAAGCGCGAAGAGCCGCCCGCATCGGCTCCAGTTTGGCTTCCGACTCCGCCCATTCGAGGGCGGGGTCGGAGGCAGCGACGATTCCGCAGCCCGCAAAGAGCCGCAGGTGGGTCGGGTCGTCGCGGTCGATTTCCGCGCACCGCAAGGCGATGCACCACTCGCCGTCGCCTGCGGCGTTGATCCACCCCACGGGCCCCGCATAGCGTCCCCGGTCGAGGCCCTCGAGTCGGTCGATCACTGTGGCGGCGGCCACCGTCGGCGTGCCGCACACCGCGGCGGAGGGGTGCAATTCTCGCACCAGGTCGAGGGCGCCCACCGGTTGCGACAGGGCGCCCGTGATGTCGGTGGCCAGGTGCATGACGTTGGGCAGGTGCAGCACGCTCGGTTCGTCGGGCACGTTGACGGACGTGCAGTGGGCAGCCAGCACGTGCGTCACGGACCCCACCGCGTAGGAGTGCTCCTCACGGTCCTTGGACGAGCGGGCCAGGGCGGCCGCGCGGGCGAGGTCGCCCATCTCGTCGCCCGTCATGCGGATCGTCCCGGCCAGTACGCGCGAGGTGACGAGCCCGTGGTCGACACGTGCCAGCAGTTCGGGAGTGGCGCCCACCATGCCGTCGACGTGGAACGTCCAACACATGTCGTACTCGGCGGCCAATCGGGCCAGCACCGAGCGCACGTCGAGTGGACCGTGGGAAACCGCCTCGACGGCGCGGGCCAACACCACCTTGTTGACCTCGCCAGCACCGATTCCCTCCACGGCCGCTGAGACCGCGGTCCGCCAGGCAGTCTCGTCTCCGGCAGAGATCTCGACCTCGGGCATGGCTCCTGGGGGGATGGCGTCGGCAAGGGCATCGGCCAACAACACCTCGTCGATGTCGCCGACGCCGATGACGGTGAAGTACGAGCGGCCGTCCTGGCGCCCCACGACATATCGAGGCACGACGAGCGCCCCGCCCGCCGCCGCACCGTCGGCAAACGCGAAGGATCCGAATGCCACCAGGCCGGTGCCACGCACCCTCACATCGTCGCGCACGGTGGCGTGACGTGTGGTGCGCCGCCACCACCTCAGCGCCTCGTCGATACGATCGGGGCCCGTCGTGTCGCGCCGCGCCACCTCGCCCCACGCGACCATGCCGTCGCCGCGCCGCACCCACGAGATTCCCGCGACGGGCAAGGTGGCGAGAAGGGCCCCGGGGTCGGGGATGTCGACCGTGCGCGCGGTCAGGGGGCCGGGAGCGGTCGCGTCGATGCTCACCCGCCAAGCGTAGGCGAGTCGGACCACTGTGCCTCACGCCGTAGGCTTGAGCGCATGAAGACCGAGGCCGATGTCATCGTGGTGGGCGCGGGCCCCGGTGGCTCTGCGGCCGCGCGGTATCTTGCGAGCGAGGGCTTTGACGTGATCGCGCTCGAGAAGTCGCACTTTCCGCGGGAGAAGGTGTGCGGGGACGGCCTCACGCCGCGTGCCGTCAAGGAGCTGCACCTGATTGGTCTGCCCACGCCGCGCGAAGAAGGCTGGATCCCCAACCATGGCTTGCGCATGGTAGGCGGCGGTCATCGCCTGGAGTTCCCGTGGCGCGATCTGGATGCCTTCCCGCGCTACGGCCTCTCCCTGCCGCGAGCACAGTTCGATCAGCGGCTTGCCGAGCACGCCCGCGCGGCGGGGGCCGACGTGCGCGAGGGCTGGCACGCTGACGCCGCACTGACGGACGACGACGGTCGCGTGGTGGGCGTCACCGCGCGCGCCACCGACGCCCAGGGTCGAAAGGTGGGCGAGCCCACCGAGTATCGCGCCCCGCTCGTCATCGCGGCCGACGGCGTGAGCGCGCGCATCGCACTGGGACTGGGCATCGAACGCAAAAAGAACCGCCCCATGGGTGTGGCCGTGCGCACGTACTTCGAGACCCCGCGCCACGACGAGGAGTGGATGGAGGGGCACCTCGAGATCTGGGATGGCGAGCGCGGCAATTCCCATTTGTTGCCCGGCTACGGCTGGATCTTCCCGCTCGGCGACGGCACGGCCAACGTCGGCTTGGGCACCCTCAGTGCCAAGGGCACGCCGCCCAAGCTCGACCACAAGGCGCTCATGCTGGACTGGCTGGAACACTCCGTCACGGACTGGGAGTTCGGCGCCCAGGTGGGCGACATCAAGGGCGCGGCCATCCCGATGGCCTTCAACCGGCAACCCCACTATGTGCCCGGCATGATGCTGGTGGGCGACAGTGGTGGCATGGTCAATCCGTTCAACGGCGAGGGCATCGCGTACGCCATGCAGGCGGCCCGCCGGGCCACCGAGGCGGCGCTTGCGTGGCGGGAAGCGACGGACGATGCGGCAGGCGAAAGGGCGCTCGCCTCATATGCCCGCATGATGAAGGATGACCTGGGCGGGTACTACTCGCTCGGACGCGTGTTCGCGGCCCTCATCGAGAAGCCTGCCGTCATGAAGGTGTGCACCCGCTATGGGCTGTCCCGTCCGCTGGTCATGGAATTTGTCTCTAGACTGCTGGCGGACGTCTATGAGCCGCGGGGCGGCAATTGGGCCGACAAGTTTCTCGCCGCGTTGACCAAGGTTGCGCCGGCGGCATGAGGACGGGAAGGATGCAATCGTGAACCCCTACGTGCCGATCGTGGTGATGGTCGTGATCGCGGGAGGGCTGGCCGCGGTGGGCGTCGTGGCGAGCGCGTTGATCGGCCCCAAGCGCTACAACGCAGCCAAACTCGATCGCTACGAATCGGGGGTGATGCCTACCCCTGGCGCCGACGGCGGCGGGCGAATCCCCGTCAAGTTCTACCTCGTGGCGATGACGTTCATCATCTTCGATATCGAGGTGGTGTTCCTGTACCCCTGGGCGGTCGCCTACGAGCAGCTCGCGCTGTTCGGACTGATCGCCATCGTTACCTTCCTCGCGCTCATCACGATCCCCTTCGTGTACGAATGGCGGCGCGGCGGATTCGAATGGGAGTGAGGTCCGCATGAGCGAACACAACGATGCCCCTCCATTCATGATCGGCAAGCTCGAGGACTTTGCCGGTTGGGCCAGGGCAGGCTCCATGTGGCCGGCGACGTTCGGTTTGGCGTGTTGCGCCATCGAGATGATGGCAACGGGCACGCCCCGATTCGATATCGCCCGCTTTGGCATGGAGGTCTTCCGCGGTTCCCCGCGACACGCGGACCTCATGATCGTGGCGGGCCGCGTGTCGCAGAAGATGGCGCCGATCGTGCGCCAGGTGTACGACCAGATGCCGGAACCCAAGTGGGTGCTCGCGATGGGGGTTTGCGCGTCCTCGGGTGGCATGTTCAACAACTATGCGATCGTCCAGGGTGTCGATCACGTGGTCCCCGTCGACATATACCTTCCCGGCTGTCCGCCCAGGCCCGAGATGCTCATCAACGCGCTGCTCAAGGTTCAGGAGTTGGCAAAGGAGAAGCCGATGCTTCGCCACCGTCGTGACATTGCGGCGGCCGCCGAGGCTGCGGCGCTGGAGGCCACCCCCACGTCTCAGATGAAGGGACTACTGCGGTGAGCGACGGCAAGAAGAAGGCCAAAGCCGTGGATGCCGCCGTCGCGGTCCCCGGGGGTGCAAGCGGGGCGGCAGCGCAGGGTCCCGGCGACAATCTGGCACCCGTCGCCCCTGAGGGTCGCACGCTGATCAATGTGCGTCAGGGGCAATTCGGCGCCCAGGGCGACACGTCGGGCTACGACGGCCTCATGCGTTTCGTGTACATGCCGGATGCCGCCCAGCGACCCTACGGGTCGTGGTTCGACGAGGTGGTTGAGGTGCTCGAGGAGCTCTTGGGCGACCAGGCCGATGCCGCCATCGAAGCCGTCATCGTCGACCGTGGCGAACTCACCCTACACGTGGCCCGCGCACACCTCCTGGAGGTCTGCCGCCATCTGCGCGACGATCAGGACTTGCGCTTCGAGATGTGTTTGGGCGTCAGCGGCGTCCACTACCCGGCCGACGCCGGGCGCGAGTTGCACGCCGTGTACCCCATGCAATCGGTCACGCACAACCGTCGCTTGCGCGTCGAGGTCAGCACGCCGGACGATGACCGGCACATCCCGTCGATCACTCCCATCTACCCGATGAATAATTGGCACGAACGGGAGACGTGGGACTTCTTCGGCATCGTGTTCGACGGCCACCCGTCGTTGTCGCGGATCGAGATGCCGGACGACTGGGTGGGGCACCCGCAACGCAAGGACTATCCGCTGGGCGGCATCCCGGTGGAGTACAAGGGCGCAGAGATTCCGTCGCCTGACATGCGCAGGCAGTACCGGTAGGAGGGCGAGATGACGACAGAATCGACAAGCCCCTACGCCACGGCAGGTCTGGGTCAGGACGACGACGGGACCGCACCCGAGTTCACCGTCTTCGGCGAAGACTGGTCCGACGTGGCCGACGAGGCCACCCGCCTGGGCGAGCAACGGCTCGTCTTCAACATGGGCCCCCAACACCCGTCCACGCACGGCGTGTTGCGCGTCATGCTTGAGGTCGAGGGCGAGACGGTGACCGAGTGTCGCGCGGGGGTCGGCTACCTGCACACCGGCATCGAAAAGAACATGGAGTTCAGGACGTGGACGCAAGGCGTCACGTTCTGCACGCGCATGGACTACGTGGCGTCGATGGCCAACGAGGCCGTGTACTGCATGGGCGTCGAAAAGTTGCTGGGCATCACGGACGATATTCCCGAGCGGGCCAACGTGCTGCGTGTGCTCATGCAGGAACTCACTCGCATTGGCTCACACTTGGTGGCGATCGGTACCGGCGGCAACGAATTGGGCGCCACCACCGTGATGACCACGGCGTTCATCGGCCGCGAAGAGACGTTCAAGGTCATCGAGCACATCACGGGCCTGCGGACCAACAACACGTATATCCGTCCCGGTGGCGTCATCATGGACGCGCCCGACGACTCGGTCGAGATGATCCGGGCGATGATTCCCAAGGTGAAGCAGCGCCTGGATGAACTCGCGCTCCTGCAACTCGAGAACCCAATCTTCAAGGGACGCCTCCAGGGCGTCGCCAAACTGGACCTCGCGGCGTGCATGGCCCTGGGAATTACGGGCCCGATGCTGCGTTCGGCTGGGCTTCCGTATGACCTACGCAAGGCCGAACCGTACTCCGGGTACGAGACCTACGACTTCCAGGTGCCGACGTCGACCGACGCCGACGCCTACAGCCGCGTGGTGTTGCGCCTTGAGGAATGCTACGAGTCGCTCAAGATCGTCGCGCAGTGCGTCGATCGCCTGGAGCAGACCGCGGGCCAGCCCGTCATGGTGGCCGACAGGAAGATCGCATGGCCAGCCCAGTTGTCCATCGGTTCCGACGGTCAGGGCAACTCCTTCGAGCACATCCGCCACATCATGGGGGAGTCGATGGAGGCACTCATCCATCACTTCAAGCTGGTGACGGAGGGATTTCCCGTTCCCGCCGGTCAGGCGTATGCGGCCGTGGAAAACCCCAAGGGCCTGCTCGGTTGCCATGTGGTGAGCGACGGTGGGGCCAAGCCGTGGCGCGCCCACTTCCGCGACCCCGGCTTCAACAATTTGCAGGCGTTGTCGATGCTCACTCAAGGCGGCCAGGTGGCCGACGTGGTGGTGGCGATCGCCTCGATCGACCTGGTTTTGGGAGGCGTTGACCGATGACCTACGACGAGTCCACCGCGAAGCTACTGGCCAAGGATGCGGCCGAGATCTTCGCCCGCTATCCCGTCAGGCGGTCGGCGCTGCTACCCCTGTTGCACCTGGTGCAGTCCGTGGACGGTTACGTGAGCCCCGACGGCATCCAGTTCTGTGCCGAGCAACTCGACTTGAGTTCGGCCGAGGTCAGCGCGGTCGCCACCTTCTACACGCAATACAAGCGCCGCCCCAACGGCGAATACCAGCTGGGCGTATGCACCAACACCCTGTGCGCCGTCATGGGCGGCGACGAGATTTGGCGTCAACTGTCCGAGCGCGTGGGCGTGGGTCACGACGAGACCACCGCCGACGGCAAGATCTCGCTGGAGCGCCTCGAATGCAACGCCGGGTGTGACTATGCACCCGTGATGATGGTCAACTGGGAGTTCTTCGACAACATGACTCCCGAGTCGGCACTTCAACTCGTCGATGACATCCTGGCGGGCAAGGATCTCGTACCCACGCGCGGTGCAGACAAGGTGGTCTCGTTCAAGGAGGCCTCTCGCGTGCTTGCCGGATTCGACGACGGCCGGGCCGATGAGGGCGTCTCGGCTGGCAGGCCATCCCTGGCTGGCCTGGACAAAGCCAAGGAACAAGGGTGGAAGGGGCAGGACACGTGACGCAACTGACCCCAGTCCTCAGCGCAACCTGGGGGCTCGAGCATTCGTGGAACTTCGACACCTACCGTGCCCATGGCGGCTATGAGGCAGCGACAAAGGCTCTCGCGATGGACCAGGCCGACATCATTCAGGCCGTCAAGGATTCCGGCCTGCGTGGCCGTGGCGGGGCCGGATTCCCCACCGGCATGAAGTGGGGCTTCTTGCCTGCCGACGACGGCGGCCCCCGCTACCTGGTGGTCAACGCCGACGAGTCCGAGCCTGGCGCGTGCAAAGACATGCCGACCATGATGGCCGCACCCCACACCCTGATCGAGGGCGTCGTCATCACGTCATTCGCGATCGGATGCGACCACGCGTTCATCTACGTGCGCGGCGAGGTCATCCACGTGTACCGGCGGCTCATGAAGGCCGTCGCGGAGGCCTACGACAACGGCTGGCTCGGCACGAACATCAAAGGCACCGGCTTCAACCTGGACGTGACGGTCCACGCCGGTGCGGGTGCCTACATCTGCGGCGAGGAGACGGCGCTACTGGACTCTCTCGAGGGCCGACGCGGCCAGCCTCGCCTGAAACCGCCGTTCCCGGCCGTCGCGGGCCTGTATGCCCGCCCGACGGTCGTCAACAACGTCGAATCGATCGCGTCGGTGCCGTCGATCATCAACCATGGCGTCGACTGGTTCACCTCGATGGGAACCGACAAGAGCAAGGGTATGGGCCTGTTCTCCCTGTCCGGGCACGTCAACCGTCCCGGCCAGTACGAGGCGCCGCTCGGCATCACCCCGCGCGAACTGCTTGAGATGGCCGGCGGCATCCGCGACGGTCACACGCTCAAGTTCTGGACACCCGGTGGATCCTCCACCCCGATCTTCACGGACGACCATCTGGACGTCCCGCTCGACTACGAGTCCGTGGGGGCGGCAGGGTCGATGCTTGGGACCCGTTCCCTGCAGATCTTTGACGACACCACGTGCGTGGTCAGAGCCGTAGAACGCTGGACCGAGTTCTACAAGCACGAATCGTGCGGCAAGTGCACCCCGTGCCGCGAGGGCACGTACTGGCTCGACTTGATCATGCGCAGGCTTGAGACGGGCCGCGGCACCATGGCGGACATTCAACAATTGCTCGACACGTGCGATTCGATCGCCGGACGCGCGTTCTGCGCGCTGGGCGACGCGGCAACGGCACCCGTCATCAGTTCGGTGACGCTGTTCCGCGAGGAGTACGAGCGGCACGTGACCGAAGGCGGGTGCCCATTCGACCCGGCCGCATCCGCACTGTTCGACTACGATTCGGCACCCGAGGAGGCCCACGCATGAGTGCGACCGCGGACAAGGTTCCCACCACGACCGACCTGGTGACCGTCATGATCGACGGCCTCGAGACGCACGTGGAGAAGGGCACGCTGATCATCCGTGCGGCCGAACAGGTCGGCATCGAGATCCCGCGGTTTTGCGATCACCCCGCGTTGGAGCCGGTGGCTGCGTGCCGCCAATGCCTCGTGGAGGTCGCCAGCCCCGGACCGGACGGCAACCTGCGCGCCTTTCCCAAGCCCCAGCCGTCGTGCTCGATGCCGGTCACCGAGGGCATGGTCGTCAAGACGCAGTACACGTCCGAAGAGGCCGATCGCGCCCAGAAGGGCGTGATGGAGTTGCTGCTCATCAACCACCCGCTCGACTGCCCGATCTGTGACAAGGGCGGCGAGTGCCCGCTACAGAACCAAGCCATGAGCCATGGGTGGGACGAAAGCCGCTTCGTGGACACCAAGCGCGTGTTCGAGAAGCCCCTTCTCCTCAGTAGCGAGATCCTCCTGGACCGCGAGCGCTGCATCATGTGCCAGCGTTGCACCCGCTTCTCCCAGGAGATCGCCGGCGATGCGTTCATCGACCTGCAAAACCGCGGCGCAATGCAGCAGATCGGTACGTTCAACGAGGATGTGCTCGGTTTCGACGGTTACGGCCCCGTCGGTGCTGCGGCCGAGGACGAGTCCGGCAACGCCTTCAGCTCCTACTACTCGGGCAACACGATTCAGATCTGCCCGGTGGGTGCGCTGACGAGCGCGGCGTACCGCTTCCGCTCCCGTCCGTTCGACCTGGTTTCCAGCCCGGGCATCTCCGAGCACGACAGTTCCGGAAGCGCCCTACGCACGGATCACCGTCACGGCAAGATCCTGCGTCGGCTTGCCGACAACGATCCCGTGGTCAACGAGGACTGGATCACCGACAAGGACCGTTTTGCGTTTACGTGGCAGAACCAGGCGGACCGCATCACGCAGCCGCTGGTGCGCAAGGACGGCGAACTGGTTGAGGCATCCTGGCCCGAGGCACTCGCCGCCGCCGCTGCGGGGCTCACGGCGGCGATCGGCAAGACGGGCACCCCGGCCGACTCCAAGGCTAAGGGCGTGGGGGTTCTTCCGGGAGGCCGCGTCACGATGGAGGATGCGTACGCCTACTCCAAGTTCGCGCGCCTCGTACTCGGCACCAACGACGTGGACGCGCGCACCCGATGCTCCTCGGACGAGGAGCAGGCGTTCCTTGGCGCGACCGTCGCCGGAACGGGGCTGGGGGTCACGTTTGCCGAGTTGGAGAAGGCCCCCACCGTGCTCCTGGTCGGTTTCGAGCCGGAGGACGAAGGAGGTGTCGTGTTCCTGCGCCTCAAGAAGTCCGCGGGCCGTCAAAGCGTCATCACCGTCGCCAGCCACCTGACCCGCGGTGCGCAGAAGTTGGGCGCCACGTTGGTGCCTACCGTTCCCGGGCACGAGGCCAGGGTGCTTGCCTCCCTCAAGGGCACCAACGCCACCTATAAGGAACTGCGCCAGCCCGGTGCGGTCATCGTCGTGGGCGAACGTGCGGCCGGATCGGCAGGCACCCTCACGGCCGTGGGGGCGCTCGCCAAGCGCACCAAGGCCAAGGTTGCGTGGATTCCGCGCAGAGCCGGCGAACGCGGAGCCGTCGAGGCGGGCGCACTTCCGGGGCTTCTGCCCGGTGGTCGCGACGCGGCTGCCGCGGCCGCCCGCGGCGCCGTGGCCACGGCGTGGGGCACGTCGTCGTTGCCGCAAACCCCGGGCCGCGACGCCGATGCCGTGATCGCCGCCGCGGCGGCCAAGGCGCTCGACGCGCTGGTGATCGGCGGTGTGGATGACAGCGACCTCACCGGGGACCTGCTCAAGGCGGTCAAGACGGCAAAGTTCACGGTCAGCCTCGAGGTGCGGCGCACGGCCGTGGCCGATGCCGCGGACGTGGTGCTGCCGGTGGCCCCGCCCAGTGAGAAGTCGGGGACCTTCGTCAACTGGGAGGGTCGCCTGCGCGCCTTCGGCACGGCGATTCGTACCGACGCCATGTCCGACCATCGGGTGCTGGACCTTCTGGCACGTCAGATGGGCACGGACCTGGGCACTGCCACCGTGGATGCCGTCAACGCCGAACTGGCCTCGCTGGGAGCCGCTCCTGCGGGGCATCGGCCCACGGTGCCTGCGGAACCTGCGCCCGCTGCATCGCAGAAGTCCACGAACGTCGCTGGCGAAATGGTGTTGGCCAGTTGGCACCAGTTGGTCGACGAGGGTGCGCTCCAGGACGGCGAACCGCATTTGGCTGGCACCGGCCGCGTCGCCGTGGCGCGCGTGTCGCCCGCCACCGCACAGCGCCTCGGTCTGCACGGTGTCGTCACCGTGACGGGCAAGCGGCGCGGCTCGATCGATCTGCCCCTTGCCGTCACCGAGGGCATGGTCGACGATGTGGTGTGGGTGCCCACCAAGTCCCCGGGCTCGTGGGTCGCCCACCAGTTGGGGGTTCACCCCGGCCAGACGGTCGTGGTCAAAGGAGCGGCCGCATGAGTGTGTTGCCGATCAGCATCGACCTGACGCCCGGTCAGGAACAGTGTGGCGTCGTCGACCCCGGCGCGATCAGCGACCTTGAGCGCCAGTGCATCACCGCCTTCGAGAACTCGCTCGCGGGCGACTCGATATGGATCACGATTATCAAGGCCGTGGTGGTGCTGGTCTTCCTGCTCACCTCGGTGCTGTTCGCCGTGTGGTTCGAGCGACGGGTGGTGGGTCGCTTGCAGGAACGTCCCGGCCCCAACCGACACGGCCCGTTTGGCTTGCTGCAGTCCATCATGGACGCGATGAAACTCCTCATGAAGGAGGACATCACCGTCCGCGCCTCAGAGAAGGTGCTCTACCTTGCGGCCCCCATGATCTCCGTGTTTGCCGCATTGCTCATCTTCGCGGTCATCCCGTTTGGGCCCGAGACTCGCATCCCGTTCACCGACGAGGTGACGCCGCTTCAACTGACCGACTTCCCGGTGGCGGTCTTGTACATTCTAGCCGCGGCCGCGCTCGGCGTGTATGGCATCGTCCTGGGCGGTTGGGCCTCCGGATCGACGTACCCGCTCATGGGCGCGGTGCGTTCCACGGCCCAGGTGATCTCGTATGAGTTGGCCATGGGCCTGGCACTGGTGACGGTGTTCATGTTTTCCGGTGCGATCAGCACCCAAGAGATCGTGGCCGCTCAAGAGAACGTGTGGTGGGCGTTGCCGCTGTTCCCGGCCTTCGTGATCTACCTGATCTCGATGGTGGGCGAGACCAACCGCTTGCCGTTCGACCTTCCCGAGGCGGAAGGCGAGTTGGTGGCAGGCTTCATGACCGAATACTCGTCGATGAAATTCGCGTGGTTCTTCTTGGCCGAATACATCAACATGATCAACGTTTCCGCCGTTGCCTCCACCCTGTTCCTGGGAGGGTGGCGCCCCCTGTGGTGGCCCGACTGGCCCGGCTACTACACCCTGAGCAACGGCATCTTCCCGCCCATCTGGCTGATCATCAAGATCTGGCTGCTGATGTTCGTCTTCGTGTGGATCCGCGGTTCCGTGATGCGTTTCCGTTACGACCAATTCATGCGCTTCGGTTGGAAGGTGCTCATCCCCGCCGGGCTCGGCTGGATCGTGCTGTGGGGCGCAGGGATGGTGCTCCTGCCCGAGTTCAATCGCACCACGTCGTCCTTTGTGATCTTCGCGCCCATCATCGCCCTGCTCCTGGCATGGGTGGTGTTCTCCTGGGTGGCCGATTCGAAGCGCCTCCAGCGCGAACAGGCTGCCGCAAAGCGTCTGGAGAAGTCCGAATCGGGGCAGTTCGACGCCTTCGCAGGCGGCTATCCCGTCCCACCACTTCCCGGCCAACATCTGCCGCCGTCCCCGCGGCGGGGCCACACCGTCGACGCTGTCAAGGAGGCACAGGGTGACTGACCACACCGAAGAACCGCCCGAGGCCTTTACGTCCAACCTGCCCCACCCTGGCGGCATCGGCGGGGTGTTCGTGCCCGTAGCGGGATTCGGCGTGACGCTGCGCAGTTTTTTCCGCCCCACCGTGACCGAGCAATACCCCACCACACCGGCGAACATCCAGCCGCGCTATCACGGCAGGCACCAGCTCAACCGGTATGCGGATGGCCTGGAGAAGTGCATCGGTTGCGAGTTGTGCGCGTGGGCGTGCCCGGCCGACGCCATTTACGTGGAGGGCGACTCCAACACGCCCGACGCGCAGTTCAGCCCCGGCGAACGCTACGGCAGGGTCTACCAGATCAACTATCTGCGGTGCATCTTCTGTGGCCTGTGCATCGAGGCGTGCCCCACGCGTGCGCTCACCATGAACAACGAATTCGAGTTGGCAGGACCCACCCGCGCGGGTCTCATCTACGAGAAGCAGGACCTGTTGGCGCCCCTCGAGGAGGGCATGCTGGCCGCGCCTCACCCGATGGTGGAGGGCACCACGGATGACGACTACTACAAGGGCGACGTGATCCGCGCCACCGAGGCGCAGCGCGCGTGGGTGCGGGCGAACCGTCCCGACGACGAGACGCTGCCCGAGAACCTGCCGACGCGCGAGGGACACGTCCCTGACGCACGGCACGGCGAAACCGGCACGCCGACACCCCTGGGGGCCAAGCGCTTCGTCAGCGGTACGGGTGGGGGTGTCTGATGGTCTCGCCCCTGCTGTTCTGGTTCGTCGCCTTCGTCACCGTGATTCCCGCGCTGTCCCTGCTTTTTGCGCGTAAGCCCGTCCACGTGGCCGCAGCAGTCGTGTTGGTCATGGTCGGCCTCGCCGTGGCCTATGTGGCGCTCGAGGCGCCGTTCCTCGGCGCGGTGCAGATCATCGTCTACACCGGCGCCGTGATGATGCTGTTCCTGTTCGTCCTCATGCTCGTGGGGGTGGACAAGACGGAAAGCCTCAAAGAGACCATCACCGGCCAGCGGTGGGTCGCCTTGACGCTCGCGGTGGGTCTCGGTGCGCTGGTCATCAGCGTGGTCAGCCGCCTGCCGTTGTCCGTGAATGAGCAGCCCGTCGTGGGCGAACCCGCCGAGGTGGCCAGTTGGCTGTTCGGAGACTACGTTCTGGTGGTTGAGGTCCTGGGTTTCGTGCTGATCTCGGCGGCATTGGGTGCCTTGGTCCTCACGCACGTGCCGCGCCTGTACCCCAAGCGCACGCAGGCAGAGGTCCATGCGGCCCGCATCGCGGCGGGAGCCAACCCGGTCAACCAGGCGTTCCCGGGCGTGTATGCGCGGCACAATGCGCTCGACGCGCCAGCGCTCGACCCCGAAGGCAACCCCATTGAGAGTTCCGTCTCGCGCGTGCTCAAGGTCCGCGGTCAGACGATCGACGGTTCCGAGTTCAAGGGCGACACCCAGGCCCGGCGGCGCGAACTGGGAGCCAAGGAGGACGACCAGTGAGTCCCGTCAACTTTGTGTACCTGGCAGCGGTGCTGTTCGCCATCGGCGCCGCCACCGTGTTGCTGCGCCGCAACGCCATCATGGCGTTCATGGGAGTGGAGTTGATGCTCAATGCCGCCAACCTCACGCTCGTGGCGTTTTCCCGCATGGTCGGCGGGATCGAAGGACAGATCATGGCATTCTTCGTGATGGTGGTCGCCGCCGCCGAGGTGGTGGTGGGGCTCGCCATCATCATCGCTGTGTCCCGTGCCCGTCAGAGCATCTCGCTCGACGAACCGTCTGAGCTGAAGGGTTAACGATGCTGTCCGTCACCTGGCTGCTCATTGCGGTCCCGCTTGCGAGTTTCCTCGTGCTCATGCTCGCCGGTCGCCGCGCCGACGCATGGGGTCACTGGCTCGGCGTCGCCGCGTCGTCCGTCGTCGCACTCATCGGCATCGGGGCGTTCTTCCAGATGCTGGGCCGTGATGCCGAGTCCCGGTCCGAGTCCGTCCGCCTGTTCACGTGGATTTCCGGCGGCGACCTGCAGGTGGATGCCGGACTCCTCGTGGACCAGCTGTCTCTCACGTTCGTCCTCCTCGTCACCATCGTCGGCGCGCTCATTCACGTGTACTCCGTGGCGTACATGGAGAACGACCCGCGCCGGCGCATGTTCTTCGCCTACCTCAACCTGTTCATTGCGGCGATGCTGCTGCTGGTTCTCGCGGACTCGTACCTGTTGTTGTTCGTCGGCTGGGAGGGTGTGGGCCTCGCGTCGTACCTGCTGATCGGTTTCTGGAATCACAAGCCGGAGAACGCGACCGCAGCCAACAAGGCCTTTGTGGTCAACCGCACCGGAGACTTCGGCCTCATCGTGGCGATGGCCATCATGTTCACCCAATTCGGTTCGGTGAGTTTCGCCGACGTGCTCGGCGGGGCCGACGGGGCGTCGACTGCGGTGCTCACCGCGATCGGCCTGACCCTGTTGCTTGCCGCGACCGGGAAGTCCGCACAGTTCCCGCTGCAGTCGTGGTTGGGCGACGCGATGGCGGGCCCCACACCCGTGTCGGCACTCATTCACGCGGCCACCATGGTGACGGCTGGCGTGTACTTGGTGGTCCGCTCCGGTGCCATCTACGAGGCCACGGACGATGCCCGCCTGGTGGTGGCCATCGTCGGCGCCATCACGCTCATCCTGGGCGCCATCATCGGTAGTGCGAAGGACGACATCAAGAAGGTGCTCGCCGCCTCGACGATGTCGCAGATTGGTTACATGATGCTCGCGGCGGGCCTGGGTCCCATCGGATACATCTTCGCCATCTTCCACCTGGTGACCAACGGCTTCTTCAAGGCCGGCATGTTCCTGGGCGCCGGATCGGTGATGCACGCCATGAAGGACCAGGTGGACATGCGCCGCTTCGGTGCACTACGCACCGCCATGGTGACCACCTGGATCACCTTCGGCCTGGGCTGGCTCGCGATCCTGGGCGTCCCGCCGTTGTCCGGCTTCTGGTCGAAGGACAAGATCATCGAACTGGCGTTCGTTGGCGAAGGCTGGCAGCCGTGGGTCTTCGGCCTGACCGCCCTGATTGGCGCGGGGATCACGGCCTTCTACATGTCGCGACTGTTCTTCATGACGTTCCACGGCAAGGCGCGGTGGACGGATGAGCAGCATCCGCACGAGTCCCCGCTCCTGATGACCGTGCCGATGATGGTGCTCGCCGTGGGCTCGGCCTTCCTGGGCCTGTTCCTCGCCGCCGGCAACCGCTTCCAGAACTGGCTCGAGCCGGTGACGGGCACGTCCGGCGAACTGGAGCCCGTGTTGGCTGTGCCCGTGCTGATCACCCTGACGCTGGCGCTCGTGGCCGCGGGCGTGGCACTGGCCTACTGGATGTATTGGCGCAACGACGTGCCCACCGAGGCGCCACCGCCATCGCTGGCGGTGCTGGCAGCACGCAACGACATGTTCCAAGACTCCGTCAACCGGGCCGTGTTCCAGATCCCTGGAACACACCTGACCCGCACCCTCGTGTACGCCGACGCTGCACTGGTGGACGGGGCCGTCAACAAGCAGGCGACAGGCATCGCGGCCTTCGGCGAGGCAAGTCGGCGCTTCCAGTCCGGCAAGGTGCGCTCCTACGCACTCCTCATGCTGCTGGGATTCCTGGTGCTCGCCAGCATCATCGTGGTGGGGGGATAACCCATGGACATTCTGACCATCCTCATCGCCGTGCCCGCCGTCGCGGGCGTTGTGCTGCTCACGGTGCGCCCGTTGCGTGCCTACGCTCGCCAGTTCGCGCTCGGCGTCGCGGCGATCGAGTTGATTCTCGCTGTGGGCATGCTCATGGCGTTCGACCGGTCGGCGGCCGGCACGATCCAATTCTCTCAAATCGACTCGTGGATCCCGCAGATCGGCGCAAGCTGGGCCGTCGGGGTCAATGGCATCGGGCTGAGCCTCATCATGCTCGCCGTGGTCCTGACCCCCTTGACCATGCTCGCCGGGTGGAACGAGGACGAATCCGAGTCCCGCCGCGCGCAGTACTACGGACTCATGCTCCTCACCCTCGCGTTCACGGTGGGCATCTTCGCCGCCCGCGACGTCTTCCTGTTCTACGTGCTGTTCGAGGCGATGCTGGTGCCGCTGTACTTCCTCATCGGCTCGTTCGGGGGCGAACAGCGCCGCTACGCGGCCGTGAAGTTCCTCATCTACGCCCTGCTCGGCGGCCTCATCATGCTCGTGGCCGTCATCGCCCTGTACTTCGCGGGCCCGGGCGGCGAGCAGGCCTTCCTCACGGCGAATCTCACGGGCCTGACCTATGACGCCCCGTGGATCGAAAACCTGCTGTTCCTCGGGTTCTTCATCGCGTTTGCCATCAAGGCGCCGATCGTGCCGGTCCACACCTGGCTGCCCTCCGTGGTCGAGACCGCACGCGCAGGCACCACGGTGCTCCTCGTGGCCGTGCTCGACAAGGTAGGCATCTTCGGGATGCTGACCCTGGTGGTCACGCTGTTTCCCGGGGCCTCCACGCGTGCCGCGCCGGTCATCATTGTGTTCGCCGTCTTCACCGCGATCTACGGTGCACTGGTCGCGATCGGCCAAGACAACATGTACCGGTTGGTGGGTTTCGCTTCGGTCAGTCACTCCGGCGTGATGGTGCTGGGCATCTTCGCCTTCACCCGCACGGCGATCGAGGGCGCGACGTTCTACATGCTCAGCAGTGGCCTGTCGGCAGGGGCGCTGTTCCTCCTGATCGGATTCCTGGTCAAGCGCCACGGCACCGCATCGGTGAGAGTCTACGGCGGCCTGCAGCGGGTGGTGCCCGTCTTCGCGGGGACGTTCCTGATCGTCGGCCTGACCGCACTCGCACTGCCAGGCACGTCGCCTTTCGCTTCGGAGATCATGGTGCTGATCGGCTCCTACGAGGCGACACGGTGGGGCGCCATCGTTGCCACGCTCAGCGTGATCCTTGCGGCGCTGTACGTCCTGCTCATGTATCAGAAGGTCTTCACAGGCCCCACACCCCAGGCCATGGAACCCACCACGGAGCTATCGCTGATGGAGCGTGTCGTCATCTGGCCGCTGATCGCGGCAATGCTTGTGCTCGGCTTTGTGCCCGCCCTTGCCGTGGACTACTTCAAAGATCCGAGCGCAGCCATCGTCGTCAGTGTTGAGGAGGCCGGGCTGTGACGTACAACGTTCCGGAAATCGCGTGGGCGCCGCTTGTGCCGATCATTGTCGTGCTCGTCGCCGGCGCTGTGGGGGTGCTCCTGGAGGCGTTCATGCGCAACGTCGCGCTGCGTCGCGTCGTGCAACTGCAACTGTCCGTCGCCACGCTCGTCCTCGCGCTGTTTGCCATCGTGTGGCAATGGGTTGCGATCGGCGGCGACGGCGTGGTGGTGCTACGCAGCATGATCTACCTGGACCGCCAGGCACTCGCATGGCAGTTCCTGCTGGTGGTGTTCGCCATCGGTGGCGTGTTGCTGTTTGCGGACCGCAACCGTGAAGGCGAGGATGCCTTCACTCCACTCGCGTCGGTGGCGCCCGGCTCGCCCGACGAGACGGTGGCTCGTGCCAAGGGGCTGGCCGTGACCGAGGCATTCCCACTCGCGATGCTCGCCACGGGCGGCATGATGCTGTTCGCGTCCGTCAACGACCTGTTGTTCTTGTTCGTCGCCCTCGAACTGTTCTCCCTGCCGCTGTACATTTTGGTGGCGCTGTCGCGCCGACGTCGGCTGCTGAGCCAGGAGGCGTCCCTCAAATACTTCCTGCTCGGTGCGTTCTCGTCGGCCATCTTCCTGTTCGGAGCGGCCCTCGTCTATGGCGCCGCCGAGACCACCGGCATGCGCGAACTCCTGGGGCTTTACGTGCCGGAACGGCAAACACTCCTGCTACTCGGCCTCTTCATGGTCGTCGTGGGGTTGCTGTTCAAGATTGGCGCCGTGCCGTTCCACTTCTGGGTTCCCGATGCCTACCAGGGTGCCCCCTCGCCCGTCACCGCGTTCATGGCCGCGGCCACCAAGGCGGCGGCAGTCGCCGCGCTGGCGCGTCTGTCCTACCTCGTCCTGTTCAGGTTTGCGTGGGAACTCGACTGGGTGATCTGGACGGTCGCAATCGCCTCCGTGATTTTCGGCACGGTGCTCGCGATCGTCCAGACGGATGTCAAACGCATGCTCGCGTACTCGTCGGTGGCGCATGCGGGATTCATCCTGGTGGGGTTCGCTGGCTTTTCGCCGTTGGCACTGTCCGCCCTGCCGTTCTACCTGCTCACGTACGGTGTCGCGACGCTGGGCGCGTTCGCGGTGATCACCCAGGTGCGCGAACTCACGCCCGACGGCGCAGCGGGCGCCGAGGCGACTCGCCTGGGTCAGTGGGCGGGCCTGGGCAAGCGTCACCCCGTGCTCGCGGGCCTCATGTCGCTGTTCCTGCTGTCGTTCGCGGGCATTCCGCTCACGGCAGGGTTCGTGGGCAAGTTTGTGGTGTTCCGCGCGGCGGTCGAGCAAGGCGCGTGGCCGCTCGTGGTGGTGGCCGTCCTCGCATCGGCCGCCGCCGCGTTCTTCTACCTTCGCCTGGTCGTTCTCATGTACTTCACCGACGCCCCCGACGATGCAAGCCCTCGTGTCGAGGTGCGCCCCACCGGCATCGGCCGCGGGGTGGCGATTGCCGCCGGGGTCATCGTGCTGGTGTTGGGTGTGTTGCCGGCGGGTGCCCTGAACCTCGCGGACGAGGCTGGCGTGTTGCTGTCACCACCAGTGGTCACGGGCGGGTAGGCGACCGTCTCAATGCTCCTGTCCCTCGGTAACGCCGCACTGGAGGCGTCGATTTCGCCGCGCCTGGACCTCATTGAGGAGCGGCTGCGGGACGCGGTCGCACAGTCGGACAGACTGGCCGACGCCACGTCGCGGCACCTCGTGGACGCCGGAGGCAAGCGGCTACGGCCGACGCTGACACTCCTCACGGCGCAACTCGGGGATGGCTTGCGCCCCGAGGTGCTCGACGCGGCCGTCGTGGTCGAACTGACCCACCTGGCGACGCTGTATCACGACGACGTCATGGACTGTGCGCCCACGCGACGCGGGGCCCCAGCAGCCCACGAGGTGTGGGGCAATTCCGTGGCGATCCTCACGGGAGACTTGCTGTTCGCCAGGGCGTCGGCCGTCGTCGCAGGCTTGGGGCCCGAAGCGGTCCGTATTCAGGCCTCCACCTTCGAACGGTTGTGTCTCGGGCAACTGCATGAGACGGTTGGTCCCGCCGCGGGCGAGGACGCGGTGCAGCACTATCTGCAGGTGCTGGCCGACAAAACTGGGTCGCTCATCGCCACCTCCGCCAGGTTTGGCGCCATGTTCGCCGGTTGCGACCGCACCGTGGTGGAACAGGTGACCCAGTACGGCGAACTGGCCGGCGTGGCATTCCAGATAGCCGACGATGTGCTGGACATTCGCTCTGACGCAGACGTCTCAGGGAAGACCCCGGGCACGGACCTACGCGAGGGGGTGGCGACGATGCCGATGCTGCTTTTGCGTCAGCGTGCCGCCAGCGCCCAGGGCACGGACGAGGATGAGGCCTTGCTCGAGGCAATCGGCGGCGATCTCACCGACGATGCCGTGCTGGCGGACGTGGTGGCTCGCCTGCGCCTGCACCCCGTCCTCGAGGAAACCGCGGCGCTCGCCGCCCAGTGGAGCAACCGGGCGGTGGCCGCAGTCTCGGCTATGCCGGATGGCGAAGTGAAGGAGGCACTCGTGGCATTCGCCGAGGCGCTCGTGGCCCGCGCGGCGTAGTTCCTGCCCGGACCTGGCCCCCATCGGTCACGCCCGTTACGCTCAAGGAATGAGCGACGAGTTGCACCCTGACCTGGCCAGCCGTTGGCAGCGCGTGGACGACTACCTCGACTCCCAGTTCGTGGCGGGGGACACGGCCCAGGCGGCCGTCCTTGCCGCGCAGCGTCGCGCTGACCTGCCCGATATCGCCGTGAGCCCCATGCACGCGCGGCTGCTGGGTATCCTCGCCCGAAGCATCGGTGCCACCACAGTGGTGGAATTCGGTACGCTCGGCGGCTATTCGACGCTGCATCTGGCGCGCTCCGTACCGCCCCACGGCCGGGTCATCACCCATGAGCGGGACCAGCGCCACGCCGATGTGGCGCGCGCCAGCCTCGATGCCGCGCAGGTCGGGCACAAGGTCACCATCCGCGTCGGCCCAGCCTTGGACACCATCCCGGCGCTCGCGGACGACGCACCGGTGGACCTCACGTTCATCGACGCGGACAAGCTCAACAACGCCGCATACTTCGAGGCGGCGCTCACCGTCTCAAGGCCCGGAGCACTGATTGTGGTGGACAATGTGGTGCGTGGCGGCGATCTTGCCGATCTCGACCAGACCGACCAGTACGCGGCGGGCGCGCGGGCGGTAGTCGAGTTGGCCGCTCGC
>JASBTB010000116.1 GCA_030148645.1 Demequina sp. | reverse complement strand
TAGCCGGGATACACCGCATCGGCACCGGAAAGTTTTGCAATGCGCATCACTTCGTCGATGTCGAGGTACGCCCGTACGGGGTGATCGATTTCGCCGATCTGATATGCCTCGTCCGCCTTCAAACGGTGTTCCGACATGCGGTCCTCGTACGGGAAGACGGCGACCGTCCTGGCTCCGTTTTCGAAGGCGGCGCGGAAGGCGCGCACCGCGATCTCGGCGCGGTTGGCAACGAGGACCTTAGAAAACATTGGCATCCCTTCGACGTTGGCTTTATCTTGCCAGTTTTCTTGCACGGGCATCGTCATCGTGGTGGGCCGACGTTGCGCCCACCCGGCCGCGCCACTGTGCGCAGGCAAGGTTCCGGTAGGTATCCACGTTCGAGCGCACACATATCCACCCGTGTACCGGACGATGACACGGCGGCGTCGCAGGTAAGCTCAGCTAGCGGTCGCCTTGCGGGCCCTGCGTTGCGCAAGTTCGTCTACCCCGTGGGCATCGGGGTCGTGGGTGTCGCCCCGGTCGGCAGGCAGGCTCGCGAGGGAACCCTCCAGTTCGCGCCACACCTTACCCAGCGCGATACCGAAGACACCCTGACCGCCTTGTACGAGGTCAATCACCTGATCATCCGATGTGCACTCGTACACTGACGCGCCATCCGACATCAGGGTGATGTGTGCGAGGTCCTCGACTCCGCGCTCCCGTAGATGCGCCACGGCACTACGGATCTGCTGAAGCGACACCCCCGAGTCGAGCAGGCGCTTGACGACCCGCAGGACCAGGATGTCTCTAAAACCGTAGAGGCGCTGCGTACCGGATCCGGTAGCCGAGCGCACGGTGGGTTCCACGAGAGCCGTGCGCGCCCAGTAATCGAGCTGGCGGTACGTGATTCCGGCAACCTTGCAGGCGGCTGGGCCCCTGTAGCCTGCATGTTCGTCGATGGAGGGCATGCCGTCGTCGAACAACACGCCTTGGTCGCGTGCGGGAATGTCACCGTCTGCCATGACCCCTCCTTCACCTTCGACCTCAACGTTAGGGTTTCGCGCCCTCCGATACAACGACCTCGGCACTTCACGCTACCGCGTGTCGGGCCGTCAAGAGCGCACTAACCGCCGTTCGAGTGCGATTCGTGGAGCAAAGCGGTGAACAGCGCACCCGCGGCCTCCACCCTGACAACGCTTGCGGCCCGTTCGCAACCACGGTCATCGCGCCTACGCAAGGGCACCGCCGCGGCCATCGCTGCCTCGGCCTCACGTTGAGCGGCACGTGCCAATGAGCGCAGTTCGCGCACATCCGCTCCCGCGTGGAGGTACCGGGCGCTCGCGGCTATCAGCGCAAGCGACGTACGGTCGAAGACTCCAGGAGATGCTGGCCTCACCACGCCTTCGTCGACCAACGTCAGGACCACCTCGGGTTGCGTATCCGTCAGCCGTGCGGCCTCTTCGATGGACACCAGGGCACCCGAATCATTCCCCGTCGCTGCCAAAGACAGTGGTTCGTGCGCCGCACCGGAATCGAGGGCGGCGAGCCGTTCCTTGATGACGCCCAGAGGCGCATACGCATCCCGCTGTTGGCGCAACACAAAGCGAACCCGCTCCACATCGGCATTGGAGTACTGCCGGTACCCGGACGGCGCACGATCCGGCGCGACCAGGCCTTGGGCGTCGAGGAATCGGAGTTTGGAGGTGCTGAGCGAGGGGAACTCGACACGCAACGCAGCAAGGACATCCCCCACGCGCAAGGTGGGTTGGTGCGACAGTTGATGCGGCCACGTCGTGTGCTGCGGCGCTAACCTCGAAAACGGACGTGACGACGCCGGTTCGCTCATGGGCTACAACTACTGCTGGCGACCCGGGTAGAACGTGAGGCGATACTTGCCAATCTGCACCTCGTCCCCCTCGCGCAACTGGGCTTCGGCGACGCGTTCGCGATTCACGTAGGTGCCGTTCAGGGAGCCCGCGTCTCGCACCGAGAACGCACTGCCCTCGCGCACAAAGTGTGCATGCTCCCGACTCACCGTGACGTCATCGAGGAAGATGTCACATGAGACCGATCGGCCCGCAGATGTGAGATCCACATCCAGGAGGAATCGGGCGCCCGCATTCGGTCCGTGGTGCACCACCAGCAACGCGTGATCCGCAGCCAACGCGTCGACCGCCACCTGGTCTTGGTTGCTGAGTCGGGCCGGACCCGCCTCGTCGGCTGGCAGATGCGACCCGAGTGACATTGTCCGCTCGACTGGCGACTCGTCGTATGACATAGCGCCTCCTCTCCTTGACCATTCTAGGGTGTTCCCACGCCGACAGAACCGGCTTGGCGTGCCTGTGCCAGGTATTGCACGGCAGATCCCCAGTAGGCGAGCGCACCAGCGGCCGCCCCCCACAGCGCGACGGTGTAGACGCTGTCCCAACGATCGAAAGCGAGATACGCCAGTGGAAGCGAAACGTACAGAGCAGCCGTGGCCGACTTCCCAAGGAACGTCACGACGGGAGTGGCCAATCCGCGTCGCACCAGCCACAGCAACGCCGTCGCTAGCACGGCATCCCTGACAAGCAACACCGCAACCAACCACCACGGGATGATGTCGCGCCACGCGAGCCCCACCACCACGGCGACCGTGAGGAGCCGATCAGCGACCGGGTCCAGCATGCGACCCAAGTCCGACATCTGGCCGAGACGCCGCGCGAGGTATCCGTCCAGGAAGTCACTCAGGCCAGCGACCGCCAGCGCTGTGATGGCCCACGCGTCGGCGTGGCGCGCCAACAAGACCACGAAGACGACCATGAGCGCCATGCGCACGATCGTGATGACGTTAGGAAGGGTGGCGTTGCGGCGCCACCACGCCGTGGGGGGAGGTGCGGGCGCCATGGTGTCATCGTAGAGGCCCGTCGACTCGGGAGCGCTAGGTGGCCTTTTTGATCTCCATCACTTGGTCGACCTTCTCGGCAGCAACGCGTGCGGCGTCGTCCTCCGAAGCCCCTCGAGCCAACTCGCTTGCGCGGATCTGCTCGAACACCTGGTGCCGACTGGGAGTCGTATCCTCGGCCATGACTCCTCCTTTCGTGGATACGTCGAACGTACCTCGCCCGAGCCGTCGCCGCCACATGGCCCGGCTAGAGACGCGCGTCGCAATACGAGTCGCCGGAGTTTGTGGCGGCCTCACGGGTGAGCGACATCACGAGATCCGTCACCACATGGCCCGCATGGCGACCGATCCCGTCCCTGCGCACCTCGCGTACCTCGGCGCTCCACTGCGCACCTACGACAGCCAGCACCTCATCGGCCGTGAAGCGGGACGCAGGAGGGGGCCCCGGCGCGCCCTCGACATCGGGCGCGTGGCCCGTGATGAGCAACGTGCCCGAGTCGGCGACCGCACGTGCGGCAGTGCGCCACACCGCCGTGCGGATGTCCAACGCCTCGTGCACAAACGACACCGTCACCAGATCGGCGCGCTGGTCGGTTGTCCACCCCCTCAAGTCTGCCACCACCCACTCGACGTGCACTCGTGCGGCTTGCGCGGCAACTCGGGCCCTATCGATCGCCGCTTGGGCGAAGTCCACGCCGGTAACACGCCAACCGCGCGATGCGAGCCAGATCGCGTCGCCGCCCTCTCCACAGCCCATATCGATCGCGGCACCGATGGGCACGTGTGGATGGTCCTGGAGCCACTGCGCCAGGTGCCGGTTGACCTTGCCCGTCCACACCCCCGCCGTGCCATAACGTTCTTCCCACGCAGCACGCGCATCAGCGTCGGTCACGATGACACCATAAATCCCTTCGCCTCGCCAAGGCCAGCATGCCCGGCAGCCGACCCACGCCGTGCCCCCACCAACTGGCACCTCCCCAGCGCGCCGCAACGGTTCCCGTCACGGCATCCCCGAGCAGACCCGGGAACCCTACCCCCTTGGCCGGCTCCGGAAACCGTCCGTCGCATCTGCAAGAAAGCGTGGGGCACCCGCGTCGCGGCGCCTGCCGTCGCCCAAGGCCCCATGCGTACCCACCTGGACTCGGCATCCAGCATGACCCGGCGCGATTGCCTTTGCCATCGGTTGCGCTACCCCATAGGGCCCTTGCTAGGGGTCTGCCCGCTGCTCTTGACGTGTCACCCAGCTCGGCTACTCTTGCAAGGTGATCGCCGCCGACGGTATCGACGTCACGATCTTTCGCGCCCTTCATCTCGTCACCCGTCAGGTCATCGCAGGAATCGAGCGCCACCTGCAGGCGGTTGCTGGCGTGTCTTTTCCGGAGTACCAGATCCTCAACGCTGTCGAGACGTCGCTCGGCCGTCGTGCCCGGCCACGCGAGATCGGTGAGATTCTCGCGTGGGAGAAGTCGCGCACCTCGCACCAGGTCGCGCGCATGGAAAAGCGAGGACTGCTGGAACGGACCGACTGCCCTACGGACATGCGCGGAACCTGGATCGCTTTGACCCGGGCGGGGGCACGGGCAGTCCGGGCCGCCAAGCCAGCATACGTCGCGGCCATCGAAGAACACCTGGGTGGCGGGTTGACCACCCAGGAACGACGCGCGCTGGCGCACCATCTCGTGGCGATCGGCCGTGCGGCCCCCACAGCCGCCTGCCCCAGTGAGGTCGCGTCGCTCGAGGAGTCGCTCTCCTGCCAGGACACCACCCTTTAGACATTGGCTGGCAACGCCAGGGACTCGTCTATCGCGAGTCTGGCAAGGATCGTCCCTCCCGCTACAGCCGATGGCATGGCGAGAAGGGCCACGGGCGGCACGGCGGTCATCACGAATGCCATCGCACCAAAGCCCAGCGTGCGTGCGCGCCGTACCGCAAGCAGGTGTCTGCGATCGCGAAGCAACATCCCCCTGCGCTCAAACGGGATGGCCGTGAACTCCAGTGCCACGAACCAACCACCCAGCAGCGCACCCAGAATCCACGACGCCACGGTCCCCACGCCAGGAATCAGGCCCAAGACAAACAGTGACACCGACAGTGGCACCGTGACAAGCAGGAGCCGCGCCCCCTCCCCTACCCCGCGGAAGGCGTTGCGCCACCATGGCCATGCGGGCGCGTCGGGCACGGGGCCAAGGCGCGCGTCCACTCGGTGAGAGATGCGCTCGAAGAACGGCTGGCCGACCACAGATGTCACCGTCACGAACGCGTAGACGGCCAGGAGGAGACCCGCGCCGACCAGCGCCAACGACGCCGCCCATTGGACGATGCCGTGAAGTTCGCTGTCGCCTCCCACCAGGCGATCGGCTATCCAATCTGTGGTGCCCCGAAGGCCCCATCCGAGCACCACGAAGAGCCCACCGAACAGCGCGACCGAGATCAGGCCCGGCAGAAGTCCGATCGCCATCAAGGCAGGATCGGCGCTCCACGTGCGCACACCGCGCCAATACAGGCCGACGCCTTGGGCGAAGTCGCTCAGAAAGCGCATGGTCTGCACGGTACCGGCCCGAGCCAGTGCTCGCCCGCTCCCGCGCCGCGAGCGAGCGCGTCACACCACCGACGTCTGTCGATTCGACGGTGCAGTTCGGCACAGAAGACGGGCGTCGGTCGACCGCGCAGGCACGGATCAGGCGAGGGTGACCTCTTCCAGTTCGATCGCCGTGCCCGCAAGTGCCTGGGACACGGGACACGCGCCCTTGACCTCCTCAGCCAACGCAGCAAAGTCGGCGCCACCAAGCCCGGGAACGTCCGCCGCGACACTGAGACCGATGTGGGTGATGCCCTCTCCTGGAACAAAGGAGACATTCGCCCGCACCTCGATCGCGGTGGCCACCAGATCCTTGCCTCCGAGCGCATGCGACATGGCCATCGCGTAGCACGCGGACAGTGCCGCGCCCACCAACTCCTCCGGCGTGGTCAGCGAAATCGAACCCTCAGAGCGGGCCTTCCACGAGGTGCTGAAGGTTCCCAATCCGGACGTGGCCAACGTCGCAGTGCCGCTGCCCTCGGGCAACGTTCCCGACCAGGTCGCTGTAGCCGTGCTGATAACAGTCATCATGCTTCCCGTCTGTGTCGTGTGCGGCGCTCACCTCAATTGGCCCAGAAATCAGTCGAGACGTCAAGTTCGCGCGGAGGCACCCATGTCCGCCGGGGTACGGACCTGAGTGAGCAGGACGAGGCCCACCAGCACTACGGAGATCACACCCAACGTGCCCCAAATCGTGGCGCCGGTGATGGCAATCGTCAGGGCCCACATGCCGGGTGCCAGGAAGGACGCCGCACGCCCCGTCGTCGCGTAGAGACCGAAAATCTCTGCCTCCCGTCCCGCCGGACTCACTCGTGCCAACAAGGATCGCGATGCGGACTGTGCCGGACCCACGCACGCGCTCAGCGCAAGGCCGAACACCCAGAACACCACGGAGCCCACCGCCTGCAACGCCACCACCAGGACGCCGGACGCGATGATCACCGTCAGCGACGCGAGGATGACGGTGCGCGGACCCATCGTGTCGTCAAGTCGACCAGACAGCACCGTGGAGGCGCCCGCGATCAGATTCGCTGCGATCCCGAAGAGGATGACCTCGGGGTCGGAAAATCCGAACGAGTTGGCGGCAATGATCGCGCCGAAGGTGAAGACTCCGGCCAGCCCGTCTCGGTACACGGCAGACGCAAGTAAGAACCACACGGTGGACCGGGCCTGGGTCCAGAGCTCCTTGAGGTCGTTCCACAACACGGCGTATCCCTGCAGCAGCCCCACCCTCGGGCGGTCGGCCCGAGGGGCTTCGGGAACGAACACGAACACCGCCCACCCAAACAGGATCGTCCACGCCGCGCTTCCCAAGGCGATCAGACGGTATGCCATCCCGTTGGCGGTATCGAGGCCCCACCAGTTGGCACCGTTGGCGACCACGACGATGATGAGCGCCACGATCCCGCCCACGTAGCCGAGACCCCAGCCCAGGCCGGACACCCGACCCACCGTCGCGGGCGTCGATACCTGCACGAGCATCGCGTTGTAGTTGATGCCGGCCACTTCGCTCACGATGGTGCCTGCGGCAATGAGGCCGACGCCGAGCCAGAAGTACCCTGGCGCGGCCTGGACAAAATACAGGCCAAGCATGCTCGCCACCAGGAGCGCCGTGCTGGCACCCAACCATGCCTTGCGGCGCCCGGCGGCGTCCGCGCGTTGCCCCAACACCGGAGCAAGGAGCGCCACCAGCGCCCCGGCTGCCGTGATGCCCCAGCCAAGGTTGCTCGTCAGGCGCGAGATCGCGGTGTCGTACGCTTCATTGCCCTCCCCAAGGGCCGCCAGGTCCGGGTCGATAAAGCGGTCCGACGTGAGGTACAACGCCGTGAAGACGAACGTGATGATCACCGAGTTGAAGGGCTGCGTGGCCCAGTCCCACAACGCCCACGCCACCACACGGGATCGTGGGATCGCAGCCACGGCGTCCCCGCCGGAGTCAGACATGGAGCCACGAACTGACGGCAGGTCTGAGGGTTCGGCACCTTCGCTCATGCCCCTAGTGTGCCCGGTCGCGGCCAACACTCGGCTGCGAAGCGGCCTTCCGCGCCAGGCCTGGCCCGATAACCTCCATACATGGGCGCCTTCGCCAATGGTTGGAGACCGGACATCCTGCCCGGCTTCGAACAGGCGTCCATCCACTCGATCACCTTGGTGCGACCTCTTCGCCAAAGCCCCAGACCGCGCAGCCTCGTCCTGCATGTGCACGGCTACAACGACTACTTCTTTCAAGACCATCTGGCACGGGCAATCGTCGATGCGGGTCACGGCTTCTACGCCGTCGACTTGGCGCGCGCAGGGCGCTCGCTCAAGCCCGGGGACACTGCGCACTACATGGCGGACATCGCGGAGCAGGGCGACGGCATCACACTTGCCGCCGAGTCGCTCGCCGCTGAGCATCCCGGCGTGCCTGTGGTCATTCACGGCCACTCAACTGGCGCACTGGCGGCGACGATCTGGGCCTGCCAACGCCCCCACCGTGCGCTGGCTGGACTCATTCTCGATTCACCGCTGTTCGGTATGCGCCTCACGCGCTGGCAGCGCGTGGGCATGATCGCTCTACCGCTAGTTGCGGCGGTGCGCCCCATGGCCATCGTGGCGTCCACCCCGTCGGTCTATGCCCGCCATCAACACGTCACCGGCGGGGGCCGATGGCACTTCGACGTGGCGTGGAAGCGCCCAACCGGAGTGCCGGTTCGCGCCGCATGGCTGGTCGCCGCGCGTCGCGCACATGCCATGGTCGCCCGGGGCCTGAACGTGCGGGTACCGGTGCTGGTGGCTCGGTCAGACTCATGCGGTCCCGACTTCGCCGACAACCCGCTCCTGGATCGTCAAGACACCGTGATCGACGTCGCCGATATTGTGCGGCTCGCGCCACGCATCGGCGAGCACGTGGAGCAAGTCGTCATACCTGGCGGCGTCCACGACCTCGTACTGTCACAGGACGAGCCGCGTGAGTCGTACATCCGGTCCATCCTACGCTGGCTCGATAGTGTGGTCCCATGAGTTTGCATCCGTATTTCGACAACGGTGGCACGATTGCGGCGCTGGCGCACCGCGGCTTCTCTGTCGACGGTCTTGAGAACTCCATGCTCGCGTTTCAGGCGGCGGTGGACTTGGGCTATCGCTATGTCGAGACGGACGCCCACGGTACGGCCGATGGCGTCGCGGTCGCGCTGCACGATGAGGCCCTTGACCGCACGACGGACGCCACCGGCAAGGTGGCCGACCTGCCTTGGGCACGGGTCAAGCTGGCACGAATCGGTGGCAAAGAGCCCGTGCCGATGCTCCAGGACATCCTTGGTACCTGGCCGGAGCTTCGCGTCAATATCGACGTGAAGGCCGAATCCGGCATCGTGCCCGTTGTCGATGCCATCGAAAACACTGGCGCCCACAACCGAGTCTGCATCGCCTCGTTCTCCACCGCGAGGCGCCGGGCGACTGTGTCCCGACTGAGCCGTCCCGTCGCCACGTCAGCCGGGACCAGGGAGGCCGCAGCCTTCTTTCTGGGAACTCTCGCGAGAGCAAACCTTGCGGGGGCGCTCAAGGCTGTCGACGCTGTGCAAATCCCGGCTTCGGCGGGACCGGTGCCGCTTGTCACCGAGCGATATCTGCGTGCAGCACACGCGGAAGGCAAACTCGTGCACGTGTGGACCATCAACGACCCAGCGGTGATGGTCCACCTGCTCGACCTCGGCGTCGACGGCATCGTGACCGACCGCGCGGACCTGTTAAAGGACCTCCTCGTGGCCCGCGGCAGATGGCAGTGACACGCCGCGCATCGTGGCGATCCCACGGGGGTGAGGCCGACACTGGGCCAACGCGACGAGATGCGTCGACTACAGCCCTTGCGCCACCTCCCGTGCAGCCTCGAACGGCGTACCGAATCGGTGCGTTGTCACCGAAACCGCCTGTTCCCTCAAGAACGGCATGAGTTCAAGTGTCGAGTTGCGGGTCGTCGGCTCAGCGAACACCGCGGCCTTGGCCGTGCCACGCGCCTCGCAGCCCGCACCCGCCACGAGCCTGATACGGCCGCCCAGTCGTTTGGCCGCCCGGCGCACACACGCCTCCCATGTCTCGACGCGCAGTCTCACGTGCTCGGCATCCAGCGCTTCCGCGAGCCCGGGCGGGAGCGACACAGGTGCCGACACCACCCCTGAGCCGCCCGCCCTCACCCGGGCCGCGCACACCCTGATGAGCGCGTCCACGGCGCTGGTGCCGTCCCAGCGGATGTCCGTGTCTGCCGGTGCATAGCGCAACACATTCGACTCGCATGCCAGCCCCGTGCGGTCGATCGCCCGACCAAACTGACGGGCCCACGCGTCGGCGTCGGCAGCCACGGCGGCGCGCACCCACTCGGGAGCCGCTGAACGCTCCACGAACAGCGCCAGCGGATCCTCCTCGGGTAGGACGGCGGTCGGGATGTCGGCACGCATCTGCCACCCTGTGAGTGCCTGGAGGTAGTGCGGCCCCCCCGCCTTGTAGGTGGGGCCCACGACGGATCGCTTCCAGCCACCGAACGGTTGGCGCTGCACGATGGCCCCCGTGATCCCCCGATTCACGTACACGTTTCCCGCCTGGACTGCCTTGAGCCACGCCTCAATCTCGGCCCTGTCCAACGAATGGATTCCCGCCGTCAGCCCATAGTCGACCCCGTTTTGCAACGCAATCGCGTCCGCCAGTGTCGCCGCCGCCATGATGCCCAGCACCGGCCCGAAGCACTCGGTCCGGTGGAAGAAGGAATCGGGCGCGACTGCGGTCTTGAGCCCCGGGGTCCACATGGTGCCGGTGTCGTCAAGGCAGCGGGGTCGAACCAGCCAACTCTCGCCCTGCTCCAGGCTCGTCAGGGCGCGCTCCAACTTGCCGTCAACCCTCTCGATTACCGGACCCATTTGCGTGGTGGGCTTGTGGGCTGGCCCCACCGCGAGGGAC
>JASBTB010000090.1 GCA_030148645.1 Demequina sp. | reverse complement strand
GCGGACATCGTCGATGTCATGATTGCCGACCACTCGGCTCCCAAAGTGCGGGAACGGCTGGGTAAGTTCCCGATGGTCGCGATCGAGGGCGGCACCCAGGCGCTCAGCCGCACGATCAACGCCCGCCTGGAGATCGACGGCGCGGGCGTCGAGTTGAGCGTGCCCGATGCGCTGGGCGCCGTGATCCTGAAGTCCGCCGCGCACCTGGCCGACTCACGCGACCCCGCCCGCCACCTGTCCGATGCGGCCGTACTGCTCGCCAGCATGGCTGATCCCTTTGCCGATCGGGAGCGGCTCACGTCGGGAAGCGACCGCAAACGCCTGGCGCACTTGAACATGCACCTGGGCGACTCCAGCAACCCTGCCTGGGTGGCGTTGGACGCCGATGCCGCTCGCGACGGGCAGGCCTCGCTAAGGATTCTGCTGGGCTAGTTCCTCACCGTGTCATACCTGGCAATCACCCGAATCTTGCCGACGATGTGCGCGTTGAACTCCTCAAGCTCCTCCGCAGGAACCCACAGTTCGAGCACGTCCTGGCCACCCACCTGCTGCACGGCAAAGCGCTCCAGGTACTCGGCGTCCACGTCGAACTCGCACACAAACCCCACGCCCGCGTGCGGCACGTTCCACTCGCGCGCGATCTTGGTCGCGTACCACTCATTCAGCACCGGATAGAAGATCGGCTGCTCCGGCAACCGCGGCGGACACGCGCGCCAACCCGACTCCTCCACCAACGCCAGTTCCTTCGGTCCGGTAGGGCGATACAAACGGACGACGGTCGGGTTGGGCGGGGTGGTCATGGCACGAGGTTAGCGGGCAGGCGTGCAAGCAACATGCGGCGGGACCGAGGAAGGACGACGGGCGGACCGGGCGGACAACCTGCGTGGTACTTTGCGGTGGACGAGGTTCCATCGCGCAAGTTGAGCGCGAGTTCTCTTGTCAGAGCAGAATTCGGTACCGGGAATAGTGATAGGGGGATCAAGGCGATGCCGCGAGATCCAGATGCTGATGGCGTCGATACTCCGCCAAGCACAGAACGCCCACTCCGATGGGAATTGAGTGAGCCCGGTGTGCCGCATCGCGGGCGATCCGACGATCCATTCGAGATATTGATGCCGCGACGAAGTTCAGGGACATCAGCGCGAACTCGGACGACCCAAAGTCCCGACCTGGCGACCCACTTGGCACGCACCGAGAAAAACTGGATGGCGATCGTTGCGTTGGTCTGCGCGCTGCTCGTCGCGGCCCCGCTGGGTATCTTGTTTGGACACCTTGCGCTGAATGCCGCATCCCGCGGTCAGGCGGAGAATGAAGGAGTTGCGCTCCTTGCACTCGTACTCGGCTACCTCGCCTTGGTGATCGGCGTCCTCTGGATCCTGTTCTCCTAATCGCGAGCGAATCTGCTGGCTCCACACGACGGCTACAGTCACAGGGAAGTTGCTCGACTCCCCCGCCAGCGCCAGTTCCTTCGGCCCAGTGGGGCGGTATAGACGGACGACGCTCGGGTCGGGTTCGGCGGTCATGGCACGACGCTAGCGGGAGCCGTGCGCATCGACCGCCAGCCGAGCGCCACCGTAAACTCCAGCCATGCGCAAACTCGCATGGCGCGAACCGACCACAGCCGAGCGCTCGGTCGCGGACGACTGGATCGCCGCATGGAACCGCGCTACCGGCGACGACGCCACGCTCCCCGATGACCTGCAGGCAGCATCGAGCTGCAACTGCGGGACGTGCCCAACCTTTGCGCTTCGCCCGGTCGAACTTCGCGATCCCGAGAGGCAAGAACGACCGCTCGTGGTTGAGGGCGGCGTATGCGCGGCCGACGGTTCTACGCTGGCGGGACTCATCGCGTTCTGGGACGACTCCGTTCTCGAGATCGAGGTCTACCCCTTTGCCGACGACGTTGTCCGACTCGAAGATACGACGGTGGTGATCGACACACCCGACTCGGCGCATTGACGGACACGACGTCCTGCGAGCGAGTATGCCCACGGTGAGTGCTATGAGTACACGATCGCTCGATTCGGGCCCACACGGGCGCTCGTGTATTCATAGGGCGCGGGCACAGCGCGGTCTTGGCGAGCAACCCGCGCCGCCGTCGCCGGGCGGCTCGCCTACACCACCAAGCAACGAAGGCGCCTAGAACTCCGGCGCGGACGCTTTGGTCGCTGAGCCAAGCACTATCTGCTTCGCATCACTATCTCCCACAGTGCGCAAGTAACTAGCCCTTGCCGAGCGTGGAACCGGCCTTCGTCTTGTCAGCCTTGGTCGACGAGTCAGATCCGAGGACCTTGCCCGCCTTTGACAACGACTTCTTGGATGGCTTTGCCATGAGATTCACCTCCTTGAGCTTGAGCGCAAGCAAAGCACGAGGGAGTGACATTCCCGGGTTGCGTGTGCCTACGGCGTTGACGCGTGCGACCGCAGTCGGCCAAACGATCGGTCGCCTGTGAGGACTTGAACTAGGGCTGCGGTCACTCGCGAACACCGCTCGAGGAAAGCCGGGCGCGTCGGCAACTCGGCGGGCCATGGATTGACTCCCACAAACTCACGCGCCGCACCGAAGCCTTGCCTCCTCCGGTTGGCAAGAAGGAACAGAACATGAACCATCTTGGTCTGGGCGGCAACCCGATCTGAGGACTCGTAGGTTCCGCTCACGATCTCAACTCCTCGAACGAGCCATTCGGCGATGTCGGAGCAACGCCGCGGCAACTCAAGCGCGAAAGACGATACATCATTGAGCAACGCGAACGAGTACCAGCCAAGAGCATGGAAGGATGCCGGAAGCACTGTCCAGCGCCCGGCCTCGATGAGTCGTCTTCGGGCCTGATCGAGCGCAGACCGGTAGCGCTCAGCGGACCGTCGACGCCGATCGAGCACAATCGTGGTCACGAACACCACCATCGCAACAATCGGCGATGCAGCGCCAGCCCACTCCGCGAGCGTGTCCATCAGACGCGGCCCGACAAGGTGCTGGCCCGGAACTCCTCCGCCACCGGCGCCACGGTGTACTCCAACAGCTCGACGTCGCGCTCCTTCAGTGCCTCTAGCACCTCGGCAGGAGTGGCTCGGAAGTACTCGCGACGCAGGTTCACACGGTTGAGGCGACGCTCCGCGAAGTGGTCGTGCAGCCACCCCTCAAGCGTCACCGCGTCCGACGAGAAGAACATGGCGTGGACGTCGAACCTAAAGGGCACCGACGCGTCGCCGAGCTCGTTGACGCGGTCCATGGGCTCCAAACGCCGGGTCATACCGATCTTGACCACTTCGGGCCCAAAGGAACCGATGTTGGAGATCACGTAGACGTACCCGGCCCGGGCGTTGGCGACGCGGTAGTCAACATCGGCGATCGCCTTCTCGGC
>JASBTB010000082.1 GCA_030148645.1 Demequina sp. | reverse complement strand
CTCAACCCCTGGCACGCCGGTTCGTGACACCACACTCCCCATTGCGGTTTAGCGTTGACCCATGACATCTCTCACGCGCGATCGGGCCGTACAACTGGTCATGGACACGTTGGCTGACCGTGGGCCCAGCACCACCGGGGCGTTGGTGGCGGCGTTGGAACGTCTGCCGGAACTGCGCGGTCTCGACGTCGCGCAACTGTTGGAGCAGCTCGACGAATCGGACGAACTGCCCCGCGCTACCACCCTGCCCGATGGGCGGTGGTGCAACCTGGAAACCCTGCTCGAGGGCAGGGTGGTGACGCACCGCCTGACGGATGCGGAGGCCGCCCACGGGTTCGTCGAGATGCTGCCGGACGTCTCCGTGGTGCACGAATACGTGGACCTGGTGGGTCACTTCACGGGGAACGAGCCCGCCACCATCGTCTTTCCCGGCCTCGACCCGCTCGACGAATGGGACATCCCCGACGAGGCGGCGCAGGGCTTTGAAGCGATCCTGGTGCTCCCGGCCGGGCTGCGGGAGGCTCTCGGGCTGGTCGCTGGCGACGTCGTGTCGCTTCGCGCCACCCCCGACGGCATCGTCGTCGAGCGGTGCGACGTCGCCCACCTGGACGCGCCGCCACCGGAGACCGCGGCGCAGATCGCGGCCCTGGTCGAGCGTCGTGCGCCGCAGCCGGTGATGGTGGAGGAGTTGGCGTGGTGGCTGTGCGCGCGCTTTCCCGCGCTGTTCACCCAGCCCACGCTGCCCTTCACCGAAATCCTGGACCTCGCCGGGGTGATCCGCCACGGCGACCTGGTGCTGCCAGTTGGCACTGAGGTTGCCGACTGGTTGGCGAACCGGCGCATCGCCGCCGTCGCCTCCCGGAACCGGCTCGACGACGATACCGCCCTCCTGGTCACCGCCCTCGTCTCCCGGTTCGAGACCCTGCATGCCGCAATCGAGGTGCTGATGGACGCCGACGAGGACGCCGACGCGCCTCCCGAGCCGCCTGCCCCGCCCACGGCCCTCGAGGACGAGTTCGAGGGGTCCCTGGAACGCGAGGTGATGCTCCTAGCTATTCGCGCGCTCGCCGAGCCCGACGTGGCACACGCCTTCCTGCTCGAGACGCTCGGCACGCAGGGCGGGCGGCATGCCGCCACCCTCGGGGCCCTCGCGGATTCATTCCTCGAGAGCCTCGATCGGGTGGCGCAGGACGACGATGCTGTGGTCACCCAGGCCGTCGAGGACGACGCGGCGCGGGCAGCGGCGCTGTGGCTGAGGGCGCGCGCACACGAGCGACTGGGTTCCGCCGAGGAGGCCGCGGAGGCGCTGGATCGGGCGCACGCGCTAGCACCGGCGTGGGTTCCCGTGCTCGAGGACCTGGCGTACTACGCCTCGGACCGGGGCGATCTAGCGGGTGCGTGGGACCTGGCCCAGCGCGCCGGGATGGCCGCCGACGAGCCGCTGATGGCGATACTGCGGCGCATGCGTACCGTGCCGGTGCGGGATCTGGGCAGGAATCAGCCGTGCTGGTGCGGGTCGGGACGCAAGTACAAGGCGTGCCACCTGGGACGCGAGCAGGTGCCGCTGTCCGAGCGTGCGCTGTGGCTGTACGACAAGGCGCGCATCCACCAGGATCGCGGGTCCGGGCGGCAGGTGATCCTGCCGCTTGCGAGCGAACGCAGCACGTATGCGCCCGGCGGTCTGCTCGCCGCGTTGCGGGAGGGCCTGGTGCACGATGTCGCGCTGGTGGAGGGCGGCGGCTTCGACGCCTTCGTGCGCCATCGCGGTCACCTGCTGCCCGACGACGAGGCGTTGCTGGCCCAGCAGTGGGCGCTCATCGAGCGCACCCTGTGGGAGGTGGAGGAGGTGCGGCCCACGCGGGGTATGACGCTGCGCGACTTGCGCACCGGCGACCGGCGCGAGGTGCGCGAGGCTACGGCGAGCCGGGTGCTGCAGCCCGGCATGCTGCTGTGCGGGCGGGTGCTGCCTGCGGGCGATACCTGGCAGATCTTTGGGGGTCTTGAGCCGGTCGCCATGTCGCAGCGGGAGGCGCTCATGGAGCTCCTGGACCATCCGGAGGACCCGGTGGCCCTCATCGAGTTCCTCAGCCGCCGTTTCGCCCCGCCGGAGTTGCGCACCACGGACGGCGAGCAGATGGTGATCCGCTTGGTCGAGATCACGGTCCCCGACCCGAGCGCCGCGCGCACGGTGCTGGACCGGCTGTTCGAGTATCAGGAGGACAGCGGCGAGTGGCTGCTGCTCGCCGGACACAGGCACGCGGCCATGCGCAGCGTTCACGCCACGTTGACCATGACCGACGGGAGGATCCTCATCGAGGCCAACAGCGCTGAGCGCGTGGACCGCGTGCTGGACACCCTGCGCGGGCATCTCGACCGCATCGCGGTGGTCCGCGATGAGAGCACGCGCCCGGACCAGTTGATCGACGTGCCCAAGACGGGCGACGCGGACCTGCCGGGCGTCCGTGGCAGCGGCGACGCTCGGCAAGGCTCGCGCTCCCACCCCGGTCTTGCCTTCGGCGGCATCCCCGACGATGCGGTGCGGGAGGTGCTCGCGCAGGCGACGGCACACCACGAGGCGGCGTGGGTAGACGACCACATCCCGGCCCTGGCAGGCCTCACCCCGCGCGAGGCACTGGAGGACCCGACGCGTCGTGAGGACCTGATCCGCTTGCTGGACTCGTTCCCGCAGACGGAGGACGCCACCCAGATGAGCGGGCTGCGACTCAAGAGGGTTCTGGGGCTGGTCTGAACTGGTCGGACCCTACCCGCGGGACGTCATCGCGCGAACTCGAAAATACCTGTGCGCGAGAGCTTGACCTGGGCAGACGCGGCGATGCACGATGCCCTGCGCGCGAGGTGCAACACAGCCGTGCCGACTGGACTCGTCAGTCAGGGGTCGGTGTGGACGGCATGGGTATCGAGCACGACGGCGGGCGCGCCCTCATCGTCGACGCAGGGGGACCTCACGTACGGGGTGTTTCACCGTCGCCATGGACTGGCTCGGACACGCGCGTAGACCGGACCCGCGCCAGGAACGCCGATACGCGTCGAAAACGAGTTTTGTGCGCTTCCCACTTCGGGTGGCGCACTCACGCGGCGGTATCCGAGCCGCTGACCCGCACGGGACAGCCAGGACCTTCCCCGCCCACCGAGCACCACCACCCGCTCGTCCCACCGAGACCGGACACGCCACACCCGCCAGCGGATCGCGGTTATGAGAACGTCGCGTCCCCCGCGGCGACTCCCTCGTTCGGTATCAGTTCAACCCATGTCTGGCCCGCAGCCAACGTCACTGGCTGGCCGTCCTGCGTGGTCAACACGTATGTGCCGGTACGGTCCGACTTGCTCCACAGGATCGGGATGTACTTCCCACCCGTGGCCACGTAGCCCGCCCTGTTGGTGGCGATCATGTCCGACACGGGAAGCCCCCAGTTGAAGTAGATCCTCACGAACAGCACCACCACGTTGGTGGCGGAAATCTGGTTGCCGTCAACCGTGATGTCGGGCTCGCCGAACTCGGTGCGGGTCCACACGCCCGCGTCGGCCTGCCAGTCCCAGCCTGGCGCGCCATACCGGGACAACCGCAGGGCCAGACGAGTCGCAGGAGTTCCCTGGACTGCGGCGGTGGCACGCTCCGCCGGATAGGCGTAATCGAACTGTTGCGGCGGGGGCGGCGAGTCTGCGGCCTGCTCCACAACGTCGGCCAGGTTCACATGCAGGTTGTACGGGGCGTAGCGGTCCTTGGTGCGGAAGAAACCGCCGTCGCCGAGGTCTTGCGCAATGAGCACTTGACCCGTGCTGCGCGCGTAGTTCATGACGTTCCTGTTGGCGCCGGAAAAAACGAGCGGGCCCTGGAACGAGCCGACGATGTTGGGGTCCATCTCCCGCATCGAGCGGACAGGGCCGACCTCTTCCGGCTGGTTCGAATGGAAGACCGCCACCAGGCGCGGGATACCCGACTCGACGTACTGCTCGAACACGATGTCCGCGTATTCGAGGTTCTTTTGCGGACGCGATTTCGAGCCATCGTTCGGAATCTTGATGGCAAGCGACGGCCGTGCCAGGAGCGCGGGATCGACGCCGGTCGCGTCCAGCCCGGTCAGAGGCCAGGCGATGGTGGGGATCGGGTCCGGTGGCGGGTCGGCGACCGGGCGCCGCGTCACCACGGGCTCCGGCGTGACAGTCACCGCGGCGGGTGTGATCTGAGCTGGCGCACACGCCGCTGCCGCCACCGCGACGGCAACGGTCGCGACTACCCCCACACGTGAACGCATAGGAGAATTCTAGGGGCCGCTTAGGCTTGCCCCATGGACTACGCGCGGCTGACCGACGCAGCGGCCGACGCAGCGGCCGACGCCATCGCCGATGCCTTGGCTGGCAACGTACGAGGCATTGCCGTGGCCACGTCGGGTTCCACCGGGCAACCGGCGGAGGTTCTGGTGTCCGCCGATGCCTTGCGTGCGTCGGCGGGCGCGACCGCCGCCCATCTGGGTGCCGAGGGGCATTGGCTCCTCGCCTTGCCGACCGATCGCATCGCCGGGGCCATGGTGGTGGTGCGCGCTCGCGTGGCTGGCGCCTGCCTTGTGGGCGTCGGCCCGGGAGCGTTCACGGCCGACGCCTTCGCCGCGACGGCCGACCGTCTTCCGGGCGACGGACCGCGCCTGACGTCGTTGGTTCCCACCCAGTTGAAGCGCGTCATGGATTCGCCTCACGGGGCCGATGCCCTTGCTTCCTTCGCCACGGTCTTGGTGGGGGGCGCCGCGTTGGGGTTCGAGCCGCCCGCCAACGTCGTCCGCACCTATGGCCTGACCGAGACCGCCGGGGGATGCGTCTACGACGGCGTGCCGATCGGCGACACGGCGGTTCGCGTCGACGACCAGGGCCGGGTCCTCATCGCAGGCTCCTGCCTTGCCGACGCCTACCGGCCGGAGCGGCCCGACGCGTGGGCGGAGCACGACGGGCTGCGCTGGCTGGTCACGTCCGACCTCGGCGAGTGGGCGAGCGACGGGCGGTTGCGGATCCTTGGCCGGGTGGACGACGTCATCACCACCGGGGGCTTCAAGGTCAACCCACGCACCGTCGAACATGCTCTCGACACCCAAGAGTGGGTCAAGGACTGCGCCGTGGTGGGGGTGCCCCATCCCGAATGGGGCGAGGCGGTGGTGGCCTTTGTGGTCCCCACCGCGCTCGACCAGATGCGTAAACTTCACGAACTTCGCACCTCGCTCAAGCCCCTCGTGGCGCGGCATGAGCTTCCCCGAGAGCTCGTCGTCGTCGAAACTCTGCCCCGCCTGACCACTGGCAAGGTGGACTATCGGACGCTACGCTCAGTGGCCGCGAACGTTGAACGGAACACCCCATGACCACTACCCAAGACTGGATCGACGGCGCCCGCCCGCGCACACTGTGGACCGCGGTGTCGCCCGTTGCCGTGGGCTCGGCATCGGCCGCGGCACTGGGCTCGTTCCGGCCCCTTCTCGCGCTACTGGCCCTGACGGTGGGACTCGCGCTCCAGATCGCGTCCAACTATGCCAACGACTATGCGGACGGCGTGCGCGGAACAGACTTGAACCGGGTGGGGCCGTCGCGCCTGGTGGCCTCGGGCCGCGCTCGTCCCAGCGCGGTCAAACGCGCCGCCTACCTGGCGTCTGGCGTCGGCGTGCTCGCCGGAATCGGGCTGTCCGCGGTGAGCGGACAATGGTGGCTGCTCGCCGTGGGCGCGCTGGCGATTCCAGCCGCGTGGGCGTACACCGCCACCCCCAACCCGTACGGTTACCGAGGGTGGGGCGAGGCCGTGGTGTGGATCTTCTTTGGCCCGGTCGCCGTGCTCGGCACGATGGTCACCCAGGCGGGAACCATCACCTGGTGGGCCGTGGTGGCCAGCGCCTCCGTGGGCCTGTACGCGGTGGCGTTGCTGATGGTCAATAATATCCGGGACGTCGAGGGCGATGCGCTCGCGGGCAAACGCACGCTTGCCGTGCGGCTGGGCGAGCGTCGCACGCGGCAGTTGTTCGCGCTGGTGGTGCTCGCCCCCGTCGCAGGCGCCGTGCTCGTGGGCTTTGCCGTGCCGTGGGCCCTGCTGGCCACGCTTGCGACCCTGCCGAGCGCGGTGGTGGCGCTCACCGTGTGGCTCGGCGCGAGCGGGGTTGCGCTCAAGCCGATCTTCTTCGGGATCGGCGGCATTGGCATGGGGTACGGCACGCTGCTGGCCATCGGGATCGCCTTGGGCTGAACCGTGCGGACCGGCGCATGCATCGTGCGGTTCGCGCGCTGCCGCGCCGCAGTTGGCTGGTCGCAACTGGCCTGTCGCGGCGCTACCCGTCGCAGTTGGCCCGCCGTAGCGCTATCCGCGCCTGGCCCGCCGCAGCGCTACCCGCAGCCGCCTAGCCGTCGCACGAGCACCACAAAGCCGCACCCGGATCCAGCCTCACGCACGCCCACGACCGAGCGCTACCGATTTGTGGTGCTGGCGCGACGCCGTGCGGGCCTGGGAGTGCCACGTGGCGCGGGCCTTGCGAGTTCAGGAGTGCCCCGTGGCGCGGCGGTGCCACGGCACAGCGGGCCCACTGTGCCAGGAGGCGGCAGGCGGCGGCGATGCCACCCCACCCGTGCTGGGCACGTCCGGCGCTCGGGACCGCTATTCGCCCTTGGTTTCTGAGTCCTCGACAGCCTCGTCGCTGTCAATGCCGCGCTGCGAGCGGTTGATCCACCCGTCCATCTGCGCGGCGGCTCGTACCCGCATGCCGGGGAACGCGGCGTAACTGAGGGCCCACCCCACGATGAACGCGAGCACGACGGCCCAGATGTCGAACCAGTTGAGGGCCCACAACAAGGCATAGATCACGAGGAACGTGGCGGTGCGCACGAGCCAATACACAAGAACCTGCATGGGCTCTACGCTACCGGCGGCGGTCGTACAGCGAGAGCACCCGCCGCGCCACCACGGACACGTCGAAGTCGCGCACTCGCGCGGCCTGCTGGGCATGGATCGCCGTGCGTTCCTCACGGTCCGCGACCAACGTCGCCAGTCGCGCCGCGAAGGCGGTCGTGTCGCGAGGGTCGATCACGGCGGCCGGATTGTCGAGCGTCCACGCGTAGCCGGGGTTATCCCCGCCCAACACGGCGCCCGCACCTGCGGCCATCGCCTCCGTGAGGACGATGCCGAAACTCTCTCCCCCGGTCGCCGGGAAGACGGCCAGGTCCGCGGCAGCCATGAACCCAGGCTTGGCGTCGTCCGCGACGAAACCCTCAAGGCTGACGGTGTCGCCAAGACGATGCGACACCACCAACTCCTCGATACGCCCCGCGAGCGGACCCTTACCGCCGATGCGCAGCGCCACCTTGTCGCGCACGTCGACGGGCAAGGCCGCGACGGCCTCGACCAACTCGACGGCGCCCTTACGCTCCACGAGCCGTCCCAGAAAAGCGATCACGGCGCGACGCTGCGGGTCGGGTGGCCAGGGCTGGGCAGCGGCTTGGGCCGCGATCTCGTCCACCCGAACCGCGTTCGGGATGACGGAGGCGTCGATGTCGAAGGCCCGTAGCGCAAAGGCCGCGGCGGGGGCGGACACGGCCGCGAACGCGTCGAACAGGCGCAGGTTGCGCCGCAGTGTGAGACCCAGGGCGCGGGTTGCCCACTCGCTGACCACGCCATCGGGAAGGATGTGGAACGTCGCGACGATGCGCACGTCGCCACCCTGGACACGCCTGGCCTCGCGCACCACGCGGGCCGCGAAGAAGGGCGAGTGCGGGGTCTGGACGTGGACGACGTCGTAGTGCTCGGCCGTGAGGTGCTCTCGCAGGCGTTGACGCGAGGCGGGCCGCGGCGTGCGCAGTCCGTTGCCGTTGAACGTCACGCCGATGTTGGACGTCAGGCTGTGGACGGCGGCCACGCCGACAGGAGGCGAGCCCGCCTCGCCCGAGCACAGCACGTGCACCTCGTGCCCGCGTTCGCCCATGGCCCGTCCCATGGTTCGCACGTACTCCTGGACCCCGTCGGGACGGGCCAAGGCGTCGTCGATGACGAGGGCGATCTTCACGCGATTGAGCCTAGTCGGCCCTCGCGAGAAGTCGAGCTCGCGCGGCCTAACGGTTGAGCGCCTCTAGATATGCCAGATCCACGAATTCGCTTGTCGTCGAGACGCGCGTTGCCGCGATGGCCTGTGTCGGATCTCCGGATAGTCCCGGCGCCTTCGCTGTGTATCAGAAGTGGAGACGCCCGCTGCCGTCCACCACGTCACCGCCCTCGACCCGGATCCCGCCTTCACGCAAGCAGTCGAGCGCGGCATGTGTGGCGTTTTCGTATTCCGCACAGATCACTTCGCCAACAAAACGCCGCAACTTGCGTCTCGTCGGCTCCGGCAGCCTCGGCAGAGTCCGGCCACTGTGCCGACCTCCTGGCGAGACTCGGGTCAGCGGTAGACCACGGCACCTCACCGGAACATCCCGTGAGCGCCACGCCTGCGAGGAACGCGAGCACGGCGAGTAGGAGTCGAATCCTGCGACTGCCAGCGTTGGCTGACGCCAGATACGCCAAACTTCCGTCTGTCTATGAGGAGAAACTTGTCTCACAACACCCCGCCTGGCACTGTACCCACGGGCGCAATTCGCCAGGAACCTACCGTGCTTGGTCCCCGAGTACGAGTGCAGGTCCTGCGCGTACACCTTGACCACGGTCGCGTGCGGGATGATCGCAGTGAGGTCCCACACCGCAAGCCACTCCGCCACGACTGACTTGGTGGACGCCACGTCTGCCTGGAAGGTCACCGGTCGCCCTCACCCAGCGCCCTTACTCCACGCCACCAGGGCTTCGGCGGCATCGGCCGGGGCCAGGCGCATCGGCGCGACCTGTCGCCAACCGCACCCGAGTCACCCGCGCTCTCGCAACCGCAGGTCCGCGAGTACGTGTCGCTATCGACGCAGAAGCGCTCCGGGGACTCCAGGCGGTGTCTGCCCGGAAGCAGGCCCGCTCACACGGCCACCCAGAACCCGTTGATCCAGCCCTGGAGCAGATTGGTGATCTGGGTCCACAGTCCGGTCACCAGCAGTAGGCCCAGCACGATGAGTAGCCCTCCGCCGATGCGCATCAGGGCCACCCGGTGGCGCTGCAACCAGCCGAGGACCGCCCGTGAGCGCTCCATCCATACGGCCAGTGCGATGAACGGCAGGCCCA
>JASBTB010000080.1 GCA_030148645.1 Demequina sp. | reverse complement strand
ACAACGAGATCGTGCGCACGATGGGCTGCGGCATCGCCGGTCTGTCGATCGTCGCGGACTCCCTGTCGGCCATCAAGTACGCCAAGGTGTTCCCGGTGCGCGACGAGTCCGGCCTGGTCGTCGACTACGTGACCGAGGGCGACTTCCCGGTCTACGGCAACGACGACGACCGCGCCGACGAGATCGCCGCCCTCGTGGTCAAGACGGTCATGGACAAGATCCGCAAGCTGCCGATGTACCGCGACGCGGTGCCGACGCAGTCGGTCCTCACCATCACGTCCAACGTGGTCTACGGCAAGGCCACCGGCAACACGCCCGATGGGCGCCGCAAGGGTGAGCCCTTCGCACCGGGCGCCAACCCGATGAACGGGCGCGACGTGCACGGCATCATGGCGTCGGCGCTGTCCGTGGCCAAGTTGCCGTACGAGGACGCCGAGGATGGCATCTCGCTGACCACTTCGATCGTTCCCTCGGCACTGGGCCGCGACCGCGACGAGCAGGTGACGAACATGGTGGGCATCTTGGATGCGTACACGGTGAGTCAGGGCTTCCACATGAACGTCAACGTCCTCAACCGTGAGACGCTCGAGGACGCCATGGAGCACCCGGAGAACTACCCGCAACTCACGATCCGGGTGTCGGGTTACGCCGTGAACTTTGTGCGACTGACCCGCGAGCAGCAGCTCGACGTGCTGTCGCGCACCTTCCACGCGGGCCTGTAACACTAGAGACCTCGCGGTGCCCCGTCTGCTTGGGCGGGGTGCCGCTGTCTTGGCGTTGCCGTCCCCGGAAGTCTGGAGCAACTGTGACCAACGAATCCCTGCCAGTGGACGTCACGGTCGGGCCACCCATGGAGATCGCCGATGCCGAGATGGCCGCCAGTGAGGCTCTCGTCGACAACACGGCTGGCTCGGTACATTCGTGGGATCTGGTGACGGGGGCGGACGGCCCCGGTACTCGCATGACCCTGTTCATGGCGGGATGCGGGCTGCGTTGCCAGTTCTGTCACAATCCCGACACGTGGCGTATGAAGGACGGCGTGCGGCACACCGTGGATGAGGTGATGGCGCGGGTGACGCGCTACGCGACCGTCATGAAGGTCACGGGTGGAGGGCTCACGATCTCGGGCGGTGAGCCGTTGCTGCAGACCAAGTTTGTGACTCAGGTGTTTCGCCGCGCGCACGACCTGAACATTCATACGGCGCTCGACACGGCCGGACTGTTGGGTTCGCGCCTTACGGACGACGATCTCAACTACATCGACCTGGTGTTGCTCGACATCAAGTCGGGACTTTCGGATACGTACCGGCGCGTCACGGGCAGGCCCCTTGAGCCGACCCTCGACTTCGCGCAGCGGCTTTCTCGACTGGGCAAGACCACCTGGATTCGCTTTGTACTGGTGCCGGGCTTGACGGACGCCCCGGAGAACATCGATGCCCTGGGCACGTTTGTGGCGACACTCGACGGGGTCGAGCGCATGGAGATTCTGCCTTTTCACCAGTTGGGCAAGGCCAAGTGGGAGGCAACGGGCGAGCCGTACCTGTTGGCCGACACCCCGACACCCACTCCGGAACTCATCGCACGGGTGAAGGCGCAACTCGAGTCTTACGGACTGCCGGTCAAGGTGGCGTGACCGACCGCTAACGTCCAGCCAGCCACGCCTCTTCCCCTCGCATACCCGTGTGGGTATAGTGGGGTAAATGATCGTACGCGCTCTTCGCACCGTCGTCCTGGCCGCAGTGGCAGCCGTCGCACTCACTGCCTGCTCGTCTGGTGCTGCTGAGCCCCCCGCCTTCGATGGCTCCCACGTGAGCGCGAGTTCGTTCGCAATGGCTATCGAGCAACCCGGCATCACCGTGATCGATGTCCGCACCCCCGCCGAATTCGCTGAGGGTCGTTTGCCCGGGGCGGTCAACATCAACCTGCAGGACCCCGGGTTCGCCGACGCCATCGCGGCGCTCGATGCGGACGCAGACTATGCCGTGTATTGCCGCTCCGGCAGTCGCTCCCGCATGGCCATTGACGTCATGACACAGGCTGGCGTGACGCAGACGGTGGGTCTCGACGGTGGGATTCTCGCGTGGAAGGGTGCCATCGAGCGCTAACGAGTTCTCAGCGCCCGCGCGGATCCGAGCAGGAGGCGCACCGCCAGCCGCGTCAGGGTACGTGGGTCACAGGCCCCATGGCCGCGGCGCTAGCCTGGTGGACCGACGGTGGTAGCCCGTCGGCGCGCGCGGGCACAGCACGTGGGCCAGCATTGCGCGATCTGGGACCATTGTCCTGTTGGAGGGGTCCCAGCCGCACCAAGGATGGAACCGCGTCAGCCGAATCACAAGGAGGACCGATGCCCGTCATCGCGACCATTCGCGACGCGTTGCCCGATCGGCGCACGGCGCTGACGCCCGCCGTCGCAGGACAACTCGTCAAAGCAGGGCACGAGGTGCTTGTGGCCAAAGCAGCCGGGCAGGCCGCGGGCTTCGAGGACGCGGCATACTCGGCGGTTGGCGCCACCACCGTGTCGGCGGCCGACGCGGTCAGCCGCGCCGACGTCGTCGTGGCGGTCGGCCGACCGTCGGCGGCCACGCTCGCCAAGTTCAGGGCTGGCCAAGTGCTTGTCGCCTCACTCGACTCGTGGGGTGACACGGTTCCCCTGGACAAGGCCGCCTCCAAGGGCGTGAAGTTGATTGCGCTCGAGAAGGTGCCCCGCCAGATCTCGCGCGCTCAAGCGATGGACGTGCTCAGTTCCCAGGCCTCTATCGCGGGGTACAGAGCGGGCATCGTCGCCGCGGCGGCCTACGGACGCTACCTGCCGATGATGGTCACCGCTGCGGGAACGGCCAAGCCCGCCAGTGTGTTGGTACTGGGCGCCGGGGTGGCGGGCCTTCAGGCAATCGCCACTGCCCGCAGGCTCGGGGCGCGCGTGACAGGCTACGACGTGCGGCCGGCGGCACGCGAAGAAGTCACCTCGCTGGGCGCCCAATTCCTTTCGACATCCGTCGACGCGGTAGGCGAAGGCGGCTACGCCCGGGAACTGACCAAGGAAGAGGCGGCAACCCAGCAGAAGGAACTCGGTGACGCCATCGCGACCTTCGACATCGTCATCGCCACCGCCAAGGTGCCTGGTCGCAAGCCGCCGCTGCTGGTCACCACCGATACGGTCAAGGCCATGCGCCGAGGCTCCGTGCTGGTGGACCTCGCGGCATCGGACAAGGGCGGCAACGTGGCCGGTTCGATTGACGAGGAGACCGTGGTGACCAAGAACGGCGTGACGCTGATCGGCGCCGCGTCCATCGCGGCCGACATGGCCCCCGCAGCCTCGGATGCCTGGTCGCGCAACGTGCAGGCGGTCCTTGCGGCCCTCATCGTCGACGGCAAGGTAGATGTCAACGCCGAGGACGACGTCATCGGCGCCATGCTCATTCCCACCAAGGAGGCGTCCGTATGAACGCGGAACTGCTGAGCAACTTGGGGCTCTTCGTCTTGGCCCTGCTGGTGGGCTTCGAAGTCATCTCGAAGATTCCCGCCACCCTCCACACCCCCATGATGTCGGGAGCCAACTCCATTCACGGAGTGATACTGGTGGGTGCCGTGCTCATCGCCGGGGTGGTAGACACGCCCGCCGGATACATTCTCACGTTGATCGCGGCGGCCTTCGCCACCATGAATGTGGTGGGTGGCTACGTGGTGACCGACCGCATGCTCGGAATGTTCAGATCGCGTCCGGCGCGAGACAAGGGGAGCGACTCGTGACCACGTTCGAGGCCATCGTCGGCTTGTTGTACTTGGGCTCCGCCATCACGTTTGTGCTCGGGTTGCACATGATGCGGGCACCGTCGACCGCGCGCACGGGCAACCTTGTGTCCGCCGTGGGAATGGCCGTTGCGGTCGTCGCGACGGCGGCGTGGGTGGCCACCTCGGATCGATACCACGTCACGGCGTGGGGCTGGATTGCGCTGCTCGTCGGCGCCGCGCTCGGCGCGGCGGGCGGCGTGTGGGGCGCCAAGGGAGTCCACATGACGGCGATGCCTCAAATGGTGTCGCTGTTCAACGCCGTCGGCGGCGGTGCGGCCGCAGTGGTCGCCTACGTCGAGATGATGCGCATCGTGGGCGAGCTGGAGATCGGTGCGGACCTGACGGTGCCCGTGGGTCTCGATGTGCTCATCGGCGCCGTGACCTTCTCGGGCTCGCTCATTGCCGCGAGCAAGTTGCAGGGCTGGGTCTCTGGCGCACCCATCACATTCCCGGGTTCACGCGTCGCCTCGCTCGGGTCTGCCGCGGTCGGCCTCGCGGGCGTGGTGTGGCTCGTCGCGGATCCGAGCCTCTGGGCGCTCATCGTCGTCGCCATCGGTGGGCTTGGCTTCGGCATCCTCCTGACACTCCCGATCGGCGGAGCGGACATGCCGGTTGTCGTGTCGCTCCTGAACGCCTTCACCGGCCTCGCGGTCGCGATGGCAGGCTTCGTGGTGGGCAACAGCATCCTGATCATCGCTGGCGCGCTGGTGGGAGCCTCCGGTTCGATTCTCACGAAACTCATGGCCGACGCCATGAATCGCTCGATCGTGGCGATCATGGTGGGCGGCTTCGGCACGGGAGACGCCGCCGGAGCGGCCGAGGTGGGCGCGGGAGCCGAGGTGCGCCGTGCCGACGTCGACGATGTCGCCCTGTTGTTGGCCTACGCCCAGAAGGTCATCATCGTGCCCGGATATGGCCTGGCCGCAGCGCAGGCGCAACGCGAGGCAGGCGAACTCAGCAAGGCCCTCGTGGCCCAGGGCATTGACGTCCTCTTTGCCATCCACCCGGTGGCTGGCCGCATGCCAGGGCACATGAACGTGTTGCTCGCCGAAGCCGATGTGCCGTACGACCAACTGAGGGAGATGGACGACGTCAACCCTGAATTCGAGACGTGTGACTTGGCGCTCGTGATCGGCGCGAACGACGTGACCAACCCGGCCGCTCGGCGCAACGGCAACCCCATCTCGGGAATGCCAATCTTGGACGTTGACAAGGCTCGCCAGATCGTCGTCATCAAGCGCTCGCTGGGCCACGGCTATGCGGGACTCGACAACGAACTCTACGCCAACCCCAAGACGGGGATGCTCTTCGCGGACGCCAAGAAGGGCCTGTCAGCGCTGATCGCTGCTCTCAAGGAGTACGCCGCCTAGCACGACGGCGACACAGTCCGAAAAAAGCGGGACGTCGCGACCTAAGTCCTATCGAGATGGGGGACCGGGACCACCACTATTGGGGCACTGGCACTCGAAAGGAGAAGTCAATGTCGATTCTCGGCAGACAGGCAACGGTGGCCCCGCCGGGGTACAACCGTTGGCTCGTCCCCCCCGCCGCCCTCGCGGTTCACCTCAGTATCGGGCAGGTTTACGCGTTGAGCGTTTTCAAGACCCCGCTCGAAGAACGCCTCGACATCACCCACACCCAAAGCGGTGTGACCTTCTCGATCGCCATCGCGATGCTCGGCTTGTCGGCCGCGTTCGGCGGTCGCTGGATGGAGCGCCACGGCCCGCGCAAGGCGATGGTGTTGGCGGCGTTCGCCTGGTCACTCGGCTTCATGGTGGGCGCCGCGGGCATCGCGCTCGGCAGCATCTGGCTGGTGTACCTCGGCTATGGCGTCATCGGTGGAATCGGACTTGGCCTGGGCTACATCTCACCTGTGTCCACGCTGATCAAGTGGTTCCCCGACCGCCCGGGCCTGGCCACCGGTCTCGCCATCATGGGCTTCGGCGGCGGCGCGATGCTCGCGTCCCCCGTCTCCAAGGCGCTCCTGGATGCATTTAGCGACGGATCGCCGCAGGATGGCCTGGTTCCCACGTGGATCGTGATGGGTGCCGCGTACTTCGTGCTCATGATCCTCGGTGCCATTGTGGTGCGCGTTCCCCAGAAAGGGTGGAAGCCCGCCGGTTGGGAGCCCAAGCCCAAGGCCTCCGCACGGACGACGACGGGTCAGGTGAGCGCCAAGAACGCCATCAAGACCCGCAGTTTCTTCTTGCTGTGGATCGTCCTGTTCACAAACGTCACCGCTGGCATCGGCATCCTGGAGAACGCCAGCCCGATGATTCAGGACTACTTCCCGTTTGACGAGGCTACCGGCAGGGGGGTGAGCGCCGCAGCGGCAGCGGGGTTCGTGGGTCTGTTGTCGTTGGCGAACATGACGGGCCGCATCGGCTGGTCGAGCCTGTCGGACGTGACTGGCCGCCGATGGACGTACATCAAATACCTCGGACTGGGCGCCATCCTGTACACGTTGCTCGCGCTTTCTGGGTCCACATCGGTCGCCGTGTTCGTGCTTCTGGCCTTCGTCATCATCACCTTCTACGGGGGAGGGTTCGCCACCATTCCCGCCTACCTGAAGGATGCGTTCGGAGAGTTTGAGGTGGGAGCCATTCACGGTCGCCTGCTGACTGCATGGTCTGCCGCAGGCATTGCCGGACCGCTCATCGTCAACTCGATCCTCGACGCGCGTAGCAACGCGGGAATCGACGGCGCCTCTCTGTACGTGCCGTCCATGCTGGTCATGGTCGGTCTCCTCATCGTCGGCTTCGTGGCGAACCTGCTGGTCAAGCCAGCCGACGAGAAGTTCCATGAGCACGACGATGCCGTGCCGGACCACGAGCGCCCCGTAGCGGAAAAGCTCGTGGTGGCCGGGAAGGGAGCCTGACATGGCCAAGGGAAATTCTCTCGCCTACGTCCTGTGGGTACTCGTGGGCGCGGGCTTGGCATACGGCGTCTTCGAGACGATCGTGAAGGCGATCGCGCTCTTCACCAAGTAACGGGGACCTCGCCGCTACGGCGGCGCTACTCCCGCGGCCCGCACCGTGTCAGGTGCGGGCCGTCTTGCGTGGAGGCGCGGTACTCCTGTCAAGCAACGCCAGGCAGCAGCCGCAGGTCCCGGGTGACGGGAGGTGAGTCCCGGGTCTGCACCGAGCCGGAGGGGCGATGTTGCCCTTCGTAGTGGGACGGAAGTCCCGGGACCTAGGACCGCCAGGAAGATCCACAAGTGGGCCTACCGTGAATGGTGAAGCGCCCACGAGGGCAGCCACTAGGAGGACTTCCCCATGACTACCACAGCCCCCAAGGCAGATCCCGAGGCCCACACCGATGCGTCGTCGGTCGCAGCCTCGATTGACGTGCTCGTCGTCAAGGCACAGGCGGCTCTCGCCGAATACGCGCACCGCACGCAAGAAGACGTCAACAACTATGTCAAGAAGGCCTCCGTTGCCGCGCTGAACCAGCACGGCGAACTCGCGTTGCTCGCGGTCAAGGAGACCGGTCGCGGCGTGTTCGAAGACAAGGCCGTCAAGAACATCTTCGCCTGCGAGCACGTCACCCATTCGATGGCCCCCATGAAGACCGTCGGCATCATCTCCGAGGACCCCCTTACGGGAATCACCGAAATCGCCGAGCCCGTCGGCGTGGTCGCTGGCATCACTCCGGTGACCAACCCCACCTCGACCGCCATCTTCAAGGCGCTCATCGCGATCAAGACGCGCAACCCGATCATCTTCGGCTTCCACCCGAGCGCCCAGGAGTGCTCCGTGGCCGCCGCCAAGGTCGTGCGCGACGCCGCCATCGCCGCAGGTGCCCCCGAGAACTGCGTTCAGTGGGTCGAGGTACCCTCGCTCGAGGCGACCAGCGCACTCATGAACCATGACGGGGTCTCGATGATCCTAGCGACCGGCGGAAACGCCATGGTCAAGGCAGCGTACAGTTGCGGAAAGCCAGCGCTCGGCGTCGGCGCGGGCAACGTCCCCGCCTACGTTCACAAGTCGGCCAACCTCAAGCGCGCCATCAATGACATGGTCATCTCCAAGGCCTTCGACAACGGCATGGTGTGTGCCTCTGAGCAGGCGGTCATCCTTGACAAGGAGATCTACGCCGACGCCATGGGGCTGTTCGACCGCCTGCACGCGTACAAGGTGACCAAGGAGGAGAAGGCCAAGCTCGAGGAGTTCATCTTCGGTGCCACCGCTGGAGGCACCAACTGCGCTGGCGCCAAACTCAACCCGAACGTCGTCGGAAAGACGCCGCAATGGATCGCCGCGCAGGCAGGCTTTTCCGTTCCCGAGGACACCTCGATCATTCTGGCCGAGGTGTCCGAGGTGGGCGAGAACGAGCCCCTGACACGCGAAAAGTTGGCCCCGGTCCTGGCGGTCCTCAAGGCCGAAACCACCGAACAGGGGCTCAGCTATGCGGAGCAGATGGTGGAGTTCCATGGACTGGGCCACTCGGCCGCGATCCACGCGGATGACGAGGAACTGGTCAGGGAGTTTGGCAAGCGCTGCAAGGCGATCCGCATCATCGTCAACGCGCCCTCCAGTCACGGCGGCATCGGCGACATCTACAACGCGTTCCTGCCTTCGCTGACCCTCGGTTGCGGTTCGTACGGCAAGAACTCGGTGTCGAACAACGTCACCGCGGTGAACCTCATCAACGTCAAGCGTATCGGCCGGAGGAACAACAACATGCAGTGGTTCAAGGTTCCTGCGAAGACGTACTTCGAGCCGAACGCGATCCAGTACTTGCACGACATGAACGCCGTCGAGCGCGTCACGATCGTCACGGACGCGACGATGACCCGCATCGGCGTGGTCGACAAGATCATCGACGTGCTGCGCCGCCGGTCGAACAACGTCTCGCTGCAGATCATCGACAACGTCGAACCTGAACCCTCCGTCAAGACCGTCTCGGCTGGCGCCGAGATCATGCGGGCGTTCAAGCCCGACACGATCATCGCCATCGGTGGAGGCTCGCCCATGGACGCCGCGAAGGTCATGTGGCTCATGTACGAGCACCCGCACATCGTGTTCTCGGACCTCAAGGAGAAGTTCTTCGACGTCCGCAAGCGCGCATTCCAGTTCCCCAAGCTGGGCGAACTTGCCAAGTTGGTCTGTATCCCGACCACGTCGGGCACCGGAGCGGAGGTGACGCCGTTCGCGGTCATCACGGACACCGAGACGGGCCGCAAGTACCCGCTCGCCGACTACGCGTTGACGCCCACCGTGGCGATCGTCGACCCGGTGCTCACCGCCAACCTGCCCTCGCGGGTCGCGGCCGACTCCGGCATGGATGCACTCACGCACGCCACCGAGGCCTATGTGTCCGTCTACGCCAACGACTTCACCGACGGTCTGTGCCTCCAGGCCATCCGCCTGGTCTTCGAGAACATCGAGGAGTCGGTCACGGTCGGTGGCTCGGCCGTCAAGGCCCGCGAGAAGATGCACAACGCCGCGACGATCGCCGGTATGGCATTCGGCAACGCGTTCCTCGGCCTGGTGCACGCCATGAGCCACGTCACCGGCTCGATGTACCACGTGGCACACGGTCGCACCAACGCGATCTACCTACCCCACGTGATTCGCTACAACGGCAAGGTTCCCACCAAGCCGACGTCGTGGCCCAAGCAGGAGTCGTACGTCGCACCTGAGCGCTTCCAGGAGATCGCCAAGATGCTCGGACTCGCGCACGAGACTCCCGAAGTCGCGGTCGAAGCCTACGCCGTCGCGGTCGAAGACCTCCGCGCGAAAGTGGGCATCGAGCCCTCGTTCCAGGCTGTCGGCGTGGACGAGGCGGACTTCATGGCGAGCCTCGACACCCTGGCCATGCAGGCCTACGAGGACCAGTGCGCACCCGCCAACCCGCGGTTGCCTATGATCGATGACATGAAAATCATGATGGAGGCCGCGTACTACGGCATCACCTGGGACGACGTGAAGAACCGCTCGGTCAAGGAGTTGCCCGTGGAATCTGGGTCGACGCCCAAGTCCACGAAAAAGTCGGCGAAGTAGTCGCTGATATCTGCCCACTAGTCACCGGGTCGGGACTCAGGTCCCGACCCGGTGACTCATTTCCAGGGCATCCTCTTGGGTGGGGAGACGTTGGGAGGGGACACCCAACGCCTCAAGGGGCCGGCGCAATGGGGAGTCGGCCCCTTTCCTCATGTCCGGACACTCGTGGGCGCAACGTGACGCCCTAGACCGGTCGCGCCGACACGGCACTAGACTCGATCAACGTGGCTATCGACTTTCCCGCCGAGATCGCGGCATTGCGCAACACCTACGAGCAGATCGAGGCCGTGCTCGATCCCGTAGCACTGCGGGCCAAGGTGGAAGATCTTGAAGCCCAGGCGTCGTCGCCTAACCTGTGGGACGACCAGGACAACGCCCAAGCCGTCACGAGTGCCCTCAGCAATGCCAACTCCGAACTCGACCGCATCGGCGGCTTCGGCCGGCGCCTCGACGATCTTGAGGTGCTGGTCGAGATGGCCGTCGAAGCGGACGACGCGGAGACACTCGCCGAGGCCGAGCGCGATCTCACGAAACTTCGCAAAGACCTCGCGGTGATGGAGGTACGCACCCTGATGACGGGCGAGTGGGACGAGCGTGACGCCGTCGTCACGATTCGTTCGGGTGCGGGAGGCGTGGACGCGGCGGACTTCGCGGCGATGCTGCTGCGCATGTACTTGCGCTGGGCCGAGCGTCACCAGTATGCGGCGAAGGTGCTGGACACCTCGTACGCAGAAGAGGCCGGGCTCAAGTCGGCCACGTTCGAGGTCAGCGCGCCCTACGCCTTTGGCACGCTGTCGGTTGAGGCCGGAACCCATCGCCTGGTGCGCATCAGCCCCTTTGACAACCAGGGGCGACGTCAGACCAGTTTTGCCGCTGTCGAGGTGGTTCCGCTCATTGAGGGCACGGACCACATCGAGATCCCCGAAACCGAGATCAAGGTGGATGTTTTCCGGTCATCCGGCCCCGGCGGGCAGTCGGTGAACACCACCGACTCTGCGGTCCGCATCACCCACCTGCCGTCGGGCATCGTGGTGTCGATGCAGGACGAGAAGAGCCAGATCCAGAACCGTGCCACGGCGATGCGCGTGTTGCAGTCACGACTTCTCTTACTCAAGAAGGAGGAGGAGGCAGCACAGAAGAAGGAGTTGGCTGGCGACATCAAGGCGAGTTGGGGCGACCAGATGCGCTCGTATGTGCTGCACCCGTACCAAATGGTCAAGGACTTGCGCACTGAGCATGAGACCAGCCAGACAGACAAGGTCTTTGACGGGGACATTGA
>JASBTB010000072.1 GCA_030148645.1 Demequina sp. | reverse complement strand
GCGTGTATCGTCCGGCGATCTCGAACTCGCGGCCACCCTCGAATGCGTCCAGGGCTTCCGTGATCCATGCGTCGGCCAGATGCTCCAGGTTGCCCTCCCAGTGCTCGACGTGGTGGGCGAACACGGCCACCAATCGCGGGTGCTGGGCTGCAAGTGTGGCGCTCATCGTGCGGCCCCGTCGTGTGAGCCCAGCCAGGCCTCGAACGCGCGGGCACTGTAGCGGGCTGCGTAGGCGTCGTGCCGCGCAGCCTCAGGGGCGTCTCGCACATCACCGAACATCGCCGCAGCGTCACGGTAGTTGGTCGCCGTATCCGACCAGTCGCGTGCAGACAGGGGCGGGAGCCCACCGAACCGCAGCGCAAGGCGGTCATCGCGGTCATCGATGCCACGAGCCTCTACGGCCCACTCAGGGGCCTTGAAGTTGGCCAGCCACTCGGGCTTTGCGAGTTGATCAGTCATGATGCATTCCTTTCGTGCTTAGCCCCGGCCCATCCGGGGCGTGAGTTGCACGTAGGTTGCACGTCTTGCAAACAACAAGACCCGCCACCTGCGTTTCCGCTGGTAACGGGCCTGAAGTGTTGGCTCCCCCGACTGGACTCGAACCAGTAACCTGCCGATTAACAGTCGGCTGCTCTGCCAATTGAGCTACAGGGGATCGTCGCCGAAGTCATCGTCGCGAACCGAACAAACTTTACACGATGCAAGGTCGTGGGTTCTCCACGGTAACCTTGCTCCGCATCGCAACCAGGGGAGAGCAATGACGCCCGTGTACGACACAGGAGACACCGCCTGGATCATCCTGAGCACCGCGCCCGTATTGCTGATGACACCCGGTTTGGCCGCGTTCTACGCGGGCTTGGTGCGCTCCAAGAACGCACTCGGCATGATGATGTACGGTCTCGCGGCAATCGTCGCCGTTTCGATCACCTGGGTGCTCGTCGGATTCTCCCTCACTTTCGGTCCCGATGCATGGGGTGGGTTTGTCGGTAGCCTCGATTACGCGGGGCTGGCGGGGTTGGCGGAATACGCCGACTTCGCGGGCTTGGACGTCCCGCCCATTGCCTTCGCGACATTCGCCATGATGGTGGCGGTGTTCTCGGCCACCGTGATCACCGGTGCCGCCGCGGGCCGGATGAAATTCGGCGCGATGCTGTCGTTCCTTGCGCTGTGGTCGGTCGTGGTGTTTCCCGTGGTCGCTCACTGGGTGTTGTCGGACGACGGCTGGCTGGCGCAGTGGGGAGTTCTTGACTTCGCGGGTGGCTCGGTGGTGGGTGTGAGTGCGGGCGCCTCGGCACTCGTACTCGGGCTGGTCTTGGGGCCGCGCCGGAACTGGCGGGACGGGTCGAATCGGCCGCACAACCTGCCGCTGACTCTCGTGGGAGCCGCACTCGTGTGGGTTGGTTGGCTGGGGCTCACCGCGGGCTCCGCGCTTTCCGCAAACGGCGTGGCGGCGTCGGCCGTCCTTGCAACGCACCTTGCAGCGGTGGGGGCGGTGGCCGGATGGCTCCTCCTCGAGAAGCGGCTGACGGGCGCCGTGACAGCACGCGGCGGCGTCTCGGGCGCCGTGGCTGGCCTGGTGGCGATCACAGCGGCCGCGGGCTTCCTGGACCCCTTCGCGTCCCTGCTGCTGGGCTTCGTCGCAGGTGGCGCGTCCTACTTGGCGAGCAGGATCACATCGCGTTTGCGCTTGGACGACGCGCTCGACGTGGTCGCCGTGCACCTGGTGAGTGGCGCGATCGGCTTGATCTTCCTAGGCCTCTTCGCACGCGCGATCGTAAACGGCGCAACGGAAGGGGTCGGCCTCGTCAACGCAGGCGATGCGTCGTTGCTGGGCAAACAGGCGGTCGCGGTACTCGTCGTCTCGGTCTTCTCGTTCATCGCCAGCGGGATTATCGCCATGACTCTGCGTGCCATCATGGGCCTGCGTGTGACCCCCGCAGGCGAGCAGCAGGGTCTCGACATCGCGCAACACGGCGAAAGTGCATACGAGATTCGCCAGTATCCTCGGGGTACCACCGAGGGCCAGTAGCTCAGCCGGTTAGAGCAGCGGACTCATAATCCGTCGGTCGTGGGTTCGAGCCCCACCTGGCCCACCGTTTCGTCGTTCCTGGTAGGGAGGACCCGACATGGTCTATCGCTTCAGCGCTGAACTGTACGCGTGGGCGGCGCGGGTAGACTCCTGGGTGTTCGTCAATCTGCCGCATGACGTCGCCGACGAGATCGAAGACGCCGCACCGGAGCCACGCAGGGGATTTGGCGCGGTCAAGGTCGAGGTCACTGTGGGAGACACCACGTGGCGCACGTCGGTGTTCCCCTCGAACGAGGCGCAGACGTTGGTGTTGCCGGTCAAGCGTGCGGTGTTGCGGGCCGAGGGCCTCGCCGCGGGAGACACCGCGGAGTTTGTGCTGCAGACCGTGTAGTGTGCGGCCGCTACGCACCCTCGAGCAGCAGCTCTGCCACCACCGCCGGTACCGCATCGGCGATATCCAATGCCGCGATGGGACCGCCCCCCGACGCCGCCTCCGCCGCCCTGGCATGGATCCAGGACGCTGCAACGCCCGCATCCAGGGCGGAAAGTCCCGACGCCAGCAGGGTGCCTGCGACGCCAGCGAGCACATCACCGGAGCCAGCCGTCGCGAGCCAGGCTGGCGCGTCCGGCAGCGTGACCACGGCCCCGCCGGGTGCGGCGACCACAGTGGGCGCGCCCTTGAGGAGCACGGTGGCGCGCGCCGTCTCGGCGAGCAGGCGCGCGTGTGCTGGCCGGTCGCGAGTCACATCGCGATCCGAGACGTCGTGCCGCATGGCGCCCAACGTCGCCACCAACTCTCGCACGTGCGGCGTCATGAGTACCCGGTCAGGAGGGGCTTGGCGGTCGCCACTGGCTCGCGCGCGGGCGCACGCCTCCAAAGCGCCAGCGTCGACCACGATGGGCACGCCGGACGCGAGAACGGCGCCGATGACAGCATCCTGGCCTGGATGGTCGGCGACGCCCGGCCCGATGACCCACGCAGCCACTCGCGGCAACCGTTCCGTCGCCTCGCCGGAGTCGTGGACCACCACCTCGGGTCTCATCGACAACACCAGGTCTTGCGCCCGACGGGGGCCGACGTAGCGCACCAGTCCGATCCCGGTACGTACTGCCGCGGACGCGACGAGCGCCGCCGCGCCGGGGTATGCCTCGGAACCGGCGACGATGCCCACCACGCCTCGAGTGAACTTGTCATCCCTGCCATCGGGGACGGGCCAGTGCTTCGCCACCCAGAGTCTGTCAACGGGTTCCATACCCCTAGCCTGGCACGCGACAAGCCCCTGAGCCCTCCTGCTCGAAAAACGCGTCGTGTGGCATGACAGAATTGCGCCCATGGCAATGCGAGAAATTCGGGTAGTCGGCGATCCGGTGTTGCGCACCCCCTGCGAGCCCGTCACCTCCATCGATGACCGTGTGCGTGCGGTGGTGGAGGACCTGCTGGAAACGGTCGACCACGAGGGCCGTGCCGGGCTGGCCGCCAACCAGATTGGGGTGTCGTTGCGCGCCTTCTCCTGGAACATCGATGGCGAGATCGGCTACGTGCTCAACCCGGAGATCGTCGAGAACCACGCGGAGTACCAGGAACTTGGCGACGAAGGCTGCCTCTCCGTGCCCGGCCTGTGGTATCCATGCGAGCGGCCCCTGTATGCCAAGGCCGTGGGTAGCGACCTCGATGGAAACGAGGTGGTGGTCGACGGCGAGGAGATATGGGCGCGCCTGGTCAACCACGAGGTGGACCACCTGAACGGCAAACTCTTCATCGACCGGTTGAGCAAGGACGTGCGCCGTAGCGCAATGCGGGAGTTGCGCCAGCAGATGGACAGTTAGGCTGACGGCTCGACGCCGACGTTCACCACCACGACATCGCCTGCGGCCTCGCACGCGGGGGCCAGAACGAGGCATGGTTTGGGTGCCGTGAACGTCACCGTGAAGTCCGCCTGCACGTGCGTCCGGGGTAAGACGCCGCTATCGGCGTCTAGGCCAGAGGGAATGTCGACCGCCACCACGAGCGAGTCTTGGCGTATGGATGCCACCAGCGTCGCAGCAGGCTCCCGGAGGCCGGGCTTCGAGCTGATGCCCACGATGCCGTCCACGATCAGGTGCGCCGCGGTCAACGCTTTGCAGGCCGCGCGCATCCCGGTCGCTTCGTTCGCGTCGCACCACGGGATGCCCGCCTCGATGAGCGAAGCCAGGCCGCGCGGATGCGCCGACGACCCCACGCCGACGCCGGTCACGCTTGCGCCCTGGCGGGCGAGCAGTTCCCCCGCCAAGAGGGCGTCACCGCCGTTGTTTCCCGTGCCAGCCAGCACCACGACGTTGGCGTCACCGACAGCGACGCCAACTCGCGCCAGGAGCGCGGTGCACTGGGCCGCGAGCCCCTGGGAGGCGCGGTCCATGAGCACCGACTCCGGAGTGTGCTTCATAGTGCGGGCCTCTGCCTCCCTGATCTGGGCGACCGACATGATGACGGCGGGGGCGTCACCGGCTTGGCGTGGTGTACTCACGATTCCACCTTGCCACAGCGATCCCAGACTCGTCGCCGTGTCTCGCTGGTGCTTTTGGCGTAGGTGAGGCACCATAGAGGCACACCCGGTGTAGCCGGACGCCTCGATAGGTCGTAGGGGAAGACGCACCTATCAACAAGGAGGGGTCATGGCCGCCATAGCCCGTGGTGTTCTTTTTGTGCACTCAGCCACCCGTGCGATGTGCCCGCACGTCGAGTGGGCGGCGCAGTCCGTGGTGGGCTCCCGCGCCACCTTCGACTGGATCGATCAGCCCGCTGGCACCCAGTTGTACCGTACTGAGGTGGCCTGGCAAGGCAAGCAGGGCACCGGCGCGCGCCTCGCATCGGCGTTGCGCGGATGGGAGCACCTGCGCTACGAGGTCACCGAGGACCCCTCCTTCGGTTGCGACGGCGCGCGGTGGTCGCACACGCCCTCGCTGGGCATCTTTCACGCGGTGACGGACGTCCATGGAAATATCGTCGTGCCGGAGGACCGGATACGTGCGGCGATGGACTCCGGCGGCACCGCAGTCGACTTCAAGCGGGCCATGGATCTCGCGCTGGGAACCGCGTGGGACGAGGAGTTGGAGCCGTTCAGGTACGCGGGACACGGGGCGCCCGTGCGTTGGCTCCACCGGGTCGGCTGACAGCGGTTCAGTCGGACGTGCGCGCCGAGCGCCCGTCGCACACCACCCGCCACCGTTCCGGACACTCCGAACCGGTTTCGATGCGACGCGCCGTGCCAGATAGGACCGGCGGACGTAAACACGGCGTGTCGCACTTCAGAACGGTTCGCACCGAGAGTGACGCGGGCGTGCACCGAGAGTGAACCGGGGTTGAGGCGGGGGTGAGGCCGACAGGCGTAGGCACCGGAGGCGAACCCGGGGGTGGGGGTGCACCGAGGGGTGGGCCAGCGGCAAAGCAGGGCGGAGCGAACCTTGGGTTGCCTCGCGCGAGCCAGATCTACGCGGTGATGAAGACGAGCGCCACGTTGTGTCCGCCGAAGCCGAACGAGTTGTTGATCGCCGCGAGGTCGCCCGATGCGGCCATCGCGCGAGGAGTGTTGCGTACCAAGTCCACCTCGAGTTCCGGATCCGGGCTGTCGACGTTGATCGTCGGCGGCGCCACGCGGTCTTGGAGAGCCTTGATCGTGAATACCGACTCGACAGCGCCCGCGCCGCCGAGCAGGTGACCGGTCATCGACTTGGTGGCGCTGAGGAGTACCTGGTCGGCATGCGCGCCCATGATGCCCCGGATTCCGCGTGCCTCGACCATATCGCCCGCGGGGGTGGACGTGGCGTGTGCGTTGACGTGCGCCACGTCGGCGGGCGCCAATCCCGCGCGCTCCAGCGCCAACTTCATCGCCCGGGTTTGACCGGCCCCGCCGGGGTCGGGCGCGGCGATGTGGTGAGCGTCGGAAGACAATCCTAACCCGACCAGGCGTGCGTGGATTCGCGCGCCTCGGGCCTTGGCGTGCTCCTCAGATTCGAGCACGAGAATGCCTGCGCCCTCCCCAAGCACGAATCCGTCGCGTGTCGTGTCGTAAGGGCGCGAGGCCGTCGCAGGGGAGTCATTGCGCTTGGACAGCGCCTGCATTGCCGCAAAAGCGGACAGTGGAAGCGGGTGAATGGCGGCCTCAGTACCCCCGGCGACCACCACGTCGGCGCGGCCGGACTCGATCATTTCGAAGGCCATGCCGATCGCCTCCGCACCCGAGGCGCACGCTGACACGGGCGCATGTGCTCCCGCCTTGGCGCCCATCTCGAGTTCCACGTATGCCGCGGGGGAGTTGGGCATCAGCATGGGAACGGTGAGGGGAAGAACGCGCGCGGCGCCCCTGTCCTTCACCGTGTCCCATGCCGTCAGCAGGGTCCACACGCCGCCGATGCCGGAAGACACCACCGCGCCAAGACGCTCCGGGTCCACCTCGGGCGAGCCCGCGTCCCGCCACGCCTCGCGCGCGGCGATGATCGCGTACTGTGCCGAAGGGTCCATGCGTTTGATCTCGGGACGAGACAGGACTTCGCCCGGCTGTACGGCGATCTGACCGGCAAAGTTCACGGGCAGTCCGTAGAGTTCGGCCCAGTCATTGTCGAGCGTGCGAACGCCCGAGCGCCCTTCGAGCGCTGCCTGCCACGTGCTGGGCACGTCTCCGCCGAGCGGGGTCGTACAACCGAGTCCAGTGACAACCACTGCCATGGTGTTCCTCCGAGATATGCGTGCGGACAGGGACCGCTTAGGCCTGAGCCGTGGTGATGTAACTCACGGCGTCGCCCACGGTGACGAGGTTCTTGACCTCTTCGTCGGGGATGCGAACGTCAAACTTCTCTTCCGCAAGCGTGACGATCGTCATCATCGACAGTGAATCGATGTCGAGGTCGTCCGTGAACGACTTCTCGAGTTGCACGTCGCCGGCGTCAATTCCGGTCTCTTCTACCACGATCTCCGCCAGACCGGCGAGGACTTCCTGCTCAGAAAGGGCCATCAGGGTTTTCTCCTTGGGTGTTGAGCGATGCCGGGCGGCATCGGGGCTTATGAGGGACGATTCCACACAGTAGCGCTGTCGACGCCTACGCTACGGCAGCACCACCACCTGTGCGGCGTAGACCAATCCCGCACCGAAGCCGATTTGCAGCGCCAGATCGCCTGACGCGACGTCGCCGTCACGAAGCAGCCGCTCGGTGGCAAGGGGGATCGAGGCGGCGGAGGTGTTGCCGGAGTCGACGATGTCGCGCGCGACTGCCACATGCTCGGGAAGACCGATTTGCTTCACCATTTGGTCGATGATGCGGGTGTTGGCTTGGTGAGGGATGAAGGCCTGAATGTCCGATGGCGTCACGCCTGCCGCCTCGATGGCCTCAAGCGCGACGGGGGCCATTTTGAACGAGGCCCACTTGTACACGCTGGGACCCTCCTGAAACAGCGTCGGGAAGGGCGTACCGGGATTGTCCCGATACTCGAACCACGAGGCCGTTTGCCGCACCAGATGCGCTCCAGCACCGTCCGAACCCCATATCGTGGGTCCGATGGCGGGAGTCTTGGACGCGCCCACGACCACTGCGCCTGCGGCGTCCCCGAGCAGGTAGGAGATCGAGCGATCGGCAGGGTCGATGTATTCGCTCATCTTCTCTGCGCCCACCACGAGCACGTTGCGCGCCTGCCCCGATCGCACAAGCGAGTCCGCTTGCCCGATGCCGTAGCAGTAGCCTGCGCAGGCCGCCGAAATGTCGAATGCGGCCGCGGCGATACCGAGTCGGTCGGCAAGCACGGGCGCGCCGCCGGGCGTGATGTGCGGGAACGTGATGGTCGACAGGATCACCGTATCGATCTGGTCGGCCTCAAGTCCGGCATGCTCGAGAGCCTGCCGCGAAGCGCCTTCGGCCATGTCGATGACCGAGGTTTCGGGTTTGGCCCGCACACGGGTGGCGATGCCGGTCATCTTGCGGATCCACTCGTCCGATGAGTTGATCGGCCCGACGATGTCGTCGTTGGGCACCGCGAGTTCGCCGCGGAAGACCCCCAATCCGCGAATCCGCGAAAATTCCGGGCCTGTGGTGGTGCGCAGGGCGATCATTCCACGTTCCTTGCCAAGTCGAGGGCGGCCGCGAGGTCGTCCGGAGTTTTCAGCGCCACGCATGGGACGCCCTTCATGGCTCGCTTTGCCAGCCCGGCGAGAACTCCGCCGGGAGCGAGTTCAATGATGCCAGTGACGCCCATCGCCAGCATCGTGTCCATGCACATATCCCACCGCACAGGCCGCGCCACTTGCGCGACCAAGCCTGCCACGGCATCGTCACCGGACTTCACCACCGAGCCATCCGCGTTGGTCAGGAGGACGACGTCGGGGTCGCGCCGCGCGTACGTCGAGGCCTCTTCCGCCAGAACGGCGACGGCGGGCATCATGTAGCGCGTGTGAAAGGCTCCCGCGACCTGCAACTCGATCACCCGAGCGCGGGGCGGTGGGTCCGCAATCAGTGACGCAATGGCGTCGGCGGATCCCGCAGCCACCACTTGGCCGCCACCATTCATGTTCGCTGGCGTCAGTTCGTAGGTGGCCAACCTGTTCGCGACCTCGTCCTCGGCGCCGCCCAGCACGGCCGCCATCGAGGTGGCACCGGCTGCCGCAGCGGCTTGCGCCATAGCGATTCCGCGCGCCCGCACGAGGGATACCGCGTCTGTGCTGGCGAGGACTCGTGAGATGGCCGCCGCGGCAAACTCGCCCACCGAGTGCCCGGCGACCACGTGGGGTGTGACGCCGCCCAGCGCAGCGTAGGTGGCAAGCGCGGTGGCGACAAGAAGTGGTTGGGCGATCGCGGTGTCGCGAAGGGTGTCGGCGTCGGCGGTGGTGCCCAACTGCGCCAGATCGAGCCCGCTGGCATCGGAGTACTCATCGATCGCGGAGCGCACGTCGTCGCGATCGAGCCAGGGAGTCAGCATTCCTGGGCTCTGGGCACCCTGGCCGGGACAGACGATCGCAAGCATGTCTCAAGCGTGCCTCATGTTGGCGGTGACGAATGGCCAACTCGGTACCGACTTGACCGTCAGAATTTGTGGTAAACCTACAAAAGACTACGGCCTGCATCCCGTAGCCGGCCGAGTGCGAAGGCCATCTCCAGCACGTGCGAGTCGCGCGTCGAAAGCACGTCCCAGCCGGTCAGTTCTGTGACCTTCTTCAGGCGATATCGCACGGTGTTGGCGTGGACGAACATGGTGCGAGCGGACAACTCGAGCGATCTCCCACAGTCCAGGAACGTCGCCACAGTCTCTTGTAGGGAACCTCCAGCGCGTTTAATCGGGTCGTAGGCGATGGCGAGCAGGCGGTCGCGGGCGCTGGCGTCTCCCACCAGCACGCGTTCCGGAAGGAGGCTGTCGGCATAGACGGGCCGGGGGGTGAGCGACCAGGCTGGCGCTGCCACCACGCTGGCGAAGGCCGCCCGAGTCGATCGCGCGACCTCCACGAGGGTGACGGCGGGAGGTCCAATGACCACGGGTCCCGGCCCAAAATTGTCTATCATGGCGTCCGCGAGCTCGTGAAGGTCGTGGTCCGAGCGGTAGATGACGATGAGGTCTTCCCCGTGAATGCCGACCATTGCCCTCGGGGCGGCACGGCGCAGAGCGCGTCGCAACTCTGCCGACTGCACTTCGCCCAACGGGCCGTCCGTTCGGCCCACCATCACCAGGGTGGGGCCCGGCTTCCAGCCGAGCGCCGCGGCGCGGGACGGCAGATCGTCGTCGACCTCGCCGCGCACGAGCGCGTCGACGACGAGAGCCTCAAGTCGCGCATCCCACGCTCCCCGCGACTCTGCGGCCCGCGCATAGACCTCGGCCGCGCTGAAGGCTACCTCCCGCGAGTAGCGCAAGATCGCCTCGCGCAAGTGCGCCTCACCACCCGCCGCGGCAAACTCATCGGCGTGCTGTTCGACGATTTTCACGACCGTGCGCACGATGCTGAGCGTGTGCTGCAACGAGATGGATCGAGTCAACTCAGGGGGTGCCGCAGCGAACACCTCGATCGCCCCGCGATAGGACCCGCCCGGATTGGCGTACCACGTCACGAACGACGTGATGCCCGCCTGCGCGACGGATCCGACCCAGGAGCGTTCCTGTGCAGGTAGTTCCCCGAACCACCGATAGTCAGCGTCCAGTTCCTTGAGGGCCGCCGTCGCGAGCTTTCCCGTGCCAGCCCGGAGTCTGCGAAGCGTATCGTGCCTCACGTCGGCGGTTGCGACCATGGGCGACAGCATAGTGTGCGTTTGTGCGGTCCACACAAGAGGGTGCCCCCCAAAGTGGGGGCACCACGTGCCCCCACGCGTCACAAGATAGGGCGAGAGATCGATCGACGCACTTTTCACAGTCGAGCGGATCTCACAGTCGAGGCTGACACTTCTACACGGGTGCGCTGGCGGCCACGGCAGGGGGAAGCGCGCAGAGCGGGCGCCTCGGGCGTATTCCCACACCTGTCGTGGCGCCCACCCGTGGTGCCTAGGCTTCGCCCCCTGCGTTTCCGGTCGTGCCCTTGGTGACATCGTGCAAGTCGTACCGCTCGATGGCGCGGGCTGTCGTCCCGCGCTCCACATCGCCGCGCCGCTCCAACTGCTGGAGCACGCGCACCGCCGTCGAGGGGCCATCGATCTTGAAGTAGCGTCGGGCCGCCGCACGGGTGTCGGAGAAGCCGTAGCCGTCGGCACCGAGCGTCGCATAGTCTCCCGGGATCCACGCGCGAACCTGATCCGGGACAAGGTGGTCGAAATCGGTGGTGGCAACGAAAGGCCCCGCCGTACCAGTAAGTTTGCTTGTGAGGTACGGCGTGCGCACCTCACGTTCGGGGTGCAGGAACGCCTGCCGCTCGCAGTCGAGAGCTTCGCGACGCAGTTCACTCCACGACGTCACGGACCACACGGAGGCGCGAACCCTCCAGTGCGCGTCGAGAAGCTCCTGAGCCTCCAGGGCCCAGGGAACGGCCACGCCCGACGCAAGAATCTGCGCCTGAGGACCTTCGCCAGCGGGGGCATCCGCGCACTTGTAGATGCCCTTGATGATGCCATCGATGTCGACATTTTCGGGTTCGGCTGGTTGATGGATGGGCTCGTTGTAAACGGTCAGGTAATACATGACGTTCTTGTCGCGCCCGTCCTCGGGCCCGTACATGCGCTCGATGCCATCCCGCACGATATGCCGGATCTCGTAGCCGAAGGCCGGGTCATATGTCACAACGGCATGGTTGGTGCCCGCGATGATCGGGGAGTGGCCATCGGCGTGCTGAAGACCCTCGCCCGTGAGCGTGGTGCGCCCAGCGGTGGCGCCGATAATGAAGCCACGCGTGAGTTGGTCGCCCGCCGCCCAGAACTGGTCGCCCGTCCTTTGGAAGCCGAACATGGAGTAGAAGATGTACATGGGCACCATCGGCACGCCATGGGTCGCATACGACGTTCCGACCGCCTGGAAAGCGGCTGCGGACCCCGCCTCGTTGATTCCGGTGTGCATGATCTGCCCGGACTCGGACTCCTTGTAACTGAGCATCAACTCCCGGTCGACCGGCAAATAGTTCTGGCCCTGGGTGTTGAAGATTTTTGCCGACGGGAAGATCGCGTCGAGGCCGAAGGTGCGGGCCTCGTCGGGAATGATCGGCACGATCCGGTGACCAAAACTCTTGTCTTTGATCAAGTCCTTGAGCAGACGTACGAACGCCATCGTGGTCGCGATCTCTTGCTTGCCGGAACCTTTGGCGAGCAGTTCGTACACTGCGGGGTCGGGCAACTCGATCGGCTCGTAGGTGTCGCGACGCTCGGGGACGAAACCGCCCAGATCCTTGCGGCGCTCCAGCATGTACCGGATTGCCGGGTTGTCGAAGCCGGGGTGGTAGTAGGGCGGGTTGTAGGGGTCGGCGTCGATCTGTTCGTCGGTGAACGGGATGTCGAAGGTGTCGCGCAGCACCTTGAGATCCGCAGCGGCGAGTTTCTTCATCTGGTGGGTCGAGTTGCGTGCCGCGAAGTTGGCGCCGAGGCCATAGCCCTTGATGGTCTTGGCCAGGATCACTGTCGGCTTGCCGTTGTTTTCCTTCGAGGCGCGGGCATACGCGGCGTAGAGTTTCCGGTAGTCGTGGCCGCCGCGCTTGAGTGCCCAGATTTCGTCGTCCGTCATGTCATTGACCAGTTCCTTGGCGCGCGGGTCGCCTCCAAAGAACTGGTCGCGGATGAAGGCACCGGACTCCGCGCGAAACGTTTGGAAGTCGCCGTCGGGAACGGTGTTCATGAGGTTGGTGAGCGCACCGTCGTGATCGCGTGCCAGCAGCGGGTCCCAGTTGCGACCCCAAATCACCTTGATGACGTTCCATCCGGCTCCGCGGAAGAAAGCCTCGAGTTCTTGGATGATTTTGCCGTTGCCTCGCACCGGCCCGTCGAGGCGTTGGAGGTTGGCGTTGACCACAAACGTCAGATTGTCGAGCCGCTGGTTGGCTGCCAACTGAAGCATTCCGCGCGACTCGGGCTCATCCATCTCCCCGTCTCCGAGGAACGCCCATGTGTGTTGCTGCGACGTGTCCTTGATGCCCCGCAGGTGGAGGTAGCGATCGGTCCAGGCTTGGTAGATCGCCGATGCGGGCCCCAGACCCATCGACACGGTGGGGAACTCCCACAGGTCGGGCATGAGGCGCGGGTGCGGGTAGGACGACAGACCACGACCCGCTGCGGATTTCTCTTGCCGGAACGAGTCCAGGTCGTCTTCGCTGAATCGACCCTCGACTAGTCCGCGGGCGTAGACGCCTGGCGCGGCGTGGCCCTGGAAGTACACGTGGTCGCCACCTCCGGGGTGGTCCTTTCCCTTGAAGAAGTGGTTGAGCCCCACTTCGTAGAGCGTGGCCACCGAGGCGTACGACGAAATGTGTCCGCCGACGCCCTTGCCCGCCGCTTGAGCGCGCGTCACCATCACTGCCGCGTTCCATCGGATCCAACCGCGATAGCGGCGCTCGACTTCCTCGTCGCCGGGAAACTCCGGCTCGTCGTCGACATGGATGGTGTTGACGTACGGCGTGTTGAGACTGAGCGGTACCGATAATTGTTTTGCCGCGGCATGCTCGACCATGCGATCGATCACGAACTCGGCGCGGGTGGCGCCACCGTGCTCGATCATTGCGTCGAGCGACTCGAGCCACTCGTTCGTCTCTTCTGGATCTTTGTCGATCGCGCCGTGCTGTGCCACAGGGGACCTTCCGTTTCGGCGCGAGGTATCGCGCCCATCTCACGTGTCGGTGGGTTGCGGGGTGCCGCTTACCAGAACATTCTTGCCACATCCTGGTCCAATGTCACGCCAGGGCACCCGCGGGGCGCCGCACACGCAGTGGTAGCACTCGGGCGGGCGAGGGCTCTGCCGTTGCGACGTGCGCGCCTGGACCCGTACTGTGGTCCAAACGAGCACGCATAGTGGTGCTCTCCAACGAAAGGAGCAGGCGGGCCGTGGCCACGACAGAAGGCTCGGAGGCGCTCGACACCGCAATGGTGTCTCGCCTGGGGTTGACCCCAGGAATGGTCGTACAGGAATTCGGTTACGACACCGATGTGTGTGACGCGCTTCGCAGAGCGATCATGTCCGTTACAGGTGAAGACCTGGTGGACGAAGACTACGGTGATGTCACCGATGCGGCGATCGTGTGGTTCCGCGACGGCGACGACGACCTGGCAGATCTGCTGATGGACGTCCAGTCCCTGCTCGACGGCAGTGCACAGGTGGTACTCCTGACACCTAAGGCGGGGCGGCCGGGGCACGTGCTACCCCGTGACGTGGAGGAAGCCTCGTCTCTTGCCGGGCTCCACGCAACGTCGACGTTTGTGGTCGACGCCTCGTGGACCGCTACCCAATTGGGCGACAAGGGCCGCTCGAAGTGACCCACCCCCTTGTGGGTCGCGCCGCTCCGGATTTCACGCTCAGCGACCAAGATGGGATCGACGTCTCGCTGTCATCTGAGCGCGGCAGGGACGTGTTGCTCGTCTTTGTGCCGTGGGCGTTCTCGCCGGTGTGCACCTATGAACTCGAACAGTTGCGCGACGCCGAGGATCTGGTGGTGTCCGATGCGAAGGTTTTCGTCGTGAACTGCGACTCGAAGTTCGTCAATCAGGAGTGGGCGTATCAGAACGCGTTCACGGGGACCTTGCTCAGCGACTTCTGGCCCCACGGTGCGGTGAGCCGCGCGTACGGGGTGTTCGACGAGGAGTCGGGGCGTTCCAAGCGGGGCACCTTCCACATCAACGCTCACGGCGTCGTCGATTGGGTCCTGGTCAACCCCACGGGCGACGCCCGGGATCTGGACGAGTATCGCAAAGTGCTGGGGCTCGTGTAGGGGCTCCCGCGTCTGGCGCGATCCGGGCGACCCGCCCGGATAGGGAACAATGGTTGAGGGCCCTTAGCTCAGGTGGTTAGAGCACTGCGTTTACACCGCAGGTGTCGTCGGTTCGAGTCCGGCAGGGCCCACCAAGGCATCGTCCGCGAGACACCTGCACCAGGTGGCTCACTCACCCACGGGTCTGTGCCATGCAAGCCCATCGTGTCTGGGTACCGCTACGGCCGGGCTGGGTGCGGTGCCGTGGCATTGTGGACCAGCCACAAGGAACGCTGCCCGACGCAAGTCCGTTCCGTTCCGAGGTCAGTGCTCACCGGGGGAGCCTGCGGCGGTCGACGCCTGCTGACGCGGTCGACTCCAGGGCCAGGTGCGTACTGGGCGTGCCGGCCCGTACGCCTGCAGGTCCAGTCCCGACTGGCGCGCCGCCTTGACGATCGCGGTGTCGGCCACGGTGCCGTCGTGGGTGACCAGCACGACGCCTGACGCCAGGACGTCGACCTTGTGGACGCCGGTCAGGACCTTGACGGAAGCGAGGTCGACGGCGCAACTCACGCATCCGCCACTGGACGCGTGGTATTCGGATCGGACCAACTGGGTGGGGGTGTTCACGGGAACCTCCTTTGCATCGGGGCAACATCGATAGAGTTCCTACTCCGCTTTCCACCCTACTCACAGTTCGACAGTTGTCAAACTCTCGAACTGTGCCAGAATGGCCGTATGTCGACCCCAACTTTGGCGCCCGCTGGCGCACGCGTGCCCGACTTGTGCGCGCCGCTATCTCGCGAGCCCATCACCGCGGCCCAGGCCGAGACCGTCTCCCGGATGCTCAAAGCCTTGGCGGATCCGGTGCGGCTGCAGCTGATGTCCATGGTGCTTTCGCAGGAGGGCGGGCAGGCATGCCCGATGTGCGACCTGACCGAGCGCTTTGAATTGGCAGTGTCGACACTCAGCCATCACCTGAAAACCCTGCACGACGCCGGGCTCATCGAGCGAGACAAGAAAGGCGTGTGGGTCTACTACAGGGCACGCCCCGAGGCCATGGACGCCCTGCGCACCATCTTCGGTTCGGACCTTTCCGCGCTGACGCAGGGGGGCTGAACTCGGTACGGCATCGGCACCGTTGCGGTGGGCACGTCTGCTGTGCGGCCAGCGAGGGCGCTACCCAGGCCGGTCGGCGGTGGGCGAGGCAGCGCCGAAGCCCACCTTCACAGCAGCCCCACCCGTGCCCCCACCGAATAAGGGGCACGACCGAGCATGTCGGTACGATGAACCCATGCACTTGCCGGTCGTCCCGGTCGTGCACCGCGGGCCGAGTCGGCCAGTGGTGCCACACATGTCATGGGTTCGAGTCCGGCAAGGCCGACGGAGGGAGCATCGATGGCGTTGGGGCAGTTGCGGGAGTACACCAGTGGTGGCAAGTACGACGCCTACGCGCAACGCACCGACGGCGTCCTGCTCGCGCTGGGATTCCTGTTCCTGGTGGTCTGGACGCTCGGCACGATCGACCCCAACCTGCCGGATCCCGTTCCCGTCCTCCTGACGTCGCTCAATGGGCTGATCTGGCTCGCCTTCGTCATCGATCTGGTGGTGCGAGTGACCATAGCGCGCAGTTCGTGGCGCTTTCTGCTGAAGCACCCGATCGACATCCTCGCCGTGCTCTACCCGCCGCTACGCCCGCTCAAAATCCTTGCGGTCTTCACCAACGGCTCCAAGGTGCTGCGCGGTCGTGGCGCGCTCAACGCCACGAGGGCCGTCGCACTCTCGGCCGCGTTGTTGATCTGGATCGGAGCCGTCGCCATCCTGGGTGCCGAACGCGACGTGCTGAATTCGAATATCGCCAGTTTCGACGATGCGCTGTGGTGGGCGCTCGTGACGACCACCACCGTGGGATACGGAGACTTCTACCCCGTGACCCTGACCGGTCGTATCGTGGCCGGGGCCCTCATGGTGGTGGGAATCTCGCTTAGAACGTGCGCGCAATCTCCGCGATGCTTATGTCCTGCTCGCGCATCTTCACAGCGGCCTTGACCCGCTCGGGTGTCATGACTGACGGCCGTCCGCCGACACGACCCTGAGCACGAGCGTGCGCCAGACCGCGCCGGGTGTTCTCCCGAATGGTGTCGACACGGAGCTGAGCGAACACGGCGACGATCCCGAACAGCGCGCGCCCCATCGGCGTGGTGGTGTCGATATCGGGCTCGGTCAGGCTCTTGATGTTCACACCAGCCTCGTGCAGCTCGTTGATGGTCTGGATCGCCATCGTCTCGCTGCCCGCGATACGGTCGAGGCGACGCACCATGAGCGTGTCGCCGGGGCGCAGATAGTCCAGGCACGCGAGCCACTGCGGCCGGTCCTTGACCCGGCTGGACTCGCCGTGGTCGACGAACACGCGCGACGCGCCGGCTGCGCGCAGCTCGGCCTCCTGGGCCTCGGGGTTCTGCTCGCGCTTCGACACTCGCGCGTAGCCCACGATGTTGCTCATGACGGCCTCACTTCCCCTGTCCGGTCCCGCTGCCGCGGCCTGGCATGTACGGGCCGCTGTGGCGCGCCTGGGGGCCTCGCTGTGGTCCCGTCTGCGGCGGCTGGGTGGTCGCCTGAGTCGCCGCCTGCGGATAGGACGCGCGAGCGGCTGACCGTCCCGTGCTCGGCGCCGGCGGTGTCGCCGGACCGGTCGTACGTGGCGCAGCGATCGCACGAAACACGGGCACGAGCGACGCGGGCTCGGGATCGTAGGAGAACATGTCGGGCCGGCTGAGCTGGGATGCCTGGTTCCACACGTCGGGGGTGACCTGGCCGAAGTCGAGGGTGAAGCGCGATCGCTCCGCAACGTGCTCCATGAACACCTTCCCGGTGCGGCCGTTGCCCTCACGGAACGGGTGCGCCTGGTTCAGGTAGGCGAACACGGTCGCCGCTCGCTCTGCGAACGCCTCGCGGTCCAGCCGTCCCCAATCGGTGCCGGCGACGCGCTTGCGCACGTCATCGAGGAGCTGGTCGACCTCGCCCGTCTTGACGTCCCCGAAACCGCGGCCGGCGCCCTTGGAGATGTTCACGCTGCGCAGCTCCCCCGCCCACTCGTAGACGTCCTGGAACAAGTGCCGATGGATCGCCCGCACGTGGTCGGCGTCGTACGTCCTGGGGATGGCGACCTGACCGGCCAGCAGCTCGCGCTGCCGGCGTGCGGTCTCGACGTACTCCAACCTGGTGAGCACCACCGGGTCGCGCTCGTCGAACAGGTTGCGCAGGGTGCCCTCGTCGGGCGGCGGATAGAAGTACGACTCCCAGGTGTCGAACGCCATCAGCGCGCGACAGCGACCGTCCGTCGCCGGGCGGCGGCGTGGGCGCGGCGACGGTACTCCTCGGCGTCGATCGCGCCTCGGGCCTCGTCGGTCAGGTTCTCCACGTCCTCGCGGTTCGGGGTCCACCCCTCGTGCCACGCGCTGGCGAGCGACTGCACCACGGCACGACGCTGGGTCTCGTCGAGCTGCACGAACAGCTCGGGCCAGCGCTCCTCGATGTCGAACTTCGTAGCCACGGTGGGGCTCCCCTCTCCTGGGTCTGATTCCATTCTACCGGAGCAACCGAAAACGGTCTAGCGGTAGTTTCGGTGCGCTAGGGTTTCGGTGGTGAGTTTCGGTTGACCGATGCTCGGCGTGTCGGCCCTCCGGTCGACGTCACCGGCATCCACACCGAAAACGATCGTTTACGGCTGTCTCACAACTAAGGGTTAGTACCCGGCAAGTTGCGAGACATAGATGTGAGACACCGCACATCCCGGAATCCGGTCGACTGTCTCCTGATCCGATGAGACGCCCCGTAACCGAAGGGATACGAGACACTCCCGCTTTAGCGGATGGCGCTCCGCGACGAGCTGCTGCCCCGTCCGTATGGCGCACCGAACCGCGAATCTCAACCGGGCGGGACTTGCGGGAAACCGAGCGGTGTCAGTTGTCGCACTCGCCTGCACGAGTGTTCAAGGACGCCTGCACTCTTCTCGATCCGTCCGCTGACCGACCGGCTTGCGGACGGGCGCTTCGGTGCGGCCAGCACTCTCGCCGAGCGAAGAAGTTGCCCGCAAACCTCCGCCCTGCGCCTAGCCTGGGCGGATGCTCACTGTCACGTACCCGGAAGTCGGCGCCACCGCTGGCGAACTGCCTGCTGGGTATCACCACCTACGAGTGGAGCGCATCGTCGGTCATGGTCGCGAAGCGTTCGAGCGAGCTGCAGACGATCTGCTTTCAGGTTCATGAACGTGCCATCGACGAAGCGCTTGCGTGCAACGAGCTCCACCTCGTCTCTCGACAAGATCCGTCGGGCGTTGCCATCCGAGATGTACTCCGTGTTGGGGAGATAGGTGACCCGGCCGCTCGGCAGGAACTTGTCTCGCATGACTCTCTCGAAGTACTCGCGGAGTTCGTCACCGCTCGCGAGTTCCAGCAAGCCCTCGTTGTATCCGTGCGGATCGATTCGATTCTCACCCAGGTTCGTCGAGTTGACACCGTAGAAGTCAGAGGGCTGGTGCAGTCGAACGTGGTCGTACGCGACGCGCCAGTGCCCTCCCGGCTTGTCGTATCGGTCGACGATCACAACGTCGGCATCCGTTTCATCGAGGATCGTGTCGACGAACGCCATCGACATCGCGCCGGCGCCGACCACGACATAATCGGCTTCGTAGCGGGCGCTCATGCGGCACCTCCCAGGTAAGCGGGGAAGAACGATCGGATCTCGTCGAGGGTTTCGAGCGGCTTCTCCAACGAATGGAAATGTCCGCCCGACGCGAACTCCGTATACCGCTCGATCTGATAAACGCCCTCAAGCCACTCGCGCGGAGCCCGGAAGGGTTCCTCCGGAAAGACGAGCACACTCGCCGGGACAGGGATTTGCGGGGGGCCGATCACATCGCCCCCCTCGAGCGCTGCCTCCCGGTAAAGCCGTGTTGCGCTGACGATGCTCGCCGTCATCCAGTAGAAACTGAGGTTCGTCGCCAGCACGTCCAATGAGAAGGTGTCCTCCAGACGTTCGCCAGAATCGGACCACGCTTGGAACTTCTCGATCACCCAGGCCGCAAGTGCGAGCGGCGAATCCGTCGCACCGAAGGTCACGGCGTCCGGAATCAGGTTCTGCAGGTGGAGATAGCCCGTTGCCGCGTACATGGCTCCACCCCATTCGGCCGTCGGTACGAAGTCCCCGTACGGCCCGGTGAACGGCATGGAGATCTGCAATGCGGCAACGCTCTCAGGGTGGCGGCGCGCGAGGCGTGCACCGAGGAGCGTGCCCCAATCTCCGCCGTGGACGCCGTATCGCTCATATCCGAGTTGACCCATGAGGGCATGGAGAGCATCCACGATGCGATTCGGTCCCCACCCGGGTTCCGTCGGCTGTTCACCGAACCCGAAGCCGGGCAGTTCGACCAGCACCACATCGAAGGACGCCGACTCGGGCGCGCCATGCGCGGCGGGATCCGTGAGCGGACCGATCAGATCCCAGTACTCGACCGCCGAGCCCGGCCAGCCATGTAGCAGCAGCAGGGGTGCGGAATCCGGCTTGGTGCCGCGCACATGCCAGAAGTGAAGGTCGAGACCGTCTATCTTCGACGTGAACTGTGGCACCGCGTTGAGTTTCTCCTCCCACTCGCGCCAGGAGTATTCACCGCCCCAGTAGTCCAGCACCCGCCGCAGGAGCGGTAAGGAAGCCCCGTATCGTTCGCCGTCGCTGAAGGGCAGCCGAGTCCAGTCGATGCGGCTGATCCGCGCGCGCAGGTCTGCGATGACCTCGTCCGGCACGGCGATCGTGAATGGTGTAACCAACAGAAACCTCTTTCGGATGGCCGACGGGTGCGGTCGCACCCTGGCGTTCGTCGATCCGAGATGAATCCTCTGGTCGCGACGACGTCGACGCGACCAGCGCAGAGATACGGAGGGAATCAGTCGTTCTCACGACGGACACACCGCTGTGTCTCATTCCGGATATCTACAGACCACCGCTCGTGCGGCTGAGGATCAGTGTCGTTGGGAGGGCGGAATTTGTCAAGGCGAGTGAGGCCGGTGGGTGTTAGGCGGCGAGTTGGATCTCGTCGGTTGGTGGCTGGTTGATCCACGCGGCCGGGTCTCGGTCGAGGATCTTCGGTCGCGTCTGTCGCGTCGTGAACCGTTCGGGGTGGGCGCGGCGGGCGGCCTCGAGTGTGGCGTCTCGGTCGCGGTCGATGGCGTCGGCGTGCCCGTAGTGCACGTCGGCGGGCGTGTGCATGCCGATGCCGGTGTGCCGGTGGTGGTGGTTGTAGGCGTGCACGAATTCGTCCAGGAACTGCCGTGCGTGGGCGAGGGAGACGAACCGGTCGGGGAAGACGGGCAGGTACTTCATCGTCTTGAACAGCGCTTCGGAGTAGGGGTTGTCATTGGACACGTGCGGTCGGGAGCGGGACGCGGTCACGCCGAGATCGGCGAGCAGGGTGCGGACGGTCTTCGACGTCATCGAGGGGCCGCCGTCGGAGTGCACGACCTCGGGGGTGCCGTGGATCCCGAACGCGTCGGTCATCATCTCCTTGGCGAGTAGGCCGTCCTCGCAGGCGTGCACGATGGCGCCGACGATGTAGCGGGAGAAGATGTCGATCATCACGTACGCGTCGTAGTACGTGCCTTTGACAGGGCCGGCGAGTTTCGTGATGTCCCAGGTATAGACCTGCCCGACGGCGGTCGCGATCAGCTCCGGCACCTTCCGCGGCGGATGGGTCGCGAGCCGGCGCCGCTCCCGTACCTGCGTGTGCTCGCGCAGCACCCGATACATGGTCGAGACCGAGCCCACGTATTCGCCGCGCTCGAGCAGGATGGGATAGATCTGCAACGGCGGCTTGTCGACGAACTCGTCACTGTTGAGCGTGGACAGCACCAGCGACCGCTCGACGCTCGAGAGCTTGTTCGCTGGGGCAGGACGAGCCGACGGCGGCTCGGGGTCCGGTCGGCGTGCGCGGGAGGCGGCGCGGGTCGCGGTCGCACGCGCCACGCCGGTCAGGGCTGCCGCCTGCCGGGTCGGCACGTCCGCGGCGGCCAGTTCGACGTAGGTGTTCATGAGCGCTTCCCGCGCCGCGGGTCGGTGTCCGCGCTCTCGGAGATCTGCCCCAAGAGCGCGTGCGCTTTTCCCATGATCTCCAACGCCGTCCGCGTCATCGACAACTCCACCTCGGCCTTCCGCAGTTGCGCCTTCAACCGGGCGTTCTCGGCCTGCGCGGCGCTGGGACGACCGACCGCTTCGCCGGGGTTCTTGCCCTCCAGCAGACCCGCGTCGCGCTGCTTGCGCCACTCCGAGATCAGCGACGAGTACAGGCCATGTCGGCGCAGGTATCCCGCGCCCTCACCCGTCTCGCACGCGACCTCGTACTCGGACAGGTACTGCAACTTCTGGCCCGGCGAGAACGAACGCCGACGCGTCGGCCCGTCCGGGATCGAGGGTGCGCTCACGACTCCATCATCGGCCGCGACGACCGCGACCGGGGAACTCAAACTCATCAGATTGGTGATCCTTCAACTCGCCCCACGAGGCGGACTTGCTATAAACCGGTGGACTCACTCAACCGGGCGTGAGGAACGAACCGGTGACAACTGATCGTTAGTGCCGGGAGGCGCTGGCGGGGAGGATGTCATCATGCCCGGTCCTTATCCCAGAGAGTTCCGTGAGGACGTTGTCGCGGTCGCCCGGCGTCGTGAGAGCGGCGTCACCATCAAACAGATCGCCACCGACTTCGGGATCAGCGAAGCGACGTTGCAGAACTGGCTTCGCCAGGCCGATGTCGAGGACGGCAACCGTCCCGGTCAGACCGCCGCGGACGCCGCCGAGGCTCGCGAGTTGAAGAAGCGGATCCGACTGCTCGAGCAGGAAAACGAGGTCCTCCGCCGTGCGGCGGCGTATCTGTCGCAGGCGAATCTGAAACTCGGTGGCTCCCCAAAATGACGTACCCGCTCGTATCTGAGCTCGCCGACGCGGGGATTCCCGTGACGGTGTCGTGCCGGGTCCTCAAGCTCGCAAGACAGCCCTACTACCGGTGGCGAAACGACCCGGTCCGGGACGCCGATGTGCTCCGCGCGTATCGGATCAACGCGCTGCATGACGCGCACCATGATGACCCGACGTTCGGCTACCGCTACCTCGCCGACGAAGCCCGTCGAGCGGGGTGGCGGATGAGCCGGCGGACGGCGTGGAAGCTGTGCTCGCAGGCTGGGATCCTCTCCTCGGCGCAGCGGCGGCGACGCGGGAAGGGCAAGAAGGCCGGGCCGCCCGTGTTCGACGACCACGTCCAGCGGGTGTTCCGCGCTGATGCGCCGAACCGGCTCTGGCTCACCGACATCACGGAGCACTGGACCGCCGAGGGCAAGCTGTACTGCTGCGCGATCAAGGACGTGTTCTCGAACCGCATCGTCGGGTACTCCATCAGCGATCGGATGACCGCGAAACTCGCCGTCGACGCCGTCCGAAACGCCGTCGCCCGTCGGGGCGAGGTCGCCGGATGCATACTGCATGCCGATAGGGGCAGTCAGTTTCGGAGTAGGGCCATGGCCCGCGAGTTGCGCCGTCACGACATGGTCGGCTCGATGGGACGCGTCGGCGCCGCCGGAGACAACGCCGCAATGGAGAGCTTCTGGTCGTTGCTGCAAACGAACGTGCTCAACCAGCAGCGGTGGACGACTCGGCAGGAGCTGCGGCTCGCGATCGTCGTCTGGATCGAGCGGAAGTATCACCGCCAACGCGCCCAGGACACCCTCGGCGGGTTGACGCCCATCGAGTTCGAAGCCAAGCTAACCGAGCCGCTCACACTCGCGGCCTAAACCACCACACCTGTCACCAGTTCGTTCCTCACGCCCGGGCGACTGCCCAGGGGCTCGCGGCGTCCGTTCGCCAAGGCGGATCTGCTCTACGGTCGAGGGGTGTGGAAGGTCGTGGGCTTGATCGGCGTCGAAACCGAAGTCGCCTAGCCACTTTTGCCATGGAAATCGCGCGGTGGCATCCGGCGGTCGATGGACCGCGGTCGAGGTGGAAAGACTGCAGCGAGCAGGAGTTCGGCGAGGACGCCTTGTGGGGGACCCGCAGCGCCCCGAAACATTGCTGTGATCCGCACTGTGCGTTCTGGGTCACAGATCGGGCTCTTCAGCAAAGAATGCCTCGACGGCTCCGATCAGCTCTCTTCCGCGATCCTCACGGATGGCGGTGACTGGCGTGTCCTCTCCTAGCAGCGGATTCCCGCCAATGAACCATTGACGTGCGACGCCGTCACTTTCCTGAGCGATCAGCGCCGCCCATGCTCGATGGCCGAGCAGCAAGCGCTTCGCAAACGCGGGCGACGGATTCGGGCCTTCGGGTTTTGCCCACTTGCTCGGAAGCTTCCGGTCCTTGGTGCCAGTCATCGCGGCAACAAGTGTCGGGCCAAGCCCACGAACGAGTACCGCCGCAATTTGGTGAAGGTCCATGCGCGCGGTTTCGTTGAATTGTGTCGCGATGAAAGTGCTATCCATGCTCGGAACTTTACCCCCCGATAACCCTCAAATACCCCGCCACGGATAGATTCTTGTATCGCGTTGCAGTGCTTTCAGCGTCCCGCAAACGAATTCGCCCAGCCGGCGAGATCCAACTCGCCGCCCAGCACCCACCGGGCTCATCCACTTTGACGTTCTGTCGCGCCATCGCCCCAACAGCCGACGATGCGGTCCGTCAATAGCGGGATGATGCGGTCCCGACCAATGTGCGCGAAGTGGTCGCTGTCACGGTGAACGGCAAACGGCGTAGCGTCAAGGTAGCGCTCCGTGATCGTGATGCGAGTCGAATCCTCAAGTCGCGAGCGATCATGTAGGCGAGGTTGCCCGGTTCCGCACGGCTGGCGGCAGCGAGCTCAAGACGTAGAGCGGCCACCTCCTCGGTGAGGTCGGGCCGCGCCACATAGGTGGCGATCACAATGTAGTGGGAGTCTGTTTGTCGCGGTGGGTCCTATCGGCAGGATCAGACACTTCGGTCACTAGTCAAGACGATTCGTCCGGGTGATTAAGCCGGTCCCATCATGGTTGCGCACGAGCGCCGGCGCGTATACTGCACATCGCTACCACCTCGCCGCGACGAGCAGGGCCAGAATTCGCTCTCACCTGCTTCGGACACTGCCTCGAAATGAAGTGGCGACTATTCGGCGTCTGCCGCCAGCCAGAGATGCTCCTTGAGGTGGTCCCTCTGCTCCGACATCGGTCGAGTGGTACGTCGCGCGACACCTGTCGTCAGCACGTCGATGATCACCAGACTCGCGAGTCGGCTTACGGATGGGATGAACGCCTCGGTGTCTTCATACGTGCTCGCACGGATATCGATGTCGGCGATCTTCCCCAGCTGCCCGCCCTCTCCGGTTATCGAGATGATCTTCGCGCCCGCCTGCTTTGCCACGGTGGCTACCTCGACGACTGATTTGCTCCTGCCGCTGTTCGAGATAGCGACCAGAACGGACCCCTCTTTGCTCAGCGCGGCAGAGATGAGTTGCTGCTGGACGTCAAGCGGGGCCTGCGACGGGATGCCGAGCAGTAAGAACTTCTGTTGCGCATCAAGCGCGACGATTCCACTCGATCCGGCACCGACAAAGGTCAAGTCGCTCGCACCGACGAGCAAATCGATCGCCAGCTCGAGCGATGACAAGTCGAGCAACGAACGTGCTCGGTCGATTCCACTGATCGTGAAGTTGAAGATCTTCTCCGTGAAGGACTCGACCGAGTCATTCGGTCCGATCGCAGAACCGGCAGTGACCTGACCCA
>JASBTB010000068.1 GCA_030148645.1 Demequina sp. | reverse complement strand
GTGGCCGGAGCGCGAGTCGATTTGGATGACCGTCTTGCCACTCGGGTAGGACTCGCGGTACGGGACGTCGGTGCCGACCATGGGCAGCACGTCGCAGGCATCCAGGGCATGCGCGGCGGCGGGTTACCGAGCAGTCCGGCCTGACCCACTTGGTAGGGATTGTCTCCCTCCATGCCCGTCTTGCCCTTGAGAGTCACCACCACCGGAGCCTTCAGAGTGTCGGCCGCCCCCAGCACCTCGTCGCGGGCGTGACGGGCACTCTGTCCCACCAGGATCGTCACATTGCCAGCGTTGGCGAGCGCCTCGGCCGCCTGTTCCACCTGGCGCGACGGCGCTGGGGGCGCCGCGGTGGGCCGCACAAACCAGCGGCGCGGGGGCATCGTCAGGCATGTCGAGCATCCCCACGCCGCCCGGACTGGTCAGCACGGCCACGCCGCCACGCTCGTACGCGGCGTTGACGGCCCGTTCCAACTGGTACGGCAACTGGGCGGTCGACGTTAACGTGTGGGTCCACACCGCCACGTGGGCAAACAGGCGGTCGTTGTCGACCTCCTGGAAGCAGTTGGTGCCGATCTCGTCAGTGGGCACCTGCCCCGCGATCGCCAGCACCGGGGCGTGGGACTTGGCCGCATCACCAAGGCCGTTGATCAGGTGGATCGAGCCGGGGCCCACCGTCCCCATGCACACGCCGATGCGCCCCGTGAGCTGCGCCTGGGCGGACACGGCGAAGGCCGCGGCCTCCTCGTGTCGCACGCCCACCCACCTGAGGCTGTCGTGCGTGCGGATCGCGTCGGTCAGGGGATTGAGGGCGTCTCCCACGACTCCCCACACCTGTCCCACACCGCGATCGGCGAGGGCGTCGACAATGTGTTGTGCAACGGTGGCGCTCATCACGCGGCCCCTTTCGTTGACGGAATGCGCGAGCGGAAGTCGTCGGCGCCCGCCCGGGCCCAGTCGCGGGCCCAGTCGCCCGGGGATCTTGCAAGTGTTGCCCGGGCTGCACCCAGCCGAACTGCGCCGCGTAGGACTCGGTGACGCCGGGCGCAATCACCTGGCACCGTTGATCGGGCGTCAACTGCTCGGGGCGTTCGGCACCCATCGAGGCCATCATGCGCACGGCCTCGTCGACGGTTGCCTCCTGATAGCGGCGCACCCGCTCGCTCTTGTCGCCGACGTGAAGGCCGCGCATCCGGCGCGGGTCCTGAGTGGTCACGCCCGTGGGGCACGTGTCGGTGTGGCCCCGCTGCGCCTGGATGCACCCGGCAGCCCTCATCATCGCTCGCGCCGAATTGGTGTAGTCCGCGCCCCGGATGATCCGCGTGACGATGTCGCCGCCCGCCGCGACCTTGCCGCACGCACCCGCACGGACACGGTCACGCATGCCCGCGCCCACGAGGGCGTTGTGTACCAGCATCAGCCTGTCCGTGAGCGGCATGCTCACGTGGTCCTCGAACTCGATGGGGGCGGCGTCGGTGCCCCCTTCCGAGCCGTCCACGATGATGAAGTCAGGCGCGGTGCCGACTTTCTCAAACGCCTCGATCATGGATGCTGCCTCAACACGTGAGCCCACCCATAGTTTGAAGCCCACGGGCTTGCCGCCCGGCGAGAACTTGCGGGTGCCAAAGTAGCCGCTGCCAATTTCCCACGCAAGGTCCCCTCCATACTCAAGGTGGTGCTTGGACAGGCCCCCTCGCCGGTGTCGTGGTCAAGACCTCCCATGGCGGCGCCTCTATCGAGTGCTATCGCGGCGTTCTTGGGCGGCGCACCAAAACTGATGGCCGAGACATTCATGAGCGACATCGAATACGGCCGTGCGCAATCGGGTCCCCCGACCGTGACGTGCGGGGGTTCGTCAGGCATCGGCGCGGGATACGTGGCGGGAACCAAGTATTCGTGGCCTACGTCGTAGGCGTCGCGTTCCGTGCCAAAGGCCTTCACGCCATGCGTGCCCTTGGCCCGTTGGTAGATCACTGAGCGAATGTCGCGGTCACATGGTCGGCCGTCCCAGTTGCGTTCGACGAAGTACTGCTGAATCTCGGGCCGGAGCTTTTCGAGGCCGTAGCGCACCTGGCCGATGACGGGGTAGCGGCGAAGGATCGCGTGCTCTTGCGCGTGGCCATTGAGCCTCCCGTTCGTCGCGACTGAAGGGCGAGCCACACGAGGGTCGGGCGGGAGGTCGCCCTGCCCGGCGCCACAGGGCGCACCTACGAGGGGCAACGTGTGAACGGCGCGAACCCGTCCATCGGCGTCGCGGAAGTCTAGATGAGGAAGCCGCGGTTCGCGTTCATCTGTTCGAGCCGCGCGACGCGTTCGTCCATGGGCGGGTGGGTCGAAAACATGCGCGCCAGGCCGACACCCTTGAAGGGGTTCGCGATGAACAGGTGACTGACGTTTTCCAGTTGCGGCGTCTGTTGCAGGGGGCGAGCCGCCGTACCGGACTCGAGTTTGCGCAACGCCGACGCGAGGGCGGCGGGGTCGCCGGTCAACTTCGCGCCGTCCTCGTCGGCATCGAATTCGCGGGTGCGAGAAATCGACATGCGGATCAGGGTCGCGGCCAAAGGAGCGAGGATCAGCATGGCCAAGAGTCCAAAGATGCCGAACGGGTTGTCACGGCCGCCACGGCCGCCACCAAACCACAGCACGATGGTCGCCAACGACGTCACGATTCCCGCAATCGCTGCCGCCACCGAGCCGATCAGAATGTCGCGATTGTACACGTGCATCAACTCGTGGCCCAACACTCCCCGCAGTTCTCGCTCATTGAGCAACGACAAGATGCCCTCAGTGCAGCACACGGCGGCATTGGTGGGGTTGCGGCCAGTGGCGAACGCGTTCGGCGCCTCGGTGGGCGACACGTACAGCCGGGGCATCGGCTGGTTGGCCTCACGGGACAACTCCCGGACGATTCGGTACATCGTCGGCTGTTCGACCTCGGTGACCGGACGGGCACGCGTGGCGCGGATGGCCAGGGTGGCCGAATTCCAGTAACTGATGAACGTGCTGACGACGCCGAACACCGCAAATAGCCACAGGAAACTTCCCCCGGAGATGACGCTTCCCAGGCCCAGGAGCACGGCCCACAGCAGGACAAAAAGGCCCAGCGTCTTGGCGCCGTTGAAATAGCGTCGGGTCGTCACATCGTCCTCCCTTTGCTCGTAATAACGGGCAACGTGGCACGCGTGTTCCCCCACGCCAGACAGTTTCGCCGTAGGGGCGGTCGGCTCGGCTCCCCGTTACCAGCGGCGGGCCGATGACTACCGGCGGCGCAGTGCGATGTCCGTCATCTCGTCGCGTGGAACCACCTTGAGTCGTTCGCGACCCTCGGCCTCGCCGGTGGACCGCTCGAAGGCGTCGAGGACCTCCCAGTCCTTCCACTGCACCACGGGAACTCCGCGCCCCTTCAACAAGGTCAGCACGTTGTCGGGGCTGAGTTGCTCGGCGCCAGCCTGGGACTGCGCATACAACCGGTCGGCGTCCTCGACGAGGTTGTCGACCGTCTCCGCCGCGTCGGACTTGGTGGAGCCGATGAGGCCCACCGGGCCGCGCTTGATCCAGCCGCTCGTGTAGTAGCCAGGAAGCACGTCGCCCCCGTCCACCACACGGCCGCCGACGTTGGCGATGGTCCCCTTGGACGCATCGAACGGGATCCCGTCGATGGGTGTGCCGTAGTAGCCGACCGCGCGGTACACGGCCTGCACCGGATAGTCGATGAATTGGCCCGTCCCCTTCACGGTGCCGTCGCCCGTCAGTGCAGTGCGCTCCACGCGCACGCCGGTCACCCTGCCGTCCTCACCCAACACCTCGTGCGGTGCCTGCAGGAAGTGCAGATGAATGCGTCGCGACGCGCCTGTGGGTTCGCGCAGCGTCCAGTCGGTGAGCGTCTTGACGACCTGTTTGGTTTGGTGGTGTCCCTCGACGGCCGCCATCGAACCCTCGTCGAAGTCGTAGTCCTCGGGGTACACGATGATGTCGACATCCGGCACATGAGCGAGTTCGCGCAACTCGAGCGGAGAGAACTTCACCTGCGCCGGTCCGCGGCGCCCAAACACGTGCACGTCCGTCACGGGAGACGACTTGAGTACCTCCATGACGTTGCTCGGAATGTCGGTCGCAGCCAGGTCTTGGGGATGTTTGGACAGGATGCGCGCCACATCCAGGGCAACATTGCCGACGCCGAAGACCGCGACCTCTTTGGCAGTCAGCGGCCATGTGCGCGCCACATCGGGGTGCCCGTCGTACCAGCTCACAAATTCGGCTGCGCCATACGAACCATCGAGATCGATACCAGGGATGTTGAGGTCGGCGTCCTGGAACGATCCGGTCGCGAAAATCACGGCGTCATAGTGTTCGCGGAGGTCCTGCAGGGTGAGGTCGGTGCCGATGTTGACGTTCGCCAGCAGCCGGATGTCGCCGCGACCCAGAACGTTTGCGAGGGCCACGACGATCTGCTTGATGCGCGGGTGGTCGGGTGCGACCCCATACCGGACCAGACCGAACGGCGCGGGAAGCCTCTCGATGATGTCGATCGAGACGGGCAGTGTGGACTTGCCGAGGAGGTCGGCGGCGTAGGTACCGGCGGGGCCAGCACCGATCACTGCGACGCGCAACGGGCGTTCCTTAGTCACGATAAGAGTCCTTGGGATGGGAGACGGGCGGCGATCGGGGCGACGGCACAGAGTATAGACACCTCGATGCGGCCCACGGCGACCCGGGGCGCCCTTGCCGGGCAGCCTCGGCGGTTCCCGGGCCGCGACAGGCAGGGTGTGTCGATGAGCCTACCGACTGCGAGTGACGCCGGGGTGGCACGAGTGCTGGGTGCATGACGGCCCCGAAGAATGCGTTCGAGGGGGCAGCCAGGTGCGTGGGTGCCCCGCAGGAGGTGCGAAACGAGGCGCGGGCCGAGTGGTTCAGCCGCACTGGATAGGACACTTCGGTGAACATTGGGTGACGATGTGCGGCCACGGAATAGATCGGCGCCGCCGACTGTCACCGTGTGGGTATGGACAGTGCGCACATGACAACGCGAGCCAAGCCAGGGCCGGGTCCGGGGCGAGTCGCGGACGACCGTCCGTCGGGGCGGGCTGACCTTGTCCTGCCTCAGGAGTACATTGCCGACGCCACCACCCGTATTCACGATGCGCGGCGACGCGTCCGGGTGATGGCACTGACGATTGCCGACGAGCACGAGACCGAGGCGCTGTTGGATGCGTTGATCGCAGCCGCCCACCGCGGCGTCGACGTCCACGTGGCCGCCGACACATTCACGTACGCCGATGCTGCTGGACGCTTTGTCCCCAAGCGCTACCTGACCAAGCGCCAGCGCTCGTCGATGGCGATGGCCAAGGAATTGACGGATTCGGGAGTGACGTTCGACTGGCTGGGCCAGGAGGGCGGCCTGCCGTGGCGGGGACGCACGCACACCAAGTTCTGCGTGGTGGACGACACGGTCTACAGTTTTGGCGGCGTGAACCTGGACGACAGGGGTGCCACCAATGTCGACTACATGGTGCGCATCGTCGACCATCGCCTGGCCGAGCACCTAGTGCGCGTCTACACGCGAACCCGTGACGCGAACACGCCGCTGCGCGGGTTCCGCTCCTCGTCGCTCACGTATGGCACGGATGAGGTGCTCATCGACGGCGGGATCCCCGGTGACTCGATCGTCTACCGGCGCGCGCTCACCTACGCCAGCAAGGCCCAGCGCATCGTGCTGGTATCGCAATACTGCCCCACTGGCGAACTGGGGCGAGTCGTGCGATCCAAGCACCACGAGATGTGGTTCAACCCGCCGCGCAACGCGCGTCTGTTCAACCGCATCCTCATTGCCGCGTCCATGGCGGTTACGGGGCACCGCACGCTGTACCGCAAGCATCAGTACCTGCACGCCAAGGTCATGGTGTTCTACCTCGCGTCGGGCAAGCGAGTGGCGATCACCGGATCCCACAACTTTGTGCGCGGCGGGGTGACGCTGGGCACCAGGGAGATCGCACTCCAGACCAGGAACCCACTGGTGATCGACCAGATCGAGGCATTTATCTCCTCCCAAGTTCGCCGGTGACACGGCGCCTATGCAAGCCCTGCATCCGTTGACCCGCTGCGAGAATCTGCGATAGGGTCGCCCCGTTAGTCATCGGTCACAGCGTGCGAGGGCGACCCCCCAACCACGGTTTTGTCGGGCCACGTCCCGAAGAATCGGAGGTACCACCTTGTCCGCATTGTCAAGAGGCTCCCTGGCCTGGTCATCTGTGGGGCGCGTACGACGGCTCGTCCTCATCGCCCTCCTTGCTGGGATCGTGGTGTTCTCCTCGACAGCCCCAGCACGAGCGGACGGGGTTGGCGAGACCGACAACGGTAGCCTGCTCGTGCAGCAGGCCCTGTCTCTGCTCGCGTTCGACAGCAGCGACGCAGGCATTGAGGCCGCACTCGAGAAGATCGACGACGCCCTGACAACCGACGAACAAGAGGGCATCGACATTGCCATGCTCGAACAGGCCCAGGCCGTTCTCGAAGACGGTGACGTCGCACAGGCTCGTCCCTTGCTCCAAGAATCCATCGCCGAAGCGATGGCCGACGTCCCGCCAGCCACGGGCGGGGAAACGGGCACGACGATCGTGTCCGAAGAGTTGATGGGTCGCGGTAGCCTCACCGGTCAGGACATCGGCCTGCTTCTGGCTTCGATCGCGGTGCTCGGTCTGGGCCTGTGGCTCTCGTGGCGCTTCCGCCCGACGGACACGGTCGCGGCACTGCGTGAGCGGATCGGCGGTACTGCGCCGCCCACGGAGCAACCAGCCGTCTCTTCTGCGTCCAAGCCCGTCAGCCCTTCGAAGGAGGCGTGATGACTTCCGCACCTGCACAAGCACCCGCTCCCACCCCTGCACCGACACGCCGTCGTCGCGTGCTCGACGCCATCGACGAGCGTCTCGGAATCAAGGCGCTCGCCTACCCCGTGCCGGAACATGCGAACACCCTCGGCTGGAGCCTGGGTGGGGTCAGCGCCGTCTCGCTCGTGATCTTGATCGTGACTGGGATTCTGCTCGCCCAGTTCTACAGCCCGATCCCCGAGGATGCGAACTTCTCGGTCCGGCGCATCATGACCGAGGTCTGGGGCGGCGGCTTCGTGCGCTCGCTCCACTTCTGGTCCGCCCAGGCGCTCTACGTCACGGTCTTTCTCCACATGATCCGCGTTTTCTTCACCGGCTCCTACAAGAAGCCCCGCGAGGCCAACTGGCTCATCGGCGTGAGCATGTTGGGTCTCATCACCCTCGCGCTGTTCACCGGCACGGTGCTCAAGTGGGACCAGGAGGGATTCGAGGCCCTGGAGCACAACGTGGGGACTGGACGATTCCTTGGTGCCATCGCGGGCGCGTGGTTCACGCCCGAGTTTGCAGATCCCCTGCCCATCCTGATCCGTCTGTACAGCGCGCACGTGGTAATCATCCCGGGGCTCATCCTCGCCCTCCTTGCACTCCACGCGCTGCTTGTCAAGAAGCACAAGATCTCCCCTCACCCGTCGCTGCCCACGGACCCGTCAGGGGAACAGAGTTCGGAACAGGAGCCGACCGCTCCGTTCACCCACCACCTGCGTCGCATCAGCGCCTTCGGCGTCGCGTTGCTCGGGATCCTCGGAATCATCGCCGTCCTCCTTCCACCGGCGCTCGGATCACAACCCGTCGAAGGACTCGAATTCACGCGACCCCCGTGGACGTACTGGTGGATCTTCACGGTCGAGAACTGGTTTGGCCTGCCGGGCCTGATCTTCAGCCAACTCGCGTTCTTCGTGCTGCTGCTGGCCCTTCCCTTCCTCGACCGCAATCCCCAGCGCTTCTGGCGTCGGCGGCCGATCGTGATGATCGTGGCGCTCATCGTGGTATTCACCATGATCGTTCTCACATTGCTCGTGCCCTTCTTGCCCCCCGCACTACACCTGGCGTAGGCGATGGCGGAACGCATCCGGATTCGAGACCTGTGGGGCGGTTGGTTGTCGCCTCGTACCCGGGCCGGTAAGTCGTTCTGGATTCTCCTTGTCGTCGCCTTTGTGTCCGTCGGGGCGCTCAGTTCCGCGCTGACGGCCGACCCGAGTCCCGCCACCGGGGTTCGGGTCGCCGTCAGCGGAATCGTGTTGGTTGTCGCGGTCGCACTGGAGGTTCGCGTCATGACCGCGATCGACCGAGCGCGCAAGAATCGTGCCGCGACCCGGGGCGACTCGGCCCCCACACCGTAGGGCGCCCTGCGCGGCACCGCGATCGCGCACCGGACGGCCGAACCCCTAGTGACGGACCTGACCGTCAGGTCCCACCGGTTCGCCGTTCGCACCCCGCGCACACCCCCGCCGGTACCGGGCTCCGTGGGGCCATCTGAGATGGTCCCGCCCACCGCTTGCCTAAGACCTTGGTCTCGTGCCACACTGTCGCCCATGGCCCTCCAGCACACCCGTACGCGCACCATGCGTGCGATGTGCTGCGCCATGTGTCTGACGGCCTGAGCCGCCCAGACGCAGTCCCCCCTGCAGCCCTGGGCGCTCGGTCCTCCGAGCGCTAGTCGGACGCGCTCGCGGACGAGTTCCCGATATCCCCCATCGAGGAGGATCGGTGAGCACCACCGCCAACCATGGCGCCTCGCGCGTCGCCGCGCGCGTCGCCGCGATCGACGACGCGGCGCGCCCCCCGGAGCCCGCAGTCAAGGCCGACGAGCGCCGCCGCCAGCGCGACGAGGCGCGCCTCATCCGCACTCGCGAGGCGACAGCGCGCAAGGACACGGCCTCCCAGGACGGCCAGTGGGCCGCTGGGGACCGTACGCCGCTGAACCCCGTCGAGGAGTTCAAGGCCGCCTCCGATCCGTTCGAGGTGCGCCACCGGATCGAGACGATGTACTCCAAGTGGGGATTCTGGTCGATCCCGCCCAGCGACCTGCGCGGCCGCCTGAAGTGGTGGGGCCTCTACACGCAGCGCCGTCCCGGCATCGACGGCGGCCGCACCGCCCAACTCGAGCCTCACCAACTGGAGGACGAGTATTTCATGCTCCGCATTCGCTCGGACGGCGGTCAGTTGAGTGTGAGGCAGGCACGCATGATCGCCGACGTCTCGCGCGACTTTGCGCGCAACACGGCCGATGTGTCGGACCGCCAGAACATTCAGGTGCACTGGATCCGCATTGAGGATGTTCCCGAGATCTTCCGCCGTGTCGAGGAGGTGGGACTGTTCACCACAGAGGCAGCCGGTGACACCCCACGCGTGATCTTGGGCTCTCCCGTCGCAGGTGTGGCCAAGGACGAACTGATTGATCCGACGCCGCACCTCCAGGCGATCATCGAGCGCGGCATCGGCAGCCCCGAGTTTTCCAACCTGCCGCGCAAGTTCAAGTCCGCCATCACCGGCACCCGCATCCCGGATATCGCGCACGAGGTTCAGGACGTCGCCTTTGTGGCGGTCGAACACCCGCAGTTGGGGGTCGGGTACGACCTGTGGGTGGGAGGTGGCCTGTCCATCAACCCGCACCTGGGAGTGCGCCTGGGCGCCTTCGTCGCGCCCGACAAGGTGGCCGAGGTGTGGGCTGGCGTGATCGGCATCTTCCGCGACCACGGCTACCGCCGCCTGCGCACTCGCGCTCGCCTCAAGGTTCTGGTGAAGGCGTGGGGAGGCGAGAAGTTCCGCCGGGTCCTTGAAGACGACTACCTGGGGTGGAAACTGCCCGACGGTCCCGGCCCGCAGGTGGGCAGTCCCGGCGACCGGGGCGATCACGTCGGCGTCCACGAACAGCGGGACGGCAAGTTCTACGTGGGTGTGGCGCCGATCGCGGGCCGCATCTCGGGCGACACTCTGGCGGCGATCGCCGACCTCGCCGAAGCTGTCGGCTCGGACCGCATCCGCCTGACCCCGCTGCAGAAGATTCTCCTGCTCGACGTGCCACGCGAACGCGTCAGCGACGTGGTCAATGGACTGCGCTTCCTCGAACTCGATTCGAGCCCTGGCGAGTTCCACAGGAACGTGATGGCGTGCACTGGCATCGAGTACTGCAAGTTCGCGATCGTGGAGACCAAGACGACCGCACGGGAGGTCGTGAAAACCCTCGACCGGGTCTTCCCCGACCTCGACACGCCCATCTCCGTGCACGTCAACGGCTGCCCCAACTCGTGCGCCCGCGTGCAGGTGGCCGACATCGGCTTCAAGGGGCAGCTGGTGCTGGACGACGAAACTGGCCAGCAGGTGCCGGGCTTCCAAGTGCACCTGGGAGGCCGCCTGGGTCTTGGCGACGACAACGACTTTGGACGCAAGTTGCGTGGCCACAAGGTCAAGGCCGACGGCATGCCCGAATACATCGAACGCGTCACGCGCAACTACCTGGCCACGCGTCACGCCGACGAGCCCTTCGCTCAATGGGCCCTCCGGGCCGACGAGGAGGCGCTGCGATGACAGACCACCTGACCCTGCTCAACCCGTCCGAGTGGACCGACCGGAGCGCCGCCGCCGTCAATGCCCGGCTGGAGACGGCGTCGGCCGCACACATCGCCGACTGGGCGGTGGCGACCTTCGGCAACGGCCTGATCGTCGCATCGTCCATGCAGGACACGATCCTGCCGCACCTGTTCGGCACCCGCCTGCCGGGGGTGGATGTGCTGTTCCTGGAGACGGGATACCACTTCCCGGAGACCCTAGCCACACGCGACGAAGCGGCGCGGCGCCTGCCCATCACCCTCGTCAACGCCCTACCCACCCAGAGCATCGCCGAACAGGACGCCCACTACGGCCCCCGCCTGCACGACCGCGACCCCGACCTGTGCTGCGCCTTGCGCAAGGTAGCGCCGCTGAATCGCGCGCTCGAGGGCTACGACGCATGGGTCACCGGCACCCGCAGGGTCGACGCCGCGACCCGCGCGGCACTGCCCGTTGTCCAATGGGACGCCAAGCACGGCCTGGTGAAGATCAACCCGCTCGCGCTGTGGTCCGACGACCAGATCGAGGCATACCAGGCCGAGCACGACCTTCCACGTCACCCACTGGTCGCCAAGGGCTATCCGAGCATCGGCTGCGCGCCGTGCACCCGGGCCGTCGCGCCTGGCGAGGATCCCCGCGCGGGCCGGTGGGCCGGACAGGGCAAGACTGAATGCGGGATTCACTCATGAGCGTCACCTCACTCCAGCCGGGCCTGAGCACCCTCGAAGCGCTCGAGTCCGAGGGCATCCACATCCTGCGTGAGGCGGTCGCGACCGCCCGCAAGCCCGTCATTCTCTTCAGCGGCGGCAAGGACTCGGTGGTGGTGCTGCACCTGGCCACCAAGGCGTTTTGGCCCGGTCGCGTGCCGATCGAACTGTTGCACGTCGACACGGGTCACAACTTCGACGAGGTGATCGCCTTCCGCGACGCCACCGTGGCGCGCCTGGGCCTGCGTCTGCGGGTGGCGAAGGTCCAGGACTACATCGACGACGGCCGCTTGCGCGAACGCCCCGACGGCACCCGCAACGCCCTGCAGACCGTGCCTCTGCTGGGTGCCATTGCCGACGGCGGCTACGACGTCGTCTTCGGTGGCGCCAGGCGCGACGAGGAGAAGGCGCGTGCCAAGGAGCGCGTGGTGTCGCTGCGCGACGAGTTCGGCGCATGGGACCCGCGCAACCAGCGGCCCGAACTGTGGAACCTGTACAACACGAGGCACCTGCCGGGCCAGCACGTGCGCGTCTTTCCCCTGTCCAACTGGACCGAACTGGACGTGTGGCGCTACATCGAGCGCGAGCGCCTCGACCTGCCTGCGCTGTACTACGCTCACGAGCGCGAGGTCTTCGCACGCGACGGGATGCTCCTCACACCCCACCCCGCCCTGGCCCGGCGCGAGTCCGAGCCCCTGGTACGGCGCGTCGTTCGCTATCGCACCGTGGGTGACGCGAGTTGCACCGGTGCCGTCGAGTCCCCGGCCTGCTGCGCCGCCGACGTGATCGCCGAGGTCGCCGCGACCCGCATCACCGAGCGCGGCGCGACCCGTGCGGACGACAGGTCCAGCGAGGCCGCCATGGAGGATCGCAAGAAGGAGGGCTACTTCTGATGACCACCTTCGCCGCGGCGCCCGTCGCGCCCGACTCCCTGCCCACCTCGCTGCTGCGTTTCGCGACGGCCGGTTCCGTGGACGACGGCAAGTCGACGTTGGTGGGTCGCCTGCTGCACGACACCAAGTCGATCCTGGCCGACGCCTACGAGGCGGTCGAGCGCGTCACCCGCGAGCGTGGCGGCGCTGGCGTGGACCTCGCCTTGCTGACGGATGGGCTGCGTGCCGAGCGGGAGCAGGGCATCACCATCGACGTCGCCTACCGCTACTTCTCCACTCCACGGCGCACCTTCATCCTGGCGGACTGCCCAGGACACGTGCAGTACACGCGCAACACGGTGACGGGAGCCTCGACCGCCGATGCGCTGGTAGTGCTCGTCGACGCGCGCCACGGCGTCCTCGAACAGACCCGGCGGCACCTGGCAGTGGCCGCGCTGTTGCGCGTGCCGCACGTGATCGTCGCCGTCAACAAGATGGACCTCAGCGACTTTGCCCAGGCGCCCTTCGCGGGCATCGAGGCGGAGGTGGCCGAACACGCCCGGCGGCTTGCTCTGGCGATCACGATGGTGCCGGTCAGTGCGCTCCACGGCGACAACGTGGCCGTGCGTTCCGAACGCACCCCGTGGTATGCGGGCCCCACCGTGCTGGATCTCCTGGAGACGCTGCCGAGCGCCGACGAGACCGAACGTGCCGCGGCTGGCGGCGGTTGGCGACTGCCCGTCCAGTACGTGTTGCGACCCCAAGACGCCGCCCTGACCGCCGAGCACCGCGAATACCGCGGCTACGCGGGCCAGGTCACCGAGGGCGTGGTGCGGGTCGGAGACAGCGTGGTGGTCCAGCCCTCAGGGCGACGCACCACCGTGGCTGGCATCGACACGGCCGACGGCCCGCTCACGCAAGCCCAGGCGGGCCAGTCGGTCGCGATTCGGCTCGCAGACGATGTCGACGTGTCCCGCGGCGACCTGTTGAGTTCCGCCATCGATGCCGCGATTGCCGTCAGACACGTCGACGCCCATGTGGCGTGGCTGGCCGACCGGCCCCTGCGGGTGCGCGACCGCGTGCTGGTCCAGCACGGTACCGCCCTGGTGCAGGCACTGGTCACGGGGATCTCGGGTGTGCTCGACATCGCGCTACCGGGAGGAACGCTCGACTCGAGCATCGTTCCGGGCGACTATCTCGCGCTCAACGACATTGGTGTCGTGACGCTCCTGCTCGCCCAACCGCTCGCCATCGAGGACTACGGGACCCACCGCCGCATGGGTGCGTTCGTGCTGGTCGACCCGCAAGACGGCGCCACTCTTGCGGCAGGCACGGCCCGCGCGGCCGAGCCCGGCACGGGTCCGGACGGCTACGTGTCCATCTGATGAGCGCATCCGTCCGCCTCGAAGCCATCACGCAGTCGTTCGCGCGCCGAGGCAGGCGACGTGCAGCCCTCTCGGGAGTGTCGCTCGACATTGAGGCCGGAGAGTTCGTCACGGTCGTCGGTCCGTCCGGGTGTGGCAAGTCGACACTGCTTGACCTGGTGGCAGGCCATACGCGCCCGCAGCGGGGCTCCGTCACCGTGGACGGCGTTGCCGTGTCGGGACCCGGCCCCGAGCGCATGATCGTGTTCCAGGAGCATGCGCTGTTCCCGTGGCTGAGCGTGCAAGCCAACGTGGAGTTCGGCCTGCGGTCCGCGGGTGTCGATCCCGCCAGCCGCGCTGGCACCGCCCACGCGTGGATTGCGCGCGTGGGGCTCGCCGATGCCGCCCACCTGCATCCGCACGAACTGTCGGGAGGCATGCGCCAGCGCGCGGCACTGGCGCGTGCCTTGGCGCTCGCGCCACAGGTCCTGCTCATGGACGAGCCATTCTCTGCGCTGGACGCCCCCAGCCGCGACCGGCTCCACGTCGAACTCCAAGACCTGTGGCGCGAGACCGGCACCACCATCATCTTCGTAACCCACAATGTGCGCGAGGCAGTCGTGTTGGGCGACCGTGTGATCGTGATGTCCTCGGGACCTGGCCGCATCATGGGTGAAGTGTCCGTGACGCTACCTCGCCCGCGCGTGGTCGAGTCCGGTCGGGTCGTAGACCTGGCCCAGCAGGTACGCGGACTGCTCGACGAGGCGGACCAGATGGGCATCGCAGCGCCTCGCGAGGGACAGGACGGCTATGTCACCATCTAGCGGGGCACTGACGCGCCCCGAACAGGACGAATCCTCACCTGCGGGGCACTCACGCATCCGCGCCCTCGTGCCTCTGGCTGGCGTGGCCGCGCTACTCACTGCGGCGTGGGGCATTGCGGCATGGGTGGCGGATGCCCTGCCCGGCCCCACAGCCACCGTCGCGCAACTATGGGAGATGGCCGCTGACGGGCGGGCTGGCTCCATCCTGTGGCGCGTCGCCGTGTTCATGGGGGTCAGTTTCGCGATCGCCATGGTTCTGGGCATCGCAGGCGGCCTCGCAATCAGCATGTCGCGCTGGGCAGATCGCGGCCTGTCGGCCTATCTCGCCGCACTCCAGGCGATGCCCACCTCGATGTGGATTCCCGTGGTCGCCATCCTGCTGGGCACCGACGTGTGGTCCCTGGGTGCCGTGGTGACGCTCGGCGCAGTACCGGCGATCATGCTCGGGACCCGCACGGCCGTGCGCAATGTGCCGCCGTTGTTGCTGCGCGCCGGGCGCACGCTGGGAGAGCGCGGCACCTCCCTCGTCATACGCGTCGTGCTGCCCGCCGCGCTGCCGGGAATCATGACCGGCGTCGAATTGGGGTGGTCGATCGCGTTTCGCTCCCTCGTCGCCGGGGAAATCTTCTCCGGTGCACTGTCGGGCACCGGCATCGGTACCGTGATCGCCCGCTCCCGCCGGACGGGAGACCTCACCGAGATGATGGCGACCATCGTCATCGTGTTGGTGTTCTCCGTGGTGATCGACCGATGGGTGTTCAGCCGCGTGCAAGCCCACCTGCGCGCTCGGCGCGGCCTGGTGGATCCGGGGCTGCCACACTGATCTCGACGTCAGGGTGTGGCCCCTGCGAACGGGAGCCAACTGCCCGCGTGGCGCGCCGACTCGGGAGTGCCACACTATCGCTATGACCGAAGCCCTCGACCGCCGCGGCCTCGCCTACGGCACCAGTGCCTACGTGGTCTGGGGGCTCTTCCCCATCCTCATGGCCGCGCTCAAGCCCGCGGGTGCGCTCGAGATCGTGGCGTGGCGCGCGCTGTCCTCGTTGCTGGTGTGCATCGTCATCCTCGCCGCTGTGGGGGCGTGGCGGCGCCTGCGCGCCGTGGCCGACCACCGCCCCACCCTGCTGCGACTGTCGGCCGCCTCGGTGCTGATCGCGATCAACTGGGGCGTGATGGTCTACGCCGTGGTGACGGACCGCGTCGCCTCCACGTCGCTCGGCTACTACATCAACCCTCTCCTGACCGTGGGACTCAGCGTGCTGCTTCTGGGCGAGCGTCTGCGTCGGCTCCAGGTGGCTGCCATCGTGCTGGGCGGCGCGGCCGTCGTCGTGATCGCCGTGGAACTGGGCGAACTGCCATGGATCTCCCTCGTGCTTGCGGGCTCGTTCGCCTTGTACTCGCTCATCAAGAAAAGCGTCGGCGATCGCGTCGACGCGCTCAGCGGACTCACCATCGAGACCGCGGTGATCGCGCCGGTCGCCCTGGGGGTGCTGTGGGTCATGGGCGCGCAGGGCAACGCGACAGTGCTCGCCCGGGGCGAGGGTCTGGGGTGGTGGCACGACATCCAGATGGTCGGCACGGGCACATGGACCGCGGGCGCGCTGCTCGTGTTCGCTGCGGGTGCCCGCAGGCTCCCCCTTGCCGTCACCGGGATGCTCCAGTACATCGCACCCACCATGACCTTCGCCTTGGCGGTGTGGTACTTCCAGGAACCCATGCCGCCGGGCAGGTGGATCGGCTTCGCAATCGTATGGATCGCGCTCGTGCTGTTCTCAATCGATGCGTGGCGCGTACGGCCCCTGTCACGGCGCCGAGCCGCAGGTGTTGCCCGCGCGGCCGAGCAACCGGTGGCGGAACCACTGTGAGCGTTCCCTCTCACGACGTCCCCCTCCACGACCGGGGAGGGATTGGGCTGCCTTCGGACGGATTCCGGTGCGACGCGAACCGTGCCGACGCACGTGGCAGGGTCCTCGGGCCTGGGTAACGTCACCACAAGGTCGCTAGATCGCCGCGAGCGCCTGGTCGAGGTCGTCCACCAGGTCGCCAACGCTTTCGAGACCCACCGACAGCCGCACCACCTCGGGGGGCACGGCGAGTTCCGTTCCCCTGACCGACATGTGGGTCATGGCATCGGGATAGTTCACGAGCGACTCGACGCCGCCGAGCGATTCGGCCAGGGTGAACAGCCGTGTCGACTCGGCGAAGCGCTGTGCGGAGGCCGCAGAGTCGAGCGCGAGCGAC
>JASBTB010000056.1 GCA_030148645.1 Demequina sp. | reverse complement strand
TCCTCCGCCTGCGCCTTCCGATACCGGGCGCTTTCGGCCTCTGCCTTTTCGCGGTCCGCACGTGCCTGTTCCACGCGACGATGCGCCTCCGCCTCGATCTGCTTGCGACGCTCGGCCTCCTTGACGGCGGCGCGCTCACGGCTGGGAAGCATGAGGTCGTTTGCCTCGATCACACCGATTGCCTCGTCGCGTTCTTTGAGCGCTGGCCACTTGAGCATCGCGAACAGCAGGAACAGGATCAAGCCGAGACCGGGCACGAGCACCGCCAACGCTCCCCACCAGCCGGAGTAGCCAGCCTTCTTGGAGATCACAATCGCAAGAATGAGGCCGAGCACCATGGCCGCTCCGGAGACGATGAGTGCGGTCCATCCCGACGTCTGAAGGAAGTCGGCGATGCGGTTGCCCACCTCCTTGCTGTCGTCTGGCGCCAGGAACCTGAGAGAGGTAGACATGATCGGTCCTTTCATTGGGACTTCCGTCGGGCGCGGGCAACAGGGGCGTCGCGGGCGCCTAGTTCGTTTCTACACGCGCCAACCCAACTGCGCGAGCGCAACGAGTGCGGCGTCGTTGTGTTCCGGGACGCCAATGGTCATCCTCACCCCCTCGTCGGTGAAGGGTCGTACCAAGATCGCGGGACTTTGGGCGCCAAGGTGTGCGACCAGTTCGGCGGTGCGCTCACCCGCCGCTATCCATACGAAGTTACCCTGCGGATCGGGAATCGACCAACCGTCGGCCGCCAGGGCCGCGCGCACCCGGTCGCGTTCCGCGACGATGCCCTCCACGCGTTCCAGCAGTTCCGTCTCGGCCTCAAGCGACGCGAGCGCCGCCGCCTGGGCAATCGAGGAGACCGAGAACGGAGTCACACAGGCGCGCACCGGGGCCAATATCGCTGCGAGCCCGTAGGCGAAGCCGACGCGCAGGCCAGCGAGGCCGTACGCCTTGGACATGGTGCGCAGGACGACGACGTTGGGATGGGTTTGCCACGCGTCGGCGCCGATGTAGTCGTTGCCGTTGACGATCGCCGGGTCGGCCACAAACTCGACGTAGGCCTCGTCGAGGACCACGAGTACATCGGACGGAACCCTGTCCATGAAGGCGGCGAATTCGTCGGCCGTCACCGCGAGACCAGTGGGGTTGTTGGGCGAGCAGACCATGACCGCGGCGGTGCGTTCGGAGATCATCGCGGCCATCGCGTTGAGATCGTGGCGCCCGCCCGACGTGAGGGGAACGGTCACGGGCGTCGCACCGGTGAGCGCCGTGAGGATCGGGTAGGCCTCGAAGCTGCGCCACGCGTAGACGACTTCGCGGCCGGGCCCGGCGTAGGCCTGCAGCAGGTGCGCCAGGACGGCCACCGAGCCTGCCCCGACGATGACGTTCTCGGCGGGCAGTCCGCGACGCCGCGCGAGGGCGTTCACCAGGTCCGCCGCATACATGTCCGGGTAGCGGTGCACCGACGCTCCCGCCGCCGCGATGGCCAGCGACACCGAGGGCAACGGCGGCAGGGGGTTTTCGTTGGAGGAAAGCTTGATGGGCACAGTGCCCGACGCGGCGGCCCGGGCGCCTGGCACGTAACTAGGCAACGAGGAAACGTTGGGTAAAGGTAGCGGAAGCGCCATTGTCCAAGCATGCCAGCGTCGTGCCACAATCGGTGCATGAGATTTGTGCTGAAGTCGGCGATCGCCGCAGTGGCCGTGTGGGTGGCGACCGAGCTTCCTCTCGACATTGCTGTGAGCGGCGGGGAGAACGGCGCCTGGTGGAACCGCCCTCTGGTGTTCCTCAGCATCGGTGTGGTGTTGGTCCTTCTGAATGCCCTCCTCAAGCCGTTGATCAAGGTGCTGACCTTGCCGGTCCAAATCCTCACCCTCGGATTGTTCTCCTTCGTGATCGCGTGGTTCATCCTGTGGCTTACGTCGTGGATCACCGACAAGCTCGATTTCGCCACGCTCACTGTGGGCGGATTCTGGAAGACCCTCTTCGCAGCCGTGGTCATCGCATTGGTCAGTGCTCTCCTTGAGGCGATCATCCCCGGGGCCAAGAAGAAGGACTAGGCGCTGTGTCCGGTGGGCTTGGCGCTGCATCCGGTGGGCTTGGTGGGGCGCCGGTGAGTTCCCGATGCCGAGGTGGCGGGACATTGTGCGTCCCTGTGTGGGGGCTCCCGGGGTCCTCGCACCGATGCCGGGGTAGCGTGGCAGGCTCGTCCTCACCGTGGACAACACTGCGCGGATCATCCCGACGTGTGCGAGTTCAATGATGCCGCTACGCGGATAGCACCGTGGGTGAAGGAGGTTTCCCGTAGTCGGCTGAGTCGTCGCTAGGGAATTCGGGCGGTGAGTCACTGTCCCAGGCGGGTTCCTCCCGGGCAGAACTGTGCCATGGGTGGTGGTGCGGTGGGTTGCTGGCGTCACTGGTGTCACTGGTGCCACCTACGTCGCCCGCCACGCCGATATCGAGTGCGGCTATTCCTCCGGGTAGCGGTCGCCGTGCCGGATCGATGGTGGGTGGTGGGATGAAGTCGACGCCCCCTGGGTGGACCCGGATTCCCCAGCCTTGACGGTGAACGTCGTGGTGACAGCGGGTACACAGCATCACACCGTTGGAAAGATTGGTGGGGCCACCCTTTTCCCACCAGCGGATGTGGTGGGCCTCGCAGTGTTCTGGTGGGGCGTGGCATTTGGCGCAACCACCGTCGCGTTCGACAAGTGCGAGCCGTTGGGCGGGTGTGAGCAGCCTGACGGTACGCCCCAGGTCAAGAACCTCACCCTGATCGCCAAGGACTTCGGGCACCATTCCGGCATCCCCTGCCAGGCGCCGCAACTGCCCCACCGACACGGGCTGGTTGATGCCGTCTATGCGGCCCAGTCCACGCCCCGTGTCCAGGTCACGCCGGTTCACCCGTACCACGAGCGTCGTACGAATCCCCGACTTGTTCGTTTCCTTGCACCCCAACGCGTGACGACACAGTTCAAACAGGGAGTCTGCACGCATCTGACCCACCGAGCGTTGGTCTTGTGCCGCGGGGTCTTGATCACGTCGCGCTCGGAAAGCGTGTGTGACCATCTGTTCGATCGCGGTGCGGATCGGTGCGGCCGTGACCGCGTCCAGTTTACCCGTGAAGATGACCATACCGGTGTGGTCTTCCTTCCACGCCAGGTAGCGTTCGGCATGCTGGCGCCTCTCGCGTTCCTCATGACCGTCCAGGTCCGCGCGCGCCACGGTGGTCGCGACCAGGCGTCGCACCTCATGCGCCGCCAGATGCACGGCCTTGTCCACGAGACGCCGCTCCAGGTCATGCAACTGTTCGCTAGGCACACGGTCCGCAAGGGTTTCCAGCCCCGCGGTGATCAATCCGGCTGCATCGACCGATAAGTCCCCCGCCAGTGCGGCCTCCGCCACTGCCGGATAGCGCGGCGCAGGCGGCCGGACAGATTGTCCGCCCTCAAGTAGGACTGGGTCCGTCTGGTCGCAACCCCCGGGTCCCGCAGGCGACGCCACCACATCCGGCATCAACGCCTGCCCCGCCTCAATCGCCCGCATCGCCCCGGCAGTCGTGCCCCCAGTCACGCGTGACACCATCACACCCGCGTTACCAAAACCGTGCTTACGTGCAAGCCCGCCGCCCGCCTCATCCGGTGTCGAGCGTCGGGCGATCTCACCCGCGAAACGCGCCTGCAACGTGCCAGCCAACCGCCCAAGCCTGGCCACAGCGTCGTGCGCCTCCACGAGGTCGCCGTGGGACAGGCCCGAAACGTCTTGGCGCGCGAGGTCACCCACCAGAGCACTGACCCTGGAAATATCCGCCACGCCGATTGCCATGAGAACAGTCAACCAGAAGGGTCTGACGCATGTTTAGCAGGAACGATGATCTGTGGAGAGGCTACTAGCGCGCCGCCTGGGCACGACGCAGCATGAACTATCGCACGCGCCCAGCAGCCGACGACAGCGGGCAGTCGCGCCCCCAGCTCCACACGTCGCAACACCCAGAACGTGGTCTCACTCCCCGTCGCCGCGTGTTTCCCGTGAAACAATGTCCCCGTGACTGAGTCGACCGCCTCCGCCCCCCATCCGCTGACTCCGAAGGTATCCCTGGCGGCACTGGAACCGGCGATCGCGCTCGGCCCGCTCGACGGTCGCTATCGCCGTGCAGTCGCGGCCCTGGTCGACTACCTGTCCGAGCCCGCACTTAACCGCATGCGCCTGCACGTCGAGGTGGAATGGTTCATCCATCTGTGCGAGACCTCGGCGGTACCCGGAGTGCGCGCCTTGACCGACGCGGAACTCGGTTTGCTCCGCGGCATTCCCGCCGACTTTGACGTCGACACGATCGCCGAGCACGCGGACTTCGAACGTGACACCGTCCACGACGTCAAGGCCATCGAGTACGTCATCAAGGCTCGCATCGCGGGGTCGACGCTGGAGCCACTGCGCGAGCTCGTGCACTTCGCGTGCACGTCCGAGGACATCAACAACCTCAGCTATGCGCTGATGATCCAGGGCGCAGTGCGGACCGTGTGGCTGCCCGCCGCATCGTCCCTGGTGAAGCAGTTGGCCGACATGGCCCGCGGCGCCAAGTCGCAGCCGATGCTGTCACGCACCCACGGCCAGCCCGCCACGCCGACGACGCTGGGCAAGGAACTCGCCGTGCTCGCCCACCGCTTGAAGCGCCAACTCGCGCGAGTGGAGGGCGCCGAGTACTTGGGCAAGTTCAACGGAGCGACCGGCACGTTCGGGGCGCACGAGTCCGCGGTGCCCGACACCGACTGGGTCGCGGTGTCGCGGACCTTCGTCGAAGGGCTAGGGCTCACCTGGAACCCGCTCACCACCCAGATCGAGTCGCACGACTGGCAGGCGGAGTTGTACGCAGACGTGGCCCGCTTCGGCCGCATCCTGCACAACCTCGCGACCGACGTGTGGACCTACATCTGCCTGGGCTTCTTCGCGCAGGTGCGCGGCCACGGCACCATCGGGTCGAGCGCGATGCCGCACAAGGTCAACCCCATTCGCTTCGAGAACGCCGAGGCCAACCTCGAGATCTCGGCGGCACTGCTGGACACCTTGGGCGCCACGCTCGTCACGAGCCGCATGCAGCGCGACCTGACCGACTCGACGAGCCAGCGCAACATCGGCGTCGCCTTCGGCCACTCGCTCCTGGCGATCGACAACGTGCGCCGCGGTCTGGCCGGCCTGGACGTCAACCCCGCCGCACTCGAGGCGGACCTGGACGCCAACTGGGAGGTGCTCGCGGAGCCCATCCAGTCGGCGATGCGGGCCGCCGCCATCGCTGGCGTGCCCGGCCTGGACAACCCCTACGAGACGCTGCGCGACCTCACTCGCGGCCGCCGCATCGGCGCCGACGACGTGCGCACTTTCGTAGCGGGGCTGGGGCTTCCGGCCGACGCCGCCGAACGCCTGGTTGCCCTGACGCCAGCATCGTACGTGGGCCTCGCCGAGAAACTGGTCGACGACTTCCTGGGGTAAGGATCGACGGTGACTCGGCGCAAGGTGTTCTGTCACTTTTCTGACCGCCACCCCGT
>JASBTB010000041.1 GCA_030148645.1 Demequina sp. | reverse complement strand
GTGAACCACAGCGTCGTCGTCGTCGATATGGGGTGGCCCGACCCGGACGCAGGCTTGGCCGATATTGCGACGTTCGGGGCGTCCCGCCTTGCAGGCGAGGCGCTCCTCGACCTCGTGGGATGGTAGCCGTGCGCCTCGGAGTAGATATCGGCGGAACCAAGACCGATGCGGTGATCGTGGACGACCTCGGGACGGTGGTGCATCGCGATGTTCGGCTCACCGGATCGGGCAGGCAAGCGGTGCTCGCGAACGTGGCAGGCGCGGTCGACGCGGTGTGTGGTGCGGCCGGCATCGAGCCTCATCACGCGGACTCCATTGGCGTGGGTGTGCCGGGCTCGGTCGTGGACGGGGTTGTGACGCATGCCCAGAATCTCGGCATCACTCGCCTCGACCTAGGTGCCGAGTTGGCGGCCCTGTGGGGCGTGCGACCCAGCGTCGACAACGACGTGAATGCGGCGGCCGTGGGCGCATGGGTGACGGCAGGCGCGGGTCACGACTGTCTCGCGCTGCTCAATCTCGGCACCGGGCTTGCTGCGGGAGTCATCCTCGACGGGAGGCTGTGGCGAGGTGCCAGGGGTGCCGTGGGCGAGATCGGCATGATCTCTTTCGATCCGTCCGGCCCCGACGGCCCCGACGGACTGCGCGGCGGGCTCGAAACCTGCGCCTCCGGTAGTGGCATCGCGTGGCAAGCCGGCGGGGAGTCCGCCGAATCGGTCTTGGCTAGAGCGGACGTGGATGCGGACGCGGCACTGATTCGTGAGCGGCTCTTCGAGGCGGTGGCCACCGCGGTTCGGGTACTCGTTCTCACACTCGATGTCGAGGAGGTGTTGCTCAGCGGGGGACTCACACGCATGGGTCCCGGTCTGATCGAGGGCGCACGTCGCGTGATGCGTGAGTGGGAGCGCCGCAGCGAATTCATGTCATCTCTTGACTTGACGGCGCGAACACGGATGCTGGATCCAGATGCGCCCCTTGCGGCCATCGGAGCGGCGATGACAGGAGCGGGACGTGGCTGAAGTGATCATTGTCGACAGCGCCGAGACCGCCGGGCGGTTGGTGTCCGACCACATTGCGGAACATCTTCAGATCACCCCCGAATTCGTCCTGGGCGTCGCGACGGGGTCGACGCCCGTACCCGTGTATCGCGCACTGGCGCAACGCAAGGCGCGCGAAGTGGACTTCTCGGCGGCGTTCGCGTTTGCGTTGGACGAGTACGTGGGGCTACCCGAGGGCCATCCTCAGAGCTATCGAGCGGTGATCGACCGCGAGGTCACGCAGCCACTCGGCTTCGATCCCACCAGGGTGAACGTGCCGGACGGCCGCGCCGAGGGGATCGAGACCGCGGGCGAGCGCTACGAGGCGGCGTTGCGGGCAAGCGGTGGGGTGAATCTCCAGTTGCTCGGTATCGGCACGACGGGACACATCGGTTTCAACGAACCGGGATCGAGTTTCGGATCCCTGACACGTGTCAAGACACTGACGGAACAGACCCGAGCCGACAACGCCCGATTCTTCGAGTCCTTGGACGAGGTGCCGATCCACTGCGTGACACAGGGGCTCGGAACGATCCTGAGGGCACACCACCTCGTCTTGCTCGCGTTCGGTCGGGGTAAGGCCGAGGCCGTTGCCGGGGCGGTCGAGGGTCCCGTGACAGCGTCGATGCCAGGCTCGGCCATCCAACTGCACTCGCACGTCACGGTGGTGGTCGATGAGGCGGCCGCCTCGCGACTGAAACATGCGGACTACTACCGTTGGGCTCAAGAGCACAAGCCCGCGTGGCAGGGGCTCTAGCGTGTACACCGACATTCACTGTCACGGCGGTGGCGGCCACTGCTTTGGCGACACGGTCGACGGCACGCTCGCGGCGCTCGCGGCCCATCGCGCACACGGCACCGCCAGTGTTGTCGCCTCCCTGGTATCGGCGCCTCTCGAGTCAACCGTATCCGCCATGGGCGTCATTCGCGCCGCAATGGCACACGACGCCGGCCTCCTCGGGGTTCACCTGGAAGGCCCCTTCCTGGCGCCCAACCGCAAAGGCGCGCACGACGCGGCGGCGCTCGCCGTCCCGACGCCCGACATCGTCGCGGCATTGCTGGAGGCAGCCGACGGCATCGTCCGCCAGGTCACCATCGCGCCGGAACTCCCGCATGCGCTCGAGGCGATCGAGCGTTTCGTCGCGGCGGGGGTGGTGGTGGCGGTGGGCCACACGGAGGCCGACGCCGAGGTCGCCCAGGCAGCCTTCGACTCCGGGGCGACGCTGGTCACCCATGCGTTCAATGCGATGCACGGAATCGCTGGCCGCGCCCCGGGCGTGGTCGGTGCCGCCTTGGCCGACGAACGCGTCACCTTGGAGGTGATCGCCGACGGCGTCCACATCGACCCCAGGCTACTCGTGATGCTCTTCGCGGCGGCTCCGGGGCGCGTGGCGCTCGTGACCGACGCCATGGCTGCGGCGTCGGCCGCTTCCGGGCGGTACGCACTGGGCGGGCTCGACGTGGACGTGATGGACGGCCGCGCCGTGATCGCTGGCACCGACACACTCGCTGGCTCGGCCCTGACGATGGACAGGGCCGTAGACGTGTGTGTGGCCGCTGGCGTTGCCCGCGAGGAGGCGGTGGCCGCCGCCACCACCGTTGCCCGGAGGGTGCTGGGCCTGGTGTAGCGACGGCGGTACTGGGCCTCGATCCCGATCCGGCATCGGACGAATGGGCGCAATCGCGCTATCGGAACACGATGGTGCGGTGACCATCCAGGAGCACCCGATGCTCCGCGTGCCAGCGCACGGCGCGCGCAAGGGCGCGCCGCTCGACATCGGCCCCGATCGCGGTGAGTGTCTCGGGAGTGTGCGTGTGGTCGACGCGGTCGACGTCCTGCTCGATGATGGGCCCCTCGTCCAAGTCGGAGGTCACGTAGTGGGCGGTCGCGCCGATGAGCTTCACGCCGCGGTCGTGGGCCTGGAAGTACGGGCGAGCACCTTTGAAACTGGGCAGGAACGAATGGTGGATGTTGATGGCGCGGCCGTGGAGCGTTCGCGACAAGTCGGGGGACAGGATCTGCATGTAGCGTGCCAGCACCACCAACTCGGCGCCCAGTTCGTCGATGAGCCCGAGCAGCGACGCCTCCGCAGTGGCCTTGGTGTGGGCCGTGACTGGGAGGTGAACGAACCGCTTTTCATAGAACTCGGCGAGGTCGCGTAGTGTCTGGTGATTGCCGACCACCGCGACGATGTCGACCGGCAAGGTTCCCGCTCGCTCGCGGAAAAGCAGGTCGTTGATGCAATGTGCGGCCTTGGACACCATGACGACCGTGCGCATGCGACGCCCGGCGATGTCGAGGCTCCACGTCATGTGAAAACGTGCGGCGAGAGCGCCTAGTGCACTCTCCAATTCGTCTCGTGGCGTGGGCGCGGTGACCTCGACGCGCATGAAGAACAGGCCAGTGTCAGGGTCCCCGAATTGCTGCGATTCCGTGATGTTGCCGCCGTGCTCGGCGAGCAGGCCGGAAACGGCATGGACAATTCCGGGACGGTCCGGGCACGACAGGGACAGCACCCACGCAGTCAGTTCGGTGAACACGGCCTCAAGGCTAGTCGTGTTCGGGCGAAAATCCTGACACGATAGGGACATGAGCGACGACTTCGACGTGCGGATCGACCCCATCGGCCACGATCACGCGGGTGAGTTGTTGACCGTCCGCCGCGCGGCCTTTGTCGCCGAGGCACAGTTGTACAACGACCCTCATATTCCGGCGCTCACCCAGACGCTAGAGCAGCTTCACGAGGACCTGGCTCGCGACGATGTCGTGACGCTGGGTGCGTGGCACGGACCTCGCCTCGTCGGTTCCATTCGTGTGGGACTTGAGGGCGACAAGGCCACCATCGGTCGCCTCGCCGTGGTGCCGGATCTGCAGGCACGAGGCATCGGCACGAAGTTGCTCTTTGCGGTGTTGACCTACCTGCCCGACAACACGACCGAGGTGTGGGTGTTCACAGGGCAGAACTCAAAGCACAACATCGCGCTGTATAACAAGGCAGGCTACGAGCACCAGTTCGACGAGGTATCAGGTGACCTCACCTACGCATACCTGCGCAAGATCCTTGAGGCGGGCAACATCGTCGACGACGCTTGACCGGTTCCGGACTGCTGGTCTGGGGGCCCGCTAGTACTGAAACTGACCCACTTGCTCGCTGAGACTGCGTGCAATCGTGTCGAGTTCTTGCGCCGCAGACCTCAAGTCGTCCATCGTGCGTGCCGTTCCGCCCGCCTCGACGGCCACCTTGGCGGCCTGCTCGGTGATGCGGTTGGTCGCTTCGACGGTGCCAGCAATCGAGTCGTTGATGGCGACGATCGAACTGCGTTGCTGGGTTGCCGCTACCGTCACAGTTTCGTGAGCCCGCGCCGCGTCGGACACCGCCGCCTGGGCGCGGTTCAAAGCGGCCAGCACGGTTTCGATGTCGTCGTGTTGATCCGCCGCGACGCGTCCGATCGCTGCCGAGGCCTCACGTGATTGGCTGGCGAGCGTCTCGACCTCCCCAGCCACCACGGCGAAGCCCTTGCCCGCCTCTCCGGCACGGGCGGCTTCGATAGAGGCGTTCAGCGCCAGCAGGCGGGTCTGTGACGCGATGGCCGTGATGGCGTCGACGGACTTGGCTATGCCCTGGCTCGAACGGCCCAGGGCACCCGCCAAGTCAGCGGCGCGCGAGATCTGTTCGAACACGCGCTGAGACGACGTGTTGACCAGGTCGATGCCGTGCGCCACCTCGTTCGTGGCGGAGTTCAGGCTGGTGCCGGACGCGGACACGTCGTCCAAGAGGCGCTCCACCCCGATCACCTCTGACTCAGTCTCGCGTGTCAGCGCAAGGGTGTCGTGAGCGGCGCCATCCACGACGCTCGTGGTGGTGCTGACCTGGGCGGACGCGCCAGCCACTCCCTCCGTATGTTCGGCGAGCGTGCGGAACGCCAGGGCAAGGTCCGCGCGAGCGGTCTCGAGTTCACGGCCGATGCGCCCAAATTCGTCGCGGCCAGCCGGCACCGGGTGCGGGGTGAGGTTGCGCGACGCGAGACGCGACATGGCCGAGACCAATTCACCGACGTGCTTGCGGGTGACCAGGAGCACCGCACCTGCCCACGCCAGCGCGACCACCAGACTCACCGCGATCACGGCGATGCCCACCTGCGTGTCCCGTTTGAGGGCGTCGGTGCGGGTGGCGATGATGCGGTCGAGCCCGGAAAGGACGGTCGGCACGGCTGTGGAAATTCGGGTGGCGGCGTCGGTGGGGTCGATCGCGGCCGGATACGCGAGAGACCCGCTCATGAAGACCGACAGTGCTCGTAGGTCGTCGGAGACCGCGGCGAGGCTGGTCAACTCCTGTTCGATTCGCGCGTCGGCGGTCAACTCGGCGACTGCCGTGCGGTAGGTGGTGATGCGATGGGCCGAGTCGATGAGTTGTGCCGCCAGTATTGCGTACGCACTCGTCTTGGCGGAATCGGTGCCCTCCGGTGCGAAACTCGCATCGGTCAGCGCGAGGAGTGCCTTTGGTATCTCTTCCAGTGCCATCGCGATCACGTAGCGGGAATCGAGTTCCGAATCGAGTGCGAGGTTCGATTCGTTGGACACAGTCTCGAGGAACGTGTACAGGCTGTGGGCGAGGGCGTCGCGGGAGGCTGGATCGGACATGGTGGCGGTGCCCGAGACGACCTCATCCCAGGCGTCGCCCACCCCGAGTTCGGGGTGAGCGACGACCGCCCGGGAAACCGCCTCAAGGTCGGGTTGGCCGCCCGCCGTGGTGAGCGCCAGCGCCTCAATCGCTGGGCCGGCGACCGCGATGCCCGCTCGTTCCATGCTGGTGAAAGTCTGCTGTTGTCGCGCAAGATCGAAGTAGTACAGGCCGGCCACGGCTGTCGGGATCACGAGTAGGCCCACCAGCAGGCCCAACCGGAACCCCAGGCCCAGGGACGACATCAGGCGTTCGCCAGTTCTTAGCGGCGAATGCACCGTCGCGACCACGGCCGTGGCGAGCGAACGCGAACCGCGGGCGGCGCGCGTCGGGGCGCCGACGCTGAACTTTCTCCTGGCGTCGAGTCTCATGCGAGCCCTATCGGCCGCACGGCGCCGTTGTCCAGGGTCCGGTGTGCAGGGCTCCGAACCCCTTTGGCGCCACCGCGCCGCATCGGATACACTGGCGCCGTCGCGACTGGCGCACGCGGTTCACCGCGAGGAAGCGACCTGGCGGGTGGTCCATCATCTGGTGCTCCTGCCGACCATGGTCGTTCCGCCTGGGCCACGGTCGCCGAACACTCACTTCGGCGCCGCGCGCGCCGACTGACGCGAAGGACCCGCGATGACCGACTCCGCGACACCCTCTGGCACACAGGCCATCATGAACTCCACTCTGACTGACCTGGACCCCGATATCGCGAGCGTCCTGGACCGCGAGTTGGGGCGCCAGCGCGACTACCTCGAAATGATTGCCTCCGAGAACTTTGTTCCCCGGGCGGTACTCCAGGCGCAGGGTTCGGTGCTGACCAACAAGTACGCCGAGGGCTACCCCGGCCGCCGCTACTACGGTGGTTGCGAAGAGGTGGACGTCGCCGAGTCGATCGCCATCGATCGTGCCAAGAGCCTGTTTGGTGCACAGTACGCGAACGTGCAGCCTCACTCGGGCGCCACCGCCAACGCCGCCGTGCTGCATGCGCTCATCGACCCCGGTCAGAAGATCATGGGCCTGTCCCTTGCCCACGGCGGCCACCTCACACACGGCATGAAGCTCAACTTCTCCGGCAAACTGTACGAGGTTGCGGCGTACGGCCTCAACGAGCAGTCCCACCGCATCGAGATGGAGCAGGTGCGCGCTCAGGCGCTCGCCGAGCGCCCCGACGTCATCATCGCGGGCTGGTCTGCCTACCCCCGTCACCTCGACTTCGCGGCCTTCCGCGAGATCGCCGACGAGGTGGGTGCCAAGCTGTGGACCGACATGGCGCACTTCGCCGGGCTGGTGGCGGCCAACCTGCACCCGAACCCCGTGCCTGACTCGGATGTGGTGTCGACGACCGTGCACAAGACGCTGGGCGGCCCCCGCTCCGGACTGATTGTCGCCCGCGACATGGAACTGGCGAAGAAACTCAACTCCGCGGTGTTCCCCGGCCAGCAAGGTGGCCCGCTCATGCACGTGATCGCCGCCAAGGCCGTCGCGCTGAAGGTGGCGGCGGGTGAGGAGTTCAGGCACCGTCAAGCACGCGTGGTCGAGGGCGCACGCCTCCTTGCGGAGCGCCTCACGGCACCCGACGCGATCGAGGCGGGTATCAACGTCGTTACTGGTGGCACTGATGTGCACTTGGTCCTGGTGGATCTTCGCAACTCGCCGATCGACGGTCAGCAGGCCCAAGACCTGCTGCACGAGGTGGGCATTACGGTCAACCGCAACGCCGTGCCGTTCGATCCCCGGCCACCGATGGTGACGTCCGGGGTGCGCATCGGCACCCCGGCGTTGGCGACCAGGGGCTTCGGTGCCACCGAGTTCGCCGAGGTCGCAGACATCATCGCGACCGCACTGAAGGGCCACGCCGACGTGGAGGCGCTACGCGCTCGGGTGACCACGCTTGCCGGGGCCTTCCCGCTGTACCCGGGTCTCGTTCAGTAGATGGTGGGCGTTCTCGACGGCAAAGCGACCGCCGCAACCATCAAGGCCGAACTGGCCGAGAGGGTCGCCGCGCTCGCCACGCGCGGCATCGTCCCAGGTTTGGGCACCCTCCTGGTCGGTAGCGATCCGGGCTCCACGTGGTACGTCAACGGCAAACACGCCGACTGCGCCGAGGTGGGCATCACCTCGATCCGGGAAGACCTCCCGGAAACGGCGTCGCAGGCAGACATCGAGGCGGCAGTCCACCGCCTCAATCACAATCCGGCGTGCACCGGATTCATCGTGCAGCTGCCGCTACCAGCGGGGATCGACGCCAACCAGGTTCTCGAACTCGTCGACCCGGACAAGGATGCGGACGGCCTGCACCCGACGAACCTGGGCCGACTCGTGTTGCGTGTCGGGCAGACAGTCACGAGTCCCGTGCCGTGCACGCCCAGAGGCATCATTGAACTCGTCGAGCGGCATGGGGTGTCGCTTGCGGGCAAGCATGTCGTGGTCGTGGGGCGCGGCACCACGGTGGGGCGTAGCATCGGGCTGCTGCTCACGCGCAAGGCCGTCAACGCGACCGTGACCCTGTGCCACACAGGCACCACGGACCTCGACTCTCACACCCGCCATGCCGATGTCATTGTCGCCGCCGCTGGCGTGCCGGGAATCATCCCGGCGGGCATGGTCAAAGACGGCGTGGTGCTGATCGACGTGGGTGTGTCCCGCGTCACCGACCCAGACACTGGCAAGTCGAAGGTTGTTGGCGACATCGCGGCGGATGCCCTCGACAAGGCCTCGTGGCATTCTCCGAACCCAGGGGGTGTCGGTCCCATGACGCGGGCCATGCTGTTGGCGAACGTCGTGGAGGCCAGCGAGCGGCAGGTGCGCGATCGGCGTGTCCGTGGTGCCCAGTAGCGTGGGTTCTTGAGCCCAGGTCCCCACCCCACTTCGAGGAATCCACTGATGCGCATCGTCACTGTCAACGTCAACGGGGTCCGAGCGGCCCTTCGCAAAGGCATGCAGGAGTGGCTCGACGCGGTCGGTGCCGATGTGGTGTGCCTTCAGGAGGTCAGGGCTCCGCACGATGTGGTGGAGGCGGCCTTCTCGGCAGGCTGGCGCGTCGCGCAACAGGCGTGCGAGATCAAGGGCCGCGCCGGTGTGGCGATCCTGTCGCGAGAGCCCGTGACTGACGTGCTGGCGGGAACGCAGGCCCTGGGGGATGCGGCCTCAAAAGCTGCCCACACCGGCCGGTGGGTCGAGGCCACCGTGCCGTCCGCCGATGGCCCCGTCCGCGTGGTCTCCGTCTACGTCCACTCCGGCGAGGCGGGCACACCCAAGATGGACGCGAAGTACCAGTTCCTCGACCTCATGACCGTTCGCCTGGCCCAGCTCTCGGGCGCCTACGAGCGCGTCGTGGTGGCGGGGGACATCAACACCGCCCACACGGAGCACGACATCAAGAACTGGAAGGGTAACCTCAAGTCAGCGGGGTTCTTGCCGCAGGAGCGGGCCTATCTGGACCGCTGGACCGACGCCGGTTGGGTCGACGTTCACCGCGCCGTGGTGGGCGAACAGGACGGCCCCTACACCTGGTGGTCGATGCGGGGCAGGGCGTTCGACAACGATGCCGGGTGGCGCATCGACTACCAGTATGCGACGCCAGCCATGGCCACCACTGCCTTCGCGGTAACGGTCGATCGTGCGGCCGCGTGGGACAAGCGGTGGTCGGATCACGCGCCGCTCGTGGTGGACTACAGGGTCGGGTCCCGGTAGCGCCACCCACCGCCCCGGATCTCTTGCCGCACCGAGGCGCGTGCACGAGCGCCGCGCAGGGGCTCGCCTGCCGCAGCCGTAGGCCAGGGGGCGAGCACGGTCCCGCGGTGTTGACTTCCCGTGACTGGAACGTTGCACGATGGTGGCAAGGGCAAGCCGTGCGCACGTGGAGGACGTCATGACGAGCAGGATCGAGTTGCAGTTAGGCGGGATGGGCTGTGAGAAGTGCGAGGAACGGGTGAGCGCGGCGGTCGGCCAACTGACCGGCGTACGGCGGGCCACTGCCGACCACCGAACCGGTGAGGTCCGCGTGCTCGTTGAAGGCGAGGTGGGCCGCGATGACGTGGTCGCCCGGGTCACCGAGGCCGGCTACGAGGTCGACCGATGAACCGGCCGATGCCAACGGGGGGTGGGCCGGACCAAGAACGGGTTCCGGAAACCACGTCCCTCGCGATGGACCCGGAACCGTGGTTCGCCGAACCGCCGCGCATCGACGAGCAGGGACGCGCCCACCTCCACCTGAGGATCGGGGGCCTGCACTGCTCCTTCTGTGCTTCCACGATCGAGAAATCGCTGAACCGACAGGCAGGCGTGGAGTCCGTCGCGGTGTCTCTCGCGCACGAGGAGGGGCTGGTCACCTACCGCCCCGAAACGATCTTCCCGGCGCAGATCGCCGGCACGCTACGCGAGTTCGGCTACACGGTGCGCGACCCACGCAAGACCGCAACCTTTGAGGAGGCCGAGGCAGAGTTGGCGCAGGAGCGCAACCGCTTCCTGACCGGGCTGTGGTTCACCGTCGTGGCCCTCGGGCTGATGGTGTTCAGTTGGGCCGGTTCCCCCGTGCGGATTGCCGTCGCGGGTCGCGTGTTCGGCGTCGGGCCGTGGGTGCTCCTGGGTCTCGCACTGGCGATGATCTTTGTGGTGGCGCGCCCGATCCTGACAATGGCATGGCAGTCGGCGCGGCGCGGCATCCTCAACCAGCACGTGCTGCTCGAGGCGGGCGCGTTCGGCGGCCTGCTGGGTGGGCTGCTCGGGTTGTTCGTCGCACCGGCGACGTTTGCGGCCGGAGACTTCTTGGTGACCACGGTGTTGATCACCACCTACCACCTGCTGTCCGGCTTCGCGTCCTCGCTGGTGCGGCACCGCTCCAGCGAGGCGGTACGCCGACTGCTCGCGCTACAGCCCGACACCGCGCGGGTGATCCGTGACGGTGTCGAGCAGGAGGTGCCCGTCGACGAGGTGGGCATCGGCGACCACGTCCGCGTCCGGCCCGGCGAACGGGTCCCGCTCGACGGACGCGTCGTGTTCGGTAGCTCCGGCGTCGACGAGTCGATGGTCACCGGAGAACCGATGCCCGCCGACAAGCGCGAAGGCGCGGAGGTGATCGGCGGCTCGGTCAATCAGACTGGCACCCTCACCGTCGAGGTGACCAAGGTGGGTGAGGATTCGTTCCTGACCCAGGTGGCCCGCCACATCGAGCAGGCGCGCGCCCTCAAGCCAGGGATCATCCAGCTCGTCGACCGGATCATCGCGATCTACGTCCCGGCGGTGCTCTCGACCGCGGTGCTCGCGCTCCTGATCTGGACCGTGGGCGCCTGGGCCGCAGCGGGCCAGCCCGACACCCCGCGTGCGATCTTCGCCGCGCTGGCGGTTCTGGTGCTCGGGTATCCATGCGCGCTTGGGATGGCCACGCCGCTGGCGATGATGCGTGGTGGCGGGAATGCCGCCGCAAAGGGCATCCTGGTGCGCTCGGGGGAGGCGTTTCAGATCTTCGGACACATCAACCGGGTGGTGCTGGACAAGACCGGTACGCTCACGGCTGGCAAGCCGACGATCACCGACCTCGTGCCTACCAGCGGTGTCACGGACGACGAGTTGCTGGCGGCGGCAGCGACCGCCGAGGTCCACTCGGAGCACCCACTGGGGCGCGCCATCGTCCGCGCGGCCTTCGATGCGGGCCTCGACAGCGACGACCCGGAGGCCTTCTTCTCGAAGACCGGTCAGGGTGTGAGCGCGACCGTCGCGGGCAGCACCATCAGTGTCGGGCGCCCCGATTGGGTGGCGGGCGAGCAGGGTCTCGGTTCGCTCGCGCCAAGGCGTGAGCACATGGAGGAGCAGGCCCGGACCGTGGTCGGGGTCGCTCGCGACGGCCAGTTGCTCGGCCTGGTCGGCATCGCCGACGAGGTCAAGCCCGATGCGGCCCAGGCGGTGCACAGGCTACGCCGACTGGGGATCGAGCCGGTGATGTTGACCGGCGACAACGCGCTCACCGCCGCAGCGGTGGGCGCCCAAGTAGGCATCGGTGACGTGCGTGCCGGACTGCTGCCCGGGCAGAAGGCCGATGCCGTACGCGAGCTTCAGCGTCAGGGGCTGCGGGTGGCGATGGTCGGGGATGGCATCAACGACGCACCCGCGCTCACCCAGGCCGACATCGGCATCGCCGTGGGGGTGGGCACCGACATCGCGATCGAGTCGGCCGACATCGTGCTTGTCGGCGAGCGGCTGGCCCTGATCGCGGATGCCCGTGACATTGGTGTGGAGTCCTTCCGTAAGACCAAGCAGAACCTCGCTGTGGCGTTCGTGTTCAACGGCATCGGTGTGCCGCTCGCGGTTACCGGTCTGGTGGGTCCGGTGTGGGCGATGGTCGCGATGATCGGGTCGGTGTCGCTGGTTCTTGCCAACAGTTTCGGTGCACGGTTGCGCGCGGCGGACGTGGGGGCGTTCGGTCGCCATGTCGGATGGTGGTCGGGCAGGGCCGGGCGTGCGTTGCATCCCCGGGCGTGGCGCAGCGGGTTGTGGACGGCCCGCAGCGCCGAGGTCACCGCGTTCGTGGTCGCTGCGCTCGCCATCGGGGCTGCGTGGGTGCTCGCCCTCGGCTCGCCAGGGACGAGATGATGGCGTGCCGGCCGCGTGCTTGAGCCGCACTCAGGCGATGGGCCGCGACGCTCCGAGCGTCCGCGACGCGGTCCAGGACTGGACCGAACAGGTGGCGAATCGGCACGGCGGCGCCGGGCGGGTGGGCGCTTCCCGCCACCGTCGGCTAAGTGGGCCTCGCCTTGCGCCCGGCGTGGGCAATGAGTCCGCAGGACCCTCTCGGGGTGCTTTCGGGCAGTCGTCCCGCCTCGATGGACAGTTCCCTGAGTTCCGTTCGCAGTCTCCGGAGCTCGTCGATCTTGCGGTCGATCGTGTGTAACTGGGCGTCGAGGACGCCGCGGACGTAGGCGCACGGCGCCTCGCCCCGCCGCTGGAAGGCCAGGATTTCCCTGATCTCGTCCAGGCTGATGCCCAACCGCTTGGCGCTGCGGATGAAGGTCAATTGCGCCAGGTCGGCTGCCTCGTAGTCGCGGTATCCCGATGCCGTGCGATCAGGCTCGGGCAGAAGCCCGATCGACTCGTAGTAGCGGATCGTCTTCGGGTTCACGCCACCCTCCCGGGCGAGTTCACCGATCCTCATGGGCACCTCCCCGATGCGGCGTCCGACACGCCTGCCCCATGATATCCGGGTCGCGGGTCCACCGGTGCGGGGGGGCGTAGCGCGGCATCGTCCGCGCAGTACGCGACAGCCCCGGTGACTGCCGCACCACCGGGGACCTCGCCGGGGCATCGCCAGAGCACGGGCTACACCCGAACCGGACAACCGACGGCGTACCACACTAGAAGAACCCAAACGCGGGACGCGGCAGAGCCCTCTGCATGAACGCCGCGTTGATGGCTTGCGCCGTGCCCGTCGCCTGAGCGCGTCGAACCAGAGCCACCGCCGACCCGCCACGGCCACAGCCAGTCAGGCGGGCACCCAGGGCGCCCGCCTTGAACGCCGTGTCGACCGCAAGATTGAGTGCGTCGCCACTGACGTCAAAGTCAGTCTCAAGCGATGCGTGCGAACGGTACATGGCCTTGCCGACGGCAACGAATCGCTCGTGCGCGGGCGCGGTCCCTGTCAGTTCGTCCCTCACCAACTCCACCCGCTCGTTTTCGGTGAAGACGTGACGGGCTCGCTTACGCAACAGTGGGTCGTCGAGCGCTTCGACGCGCGCAAACCCGCCGGGCACCGTGCGCAAGGCGCCGATGCTGTCCACGCCCAGGGCCTGCGCCGCCTGGCGGGTCTGCGTCACGCGCTCACGGATGACGGCGTCGTGATCGGCGTGCGCCACCCCCGTGTCGATCACGAGGAGGCCAAGGCCGTATTCGGCGAACGTGAGGGGGCACGCGGTGGCGACGGGAGGGTCAACGGCAAAGTCGACGTGGAGCGCCTGTCCTGGTGTGCATCGCAGGACCGCGTGTTGGGCCAGGCCAGCAGTGGCACCGCCCGCCATGTCTGTCTCGGCGTCGATACACACCTGGGCGAGTTCGACCGCGGTGATGTCCGTCGTGAGCGCCAGACCCCACAGCCCGTTGGCGGCCAGCGCCGTCGCAGCGGCCAGCGCCGTCGATGAACTGAGGCCAGCGGACGGCGGCACGCATGAGGCGAATGCCAAGTCCATTCCCGTACTCGCGTACCCGCGCTCGAGCAGGGCCCACAGAACGCCCGCGGGATGCGCCATCCAGCGGTTCTGGTCGACACGACTGAGCAGCGAGTCCAGGTCGCCTTCCCAGACGGGCGAGTAGGCCCCTGTGGCGTCGGGCAGATCGGTGGCCATGCGCACCACACGATCGGGTCGGCGGGCAGCCGCCACATACGTGCGGTGCGGGATCACCGCCGGTAGCGACACTCCTTGGCTGATGTCCGTGTATTCGCCGACGATAGTGAGGTGGCCAGGGGCCGACCAGACGTGACGTGCCTCGACGCCAAACGCCTGGCGCAGGCGGGCCCGCGCTCGCCGCTCGCCCTCTTCGAGGGACCACGCCGCCAGCCAGCGCGGTTCGGTGAGGTCCGACGAAACGGTCATATGCCCATCATGCCAAAGGCCGATCTCCTTGCCGCGCCACGGGCATGCCATGATGGAAGGCACACGCCACCTACTCGAGGAGCAATCGCATGGCTGCCCGCAAGACGCCTTCCTCCGCCACTCCCGAGCCGGAGCCCACCCCTCAGCCAACTCAGCCGGAGGCCACCACGCCAGCGCCGGTGGTCGAGGCGCCGCCTTCCGTGGTGGGGCGCCTGCGTCGCAACCGCATGGGTGCCGTGCTCGGTGGGCTCATCGTGGCCTTGGTGCTGGGCGTCCTCCTGTCGGTGCTGGTGCCAGACTCCCAGATACTTCTCGCCCTGGTGCTGCTCGGGCTTAGCGAGGCCGCGGCGGTGGGCTTCACGGTGCGGTACTTGAGTGAGTGTCGGGGCTTGAAGGCGCAGATCACCGCGTTCGTGTTGACCGCCATCGGGGTGCATCTTCTCGCGACCACGGGACTCGTCAACCAGAAGATCGGTGACGTCGCGGGTTCCCTTGGCAACGGTCTGGGCTCGGGGCTTGGCTGGGACGATGCCCTACTCGGAGCCTTGGCGACGCCCGCGGTGTCCACTGGCGCCGTGGTGTCCGGCCTCATCGCCGCCATCATTGCGGGATGGGGCCCCCGGCGTGAGGCGCACCGTCACGCGGCCGACACGGCCGCCTAGCGGTCGTTAGTGGGCAACTGGGGACACGCCCAGCGAACGACCCGCAAGGCCGCGTTGGCGTGCGCCCAGGACGCGAGCCATGTCGCGCAACGCGATGGCGGCGGGCGACTCGGGGTGGGACAGGACAACCGGAGTGCCCGCGTCCCCGCTCTCTCGCGCGCTCATGTCGAGCGGGATCTGGCCGAGCAGTGGCACCGGCGTGCCGAGGGTCGCGCTGAGGCGATCGGCCACGCGCTGGCCGCCGCCCTCGCCAAAGAGGTGCAGGCGGCTGCCGTCCGGCTGGTCGAGCCAGGCCATATTTTCGATGACACCCACCACAGACTGTGACGTCTGGGTGGCGATGGAGCCGGCCCGCTCCGCCACACCCGCGGCCGCGACCTGTGGCGTCGTCACGACCACGAGTTCCGCGTGGGGCAACAACTGTGCAACGGAGATCGCCATGTCGCCGGTGCCGGGCGGCAGGTCAAGCAGCAGCGCATCCACGTCGCCCCAAAACACATCGACCAGGAACTGCTCGAGCGCGCGGTGAAGCATGGGCCCCCGCCACACCACTGGCTGGCCCTGCGGAACGAACATTCCGATACTGACCGCCTTGACCTCGTGGGCTATCGGCGGTAGGAGCATGTCGCCAAGGCGAGTGGGCTGGGAGGTGATCCCCAACATGCCCGGAATGGAAAATCCGAAGATGTCCGCGTCGAGCACTCCCACCTTGAGGCCGTCGGCTGCCATGGCGGCGGCCAGGTTTGCGGTCACGGTGGACTTGCCGACACCGCCCTTGCCTGAGGCGATCGCGTACACCCTGGTGAGGTTGCCAGGCTGAGTGAACGGGATCACTGGCTCGGGTTTGCCGCCGCGCAGCGAGGATCGCAGGCCCTCGCGCTGGTCGTCGTTCATGACGCCCAATTCAACCCGCACGGCGGTGACCCCGGCGACGGACTTGGCGGCCGCCTCGACGTCGCCCGTGATGCGTGCGCTCATGGGGCAGCCTGCGATGGTCAGATCGATGCCGATGATGGCGATCCCGTCGCCTTCGACCTCGACGCTACGCACCATGCCGATTTCCGTGATCGGTTTGCGAATCTCGGGGTCGATAACCGTGGAAAGCGCGTCGCGGAGAGCTTCGATCGTGGGCATACGACCATCGTAGACACCGCGCAACGGTGTCGTGTTCACCCGACGTGGACCGCACCGGTGCGCGCGATGCCCCACCTACCCCGGGTGGGCCCCGTCATCGCGCTCGCGAGCCCGGTCGTCCTGACGCAACTCCTCCAACAGCGCACGCAATTCCGAGCGCACAAAGTCCCTGGTCGCCGTCTCGTTGAGTGCTTGTCGCAGCGCGGCCACCTCGCGGGCAAGATACTCCGTGTCCGCGAGTGAGCGTTCGGCACGCTGCCTGTCCTGCTCGGCAGACACCCGATCGCGGTCATCCTGGCGGTTCTGCGCCAGCAGGATCAGGGGCGCTGCGTAGGACGCCTGCAGCGACAACACCAGGGTCAGCGCGGTGAAGTAGTACGTCGCCGAGTCGAACCGCAGGTTGGAGGGGCCGAATGTGTTCCACGCCAACCAGAAGATGACGAAGACCGTGAGGTAGACGAGGAATCGGGGCGTGCCCAGAAAGCGGGCGATGCCCTCCGAGACCCTGCCAAACCGGTCCGCGTTGCGCGGGGAAGCGGGGCGGGAACCGAACAGACGGTGCTCACCCTTGGGGCGATCCAGCCGTTCAGCCATGCGTACCGCCCTGAACGGGCCGACCCGGCGCGTGCGGGTCGCTCGCGTCGTGCTCGCGCCAGTCGCGCGGCAACAGGTGGTCCAGCACGTCGTCGATCGAAATCGCTCCCAGGAGGTGGTGGTGCTCGTCCACGACGGGCAACGCGAGGATGTCGTAGGCGGCCATCCGGCGCGACACTTCCGAGAGCGAAGCGTCGGGTGCGAGTGTGGAGATGGCAGGGTCCACGTAGTTGCCCACAGAATCGTGGGGCGCCTCGCGCAACAGCCGTTGAAGGTGCACGAGGCCGATGTAGCGGCCCGTGGGGGTCTCTAGCGGTGGACGCACCACGAACACCATGGACGCGAGCGCGGGGGGCAGGGCCTCGCGGCGCACCAGGGCAAGGCACGTGGCCACAGTGGTTTCCGGCCCGACGATGACGGGCTCGGTGGTCATCAGGCCGCCCGCACTGTCGCCCTCGTACCCGAGCAGTTGGCGGACCTGGTTGGCGTCATCCGGCTCCATGAGTTCCAGCAGGGCGGCCGCGTCCTGCTCGGGAAGGTCTCCCAGGAGGTCGGCGGCGTCGTCCCGTTCCATCGCCTCGAGGACGTCGGCGGCGCGTTCCGGGTCAAGGGTGCGCATGAGAAAGATTTGGTCGCGTTCCGGCATCTCCTCAAGTACGTCCGCCAGCCGCTCGTCGTCCAAGGCGGCCGCGATCTCGGCGGTGCGCGTCGGGCTCATCTCCATGAGCGCGGCGGCCAAATCTGCTGGCTTGTAATCGGCAAACGACTGAATGACGAGGGCCGCGCCCTGCAACTTGTCACGTGTCGCCAAGCCGATGACGGCGTCGATGTCCACCACGCTGGAGGCGCCACGGCGCGAGAAACCGAGCACGCCGCGTCGGCGCTGCCCACTGCGCACATAGAGTTTGGTGACCTGCCACAGACGACCCCGTGTCTGCTCGATCGCGATGTCTTCGATGTAGGCGGTGGACTTGTCCGCCCTGAGGGTCACCGAACGATCGAACAACTCGCCGATGGCGAGGGTCTCGGACGCGCGCGCCTGGAACCGGCGCAAGTTGACGACGCCGGTACAGATGACCTGGCCCGGGACGATCGAGGTCACCCTGGTCAGCGGCATGAAGACGCGACGCCTGCCGGGGACCTCGACCACGAGCCCGACCGCCGTGGGCACTCCGGTGCGGCGCAAGAGCAACACGACGTCCCGCACCCGGCCCACCGCGTCTCCGATGGGGTCGAACACGGTGGTGCCAGCAAGGCGGGCCACGTAGACGCGCTCGGCTCCGGTACTCATGGGCCCCAGCCTAATGTCGCGGCAACCCGAAGCCGCGGAGGCTACCGGGTGCGGTGCGCGACCCCCAGCGCCTCAAGACCCGCCCAGCCCGCCGCAGCACGGGCCCCGTTTGCGTCGGCGGCAAACGCGAGGCAGTAGTAGACGCCCTCCGCGCGGGCACGAGCAAAGGCGCGGGCATCGATGTCGCCGTAGCCGATCGCGAGCGCGTCCCAACTGTCCTGACCCACCAGGATCAGCGCCTGCCCCAGGTCGCTGGCGGGGTCTCCGGCGGCGGCCTCGGACCAGTCGATGATGCCTGCCAGCTCGCCATCGTTCGTGAGGATGTTGCCCGGGTGGAGGTCGAGGTGGGTCCAGGTGGCGGCGGGGCGCGAACTGGTTGCACCATGTCGAAAGACACGCGCGGCGGCGCTGGCGTTCAGACGCCAGGGGGACTTCGCTGAGGTCGCTACGAGCGCCTCGATCCGTTCGGCGACTTCGTCGGAGCGTTGCAACAGCGTGAGGGAGCGAAGGGGGTGGCGCGGGGCCTCGGGCGATGCGGGGGCGTGCAGCGCGCGCAGGGCGGCACCCAGTTGCGCGACGCCCAAGCGGTCCAAGGGGGACACGTGGGCGGGGGTTCCCGTGATCCACGGCACCACGGTCCACGCCCACGGGAAGTCGCCGGAGGGCCTGCCAACCCGCACCGGTACGGGCGCCGCGAACGGCCACGCCTTCGCGATGCGCGGCATCCAGGCGGTCTCGGTCGCTTGCTTGGAGGCTGCCTGCTGGTGCAGCGGCAGGCGCATCGCCCAGTGGTCGCCAAGGCGCCAGACGGTGCAGTCCCTGCCCTCAAAGTGGGCGCCCACCGGTAGGGACTTCGCCTCGGGGAATTGGGAGTCGAGTAGCCGTCTGACGAGTGGTGCGTCGATGTCGACTCCGGTACGGGCTCTGAGTACGGTGTTGACCACCCTTCGAAGGTAGTTGTCCCGCCCGGCGACGTATATGGCACGCAGCCACAACGCGTCGTGCCCCCCATTGTGGGGGCCGGCCACACGAATCGGACGTACTACGCACCACCCCAATATCCCGGGGACGATCGCGTCTGCGGGGTGCCGGAGCCAGCGTGTCGCGCCAGGTGATCGTGTCACCGCGACCATCGCGCGTCGCTGGGTGGAGCATCGATGGCAAGGGTGGCCGTGCGGTGTGACCTCGAGACAGGAACCAGCATTGACGCGGGTCCTGCGGCGAGATCACGAGTGTGGCCTCGCTTCCGCCCGAGAGCCTCGAGTGGGGTCCCCACGCCCGTGGCGATGACGCTGGTCTGAGGGACGACGACCGGGTGCGCCGTCTACCTGAGGTGTGGTTCTATGGTGGGGTAGCCACCGCATCGTTGCGAATCCCCGCCCACGAGAGCGCCCCGCCCACCGCGAGCAGCACGCCCGTCACCGCGGTCGCCTGGCGGAATCCCGCGAGATCCAGTTCCCCGCCCACGATGGTGCCGATCAGCGCAACCGCCACGAGCCCAGCGATGCGCGACACGGCGTTGTTGACGGCGCTCGCGATGCCGGAGCGCGCAGGGTCGATCACGCCCAGGATGGCGCTGGTCAGCGGCGCGACGGTCAGGGTGAGGCCCACGCCGAACACGATGATCCCAGGCAGCACCTGCGTCCAGTAGGAGAAGGCGTCCGCGACGGCCATGAGCATGAACGAGCCGACCGCCATGATGACAGGCCCGGCCGTCATGAACAGCCGCGGACCCAGCGCGCCCGACCAGCGGCCTGCGTAGCGCGACCCAGCGATCATCAGCAGGGTCATGGGCAGGCTCGCAAGCCCGGCCTGGGTGGCGCTCAGCCCGGCGCCCTGCTGGAGGTACACGGCGACGATGAAGCCGTTGAGCGACAGCGCGCCGTAGACCAGCAGGGTCGCGCCGTTGCCCCACGCGAAGTTGCGGATGCGAAACAGGCCAAGTGGCAGCATCGGTTGGGCGATGTGCGCCTGATGGATCAGGAACGCGGCCAGGCAGATCGCGCCCAGGGCGGCGGTGGCGACGATCGCGAGGTGCGTCCAGCCCAGGCGCGGCTCTTCGATAAGCGCGTAGACCAGACCGCCCAGGCTCGCCGCGCCCAGCGCTGCACCCGTGACATCGATGCGCTGGTGGGGGTCGCGCGGGTCGGGTGGAGCGGTGCGTGCGAGGCGCGCAAGGAGCAGCAGCGTCACCGCGATGGGCAGGACGTTGATGGCGAACGCCCACCGCCACGATGCGAGGTCCGTGAGCACGCCGCCCGCCAGCGGACCGATCACGAACGCGCCGGTGGTGGCGCCGGTCCACGTGCCGATCGCCTTGGCTTGGCCGGGTCCACGGAAGGTGCTCATGATGAGGGCGAGGCTGGACGGCACCAGCAGCGCGCCCGCTGCGCCCTGCACCAGGCGGGCGCCGATCAGGGTACCCGCGGTGGGGGCGAGCGCGATGGCGATCGACGCCGCCGCGAATCCCAGCAGCCCGATCCGGAGCACCCGTACCCGGCCGATCAGGTCGGACAGCGATCCCGCCACCAGGATCAGCGACCCAAGCGTGATGAGGTACGCGTCCACCACCCACTGCTGCGTGGACACCCCGCCGCCCAACTCGCGCTCGATCGCGGGCAGCGCCACCGTGACGATGCTGCCGTCGAGGAACGCGACAAAGCTGGCGAGGATCGCGACCCACAGGGTGAGGGCCTGACGCGGGGACGATGCGCCGGTGGCCGCCTTGTCGCCGCTCCCGGTGGGGGTGGGGTCGGGTGGGGCGGCGCGCTGGGGTGCGGCGTCCGGGGAGTCGGCCATGGGGCCAGGGTAGGCGGGCGGCGAAGACTACCGCGCGCCGAGTGAGGATGCCGGGCTGAAGCATCGTCACCGCGCCCGACCAACACCAGCACCGCCCCTTGCCCGACTGCCCCTCACCGATGTATCGTTCAGTATCGGCCATAGTCCCCCATAGGAGGTCATCATGAGTGGTTCCCACCGTTTCAGCGGTCCTGGCTTCATGCCCGGTCAGGCGGCGGACGCGATGTGGCAGGCGATGGAGCAGATGCG
>JASBTB010000139.1 GCA_030148645.1 Demequina sp. | reverse complement strand
CGTCACCTTGACCAGTCGTCCCAGGATCCTGTCAGCCGCCGCGTACATGTTCTCAATGTCTTCAAAGCGCTCCCCGAGTCCCAGCGACAGGGCCTGCTGACGCAGGTTCGACAGTTGGCCGCCGGGGATCTCGTGACGGTAAACGCGTCCAGTGGGTCCGGGCAGACCCGATTCGAACGGTGCGTACAGGCGGCGCACCGCCTCCCAATACGGCTCGAGTTCCGTGACCGCTTCAAGGGACAACCCCGTGTCGCGCTCCGTGTTCTCAAGTGCGGCCACGAGCGCTGACATCGAGGGCTGCGACGTGGTGCCCGCCATGGCTGCATTGGCCACGTCGACCGCATCCACGCCCGCTTCCGATGCTGCCAATAGCGTGGCCAGTTGCCCCCCTGCCGTATCGTGTGTGTGGAGATGGACGGGCACGTCGAAGTTGTTCCTCAGCGCCGTCACCAATGTGCGTGCGGCCGGGGCCCGCAAGAGACCCGCCATGTCCTTGATGGCGAGAATGTGGACGCCGGACTGCACGAGTTTGTCCGCCAGACCCAGGTAGTAGTCGAGCGTGTAGAGCTTCTCGTGTGGGTTCGTGATGTCCGCCGTGTAGCACAACGTGCCCTCCGCCACGGCGACGCCCGTCTCGAGCACCGCGTCGATAGCGGGCCGCATCTGTTCGATGTCGTTCAGTGCATCGAAAATTCGAAAAATGTCGACACCAGTCGCTGCGGCCTCGTGTACGAAGGCGTGGGCCACCTCGTCGGGATACGGCGTGTAGCCCACCGTGTTGCGACCCCGCAGCAGCATCTGGATCGGCAGATTGGGCAGGGCCTGTCTCAACGCCGCCAATCGCTTCCACGGGTCCTCGCTGAGGAATCGCATGGCCACGTCGTACGTGGCGCCACCCCATGCCTCGACCGAGAGCAACTGTGGTGTCAAGCGCGCCACGTGATCAGCGGACTGGAGCATGTCGAATGTCCGCAAACGGGTGGCCAGCAGACTCTGATGGGCATCGCGCAAAGTCGTTTCGGTGACAGCGAGCGCAGTTTGTGCGCGTAGATCGGCACTGAACTGTGCGGGACCGACCTTGCGCAAGTGCTGCAAGGCGCCATCGGGAATCTTTGCGGTGGTGTCGACAACCGGCAGTTTGGTGGCCGTGCGTATCATCATGGGTGGCTCGCCGTGAGGCCGGTTGATCGACACGTAACCCAGATACGCGAGCAGTTTGGTGGACCGGTCCTGGGACTGCGACACCGCGACCAAGTCTGGCCGCTCCTCGATGAACCGCGTCGAGAAATCTCCGGCGAGGAACTCGGGATCCTCGAGCACCGCTCGCAGGAACGGCACGTTGTTGGCCACTCCCCTGATGCGGAACTCCGCCAGCGCGCGGCGGGCACGGCTCACGGCCATCGGAAAAGTCTGTCCGCGACAGGTCAACTTCACCAACATCGAGTCAAAGTGGCCTGTGACGCGGCCGCCCGCGAGTCCCGTGGCGCCATCAAGGCGCACCCCCGCGCCACCGGGGCTACGGTAGGCGAGGATGCGCCCGGTGTCGGGCTGGAAACCATTCGCCGGGTCCTCCGTAGTAATGCGGGTCTGTATGGCGAATCCATTGGTGCGGATCTCGTCCTGACGGATGCCGATTTGTTCGAGGGTCTCCCCTGACGCGATGCGTAACTGAGCGCTCACCAGGTCAATGTCGGTGACCTCTTCCGTGACCGTGTGCTCCACCTGGATGCGGGGGTTCATCTCAATGAAGACGTGCTGTCCGGCACGCTGACCCTCGGTATCCAACAAGAACTCCACGGTGCCCGCGTTGACGTAGCCAATCGACTTGGCGAAGGCCACAGCGTCCCGGCACAGCGCCTCGCGTACTTCAGGGTCCAGATTTGGCGCTGGCGCGATTTCCACGACCTTCTGGTGCCGACGCTGCAAGGAGCAGTCGCGTTCGTACAGGTGCACGACGTTTCCTTGCGCATCGGCGAGAATCTGAACCTCGATGTGACGGGGCCTTATCACGGCCTGCTCAAGGAACACGGTGGGGTCCCCAAAAGCCGCCTCCGCCTCCCGCATAGCCGCCTTGAGCGCCCCTTCGAGGTCGCCCTTGTGTTCGACGCGACGCATCCCTCGACCACCACCGCCTGCGACCGCCTTCACAAAGATGGGGAAACCGACGTTGTCCGCCTCGGCCAACAGGATGTCGACATCGGTTCCGGGTTCCGTCGACGCCAATACGGGAATACCGGCGCGTTTGGCCGAGTCGATGGCCGTCTTCTTGTTGCCTGCCATCTCGAGGACTTCTGGGGGCGGTCCGACGAACGCGATGCCGTTGGCGGCGCACGCACGGGCGAGTTCGGGGTTCTCGCTGAGGAAGCCATAGCCGGGATACACCGCATCGGCACCGGAAAGTTTTGCAATGCGCATCACTTCGTCGATGTCGAGGTACGCCCGTACGGGGTGATCGATTTCGCCGATCTGATATGCCTCGTCCGCCTTCAAACGGTGTTCCGACATGCGG
>JASBTB010000119.1 GCA_030148645.1 Demequina sp. | reverse complement strand
GTGGCGTTGACCTTGTCGGCGGTGCAGGTGGTGACGATGTCCGCCCCGGACACCGCGTCGGCCGCACTCGTTGCCCGGTAGATGTCGACGCCAAGGCCAGCCATGTTGCGTTCGAACTTGTCCATGGCCGCGCTGTCGACGTCCCAGATGCGCACGGAGTCCACGCCGAGGATGGCGCGTATCGCGAGGGCCTGGAACTCGGACTGGCTGCCAGTGCCGATGAGCGCATGCACGCGCGAGTCTGGTCGTGCCAGGTAGCCTGCCGCCATCGCGGATGTCGCGGCGGTGCGCAGCGCCGTCAACAGATTCATCTCCGCGACCATCAGCGGATAGCCCGTCGCGACGTCGGCGTAGACCCCGAATCCGCAGACCGTCTGGAGCCCGACGTCTGGGTTGGACGGGTGGCCGTTGACGTATTTGAACGCGAAGTGTTCGCCATCGGAGGTGGGCATCAGTTCGATCACGCCGTGCTGGGAGTGCGACGCGAGGCGGGGGGCGCGTTCGAAGTCCATCCAGCGGGTAAACGTCTGTTCCAGGCGGGCCACCAGGTCGACGATGATGGGCTCGACGCCGCGTGCGCCGATCCACTCGCGCATGCGTGGGGCATCGACATACAGGACCATCAGAACTCCTTTCCTGGCACGCTGCGCAGTTCGAGCGTGCAGCACTTGGCGCCGCCGCCACCGAGCAGCAACTCGGTCAGGTCGACGCCGATGGGGGTGTAGCCGTGGTCGCGCAGTTGGGCGTGGAAGCCCGTCGCCGCCGCGGCAGTGACGACGTGCAGGCCGTCGCAGACCGCGTTGAGGCCGAACACCGCGGCGTCCGCCTCGGACACCTCGATGGCGTCCGGGAAGCGTCGGCGCAGTTCGGCAAGGCTGGCGGCGCTGAACGCACCCGGAAGGTAGGCGACGTGCTCATGGCCGGGGCGGCGGTCGAGGACCGCAAGGGCGGTATCGAGGTGGTAGAACTCCGGGCGTACGAGCCTAAGCGGCACCACCTCCCGTCCAAAGACGCGGGCAGCCTCGTCGTGACTGGCGGTATCCGTGCGGAAGCCGTGGCCAGCCAGAATGACATCGCCGATGGGCAGGAAGTCGCCTTCGCCCTCGTTGACGAATTGGGCCCAATGCACCGTCAGTCCGGCCGATGCGAACCACGCGCCATATGCGGGCCCCTCGGGCTGACGCTGGGGGAAGTGGAAGTTGGCCGTGTAGGCGACGTCGTCGATCACGAGGCCGCCGTTGGCGGCGAACACCATGTCCGGCAGCCCCGCGATGGGGGCGATCTCGCGCACGTCGAAGCCCAGCCCTCGGTACGTCTCGCGCAGGTGCTCCCACTGGGTCACAGCCCGGCCGGTGTCGGTGGGGCAGTCGGGATCCATCCACGGGTTGATCCGATAGTTGACGGTGAAGTGCGTGGGACGGCACATCAGGACCGTCATCGCGGTTGCGATGCGATCCGTGGCGCGCGTGGACGGCGCGGTTATGGTCATGGGGACCTCCTGACACCAGGATGCCAACAATCTCATGCACGAATTCGATTGTCTGCGTGGATTACGCACGCATTTTGCCCTGTCAATGCAAGAATCGAGCGTGAGGGACGGTGTGACATGACAATCGACGACCTGGATCGACGCATCATCGACGAACTCAGGGTGGACGGCCGTGCCAGTTATGCCGCCATCGGCCAACACGTGGGCCTGTCGCCCTCCGCCGTCAAGCGGCGTATCGACCGCATGACGGCCGAGGGCGTGATCAGGGGTTTTGGAGTGCGGCTCGACCCCACGGTGGACGGGCAGGCGATCGAGGCGATCGTGGAACTCTTCTGCACGGGCACGGTCGCACCCGAGGAATTGCGGCGCATTCTGGGCGGCAGTTCTCACGTCGTGGAGGCGTGGACGGTCACGGGCTCCGCCGACGCCTTGGTGCGCATGCGTGCGGCAACCATGATCGACCTGGAGGAAGCCCTCGAGACGATCAGGTTGGCCCGTCAGGTGGACAACACAAGGAGCGCCCTGGTGCTGTCGCGACTGGTCGAGAACACCAACGCGTGACTACCAGGTGGGTAGCCACACGTGGATGGTGCGATACCACTCGGGAATCGATTGACCCGTCCACACGGGATAGAAGAACGCCGAGACGGCGATCACCGCCACCAAGAACCAGCCCACGGCCAGACCCCGTCTTCGCGAGAACCTGCCCTCGAGCGCTTCCGGTTGCGCAAACTTTTGAAGCCCCCACGTCAGCGTCATCACGACGAACGGCGCCATCGTCACCGCGTAGAACGTGAAGATGGTGCGCTGAGCGAAGGGAATCCACGGCAACCACGACGCAAACGTGCCCACCGCCAGCACGATGCCGAGCCGATCCTTGTGGACGACAAAGCGCCAGATGGCCAAGGCCAGCGCAGCCAGACCCACCCACCAGATCAGCGGATTGCCCACCGACGTGATGGCCTGCACGCAGGTGTCGCCCAGGCAGCGTGCATCCTGGATCCGCTCGAAGTAGAACGACGTGGGCCGGAACTGGATGATCCAGCCGCTGGGATGCGACTCCCACGGATGTGGCGTGCTCAGGCCCTTGTGGAAGTTGTAGATCGAGACGTGATAGTTCCACAGCGACCGCAACGCAGCGGGCAACCACGTGACGCCCTCGCCCGGATTGTTTTCCGCCCACTGGCGTCCGTACGAGCCGGTTGTGGCAAACCAGTTGGCCCACTGTGCGATGTACACCGTGGGAAGGATGACGAGCGTCGCGGCCAGCCCGGGTAGCGCAGAGCGCAGCGCCGTGGCCGAAAGCCAGTGCCGATACCCGGCGGCCTTGCGATCCGCGGCGTCTAGGAGCACGAACAGCACCATGAAGGCCGCCGCGAAGTACAGGCCGGACCACTTCACTCCGGTGGCCAGTCCGAACGTGACGAGAGCCGCAAGGCGCCACCACCTGATGCCCATCCGGGGTCCGAAACCGCCCACCGTGTCCGCGGGGTGGGCGGCGTAGATGCGCTGCGCCCGCCACCGATCGAGCCACAACAGTGCGAAGCCCGCGACCACAAAGAAGGTGAGGAACACGTCGAGAATCGCGGTGCGGGACATGACGATGTGGAGGCCATCGACCGCGAGCAAGACACCGGCAACGCCGCCCCACAGCGTGGATCGCAGGATTCGGCGCATCAACAGCGCCACGATCACCACGGTTGCGGTGCCGACGAACGCTCCGGCAAAGCGCCATCCGAAGGGTCCGTTGCCGAACACTTTCATTCCGGCGGCGATCAACAGCTTGCCGACCATTGGATGGACGACGTAGTCGCCCTCCGTCTCCAGATCCGAGAAGTCGCCTTGAGCGAAGCGGCCTTCATCATCGCCCCAGTTGCCCTCGTAACCGAGCGTGAGAAGCGAGTACGCGCCGCGGACGTAGTACACCTCGTCGAACACGAGCGCCCGCGGGTGCGCCAGGTCGGCAAAACGCAGGATCGCGGCCAGGAGGGTGACGGCCGAGGCCATGACGGTCGCGCGCCAGCGCCACAGGGTCACGATCACGGCACGAGCCTAACCCGCGGGAGCGCCGCCAAGCGCAGTATCGGTTGCGCCGTGTGTCAGTCTGGACCCATGCCAGGCCGCCTCATCCTTGCCGCCACGCCCATCGGCAACGTCGGCGACGGCAGTGCCAGGCTGTGGGAGGCGCTCGCGACGGCCGATGTGGTGGCGGCCGAGGACACCCGGGTCACCAAGGAATTGGCGATGCGAGCGCAGATACGCATCGCGGGCGAGCTCGTTGCGCTCCACGAGCACAACGAAAGCCACGTGGCGCAGCGACTGGTGGAGCGCGTGCTCGCCGGAGCGACCGTGGTGGTGGTGTCCGACGCGGGGATGCCGTTGGTCTCCGACCCCGGCTACCGGCTCCTCACGGCCGCTATCGCGGCCGACGCTCCCATCGAGGTGCTCCCCGGTCCGTCCGCCGCGCTGGCCGCGCTGGCACTGTCGGGCCTGCCCACCGACAGGTTCGCGTTCGAGGGCTTCCCGCCGCGCAAGGAGGGCGAGAAGGCGTCAGCCTTGGCCGCGCTCGCCGCGGAGCAGCGCACCCTCATCTTCTTCGAATCGCCCCACCGGGTGAGGGCCACCCTCCACGCCATGGCGGAGGCGTTCGGCCCCGACCGCCAGGCTTCCGTGTCGCGCGAGATCACCAAGCGCTACGAGCAGACCCGCAGGGGCCCCCTGACGGAACTGGCCGCCTGGGCAGCGGTGGAAGAGCTTCGGGGCGAGATCGCGATCGTGGTGGCCGGGCGCCCTGCGCAGGCTCCCACGCTCGATCAACTGGTGGCGGAGGCCCTGACGCGCGTCGGCGAAGGAGAACGGGCCAAGGCCGTGGTGGCCGACTTGGCGGCGACGTTCGGTGTGGCGCAACGTGACCTGTACGCCGCCGTCGTCGCGGCACGTGGCCAGCGCTGACGACGGCCCTCGCTCACCCCAACCCGTCCTACGCGTCGCGCTGCGCGAGCGCCGCATCGACGTCTGGCTCGCCCAATTGACCCATCCACTCCAGCAACTCGGGATACGCCGATGGGTTGGCGGCCACGGTGGGGCGCAGTTCGGGGATCGTGGTCGCGATCTGGTGGAGCGCGTGAGCGGACGTCGAGGGGTCGGCGGCCTCGTCGGCACGGGGGTGTGGCGGGGTCTCGGGCGCTACAGCCTGCCCTGAACTGTGAACCGGCGCGCCGCGCATCGACAGCGTCAACAGGGCGATCACCGCGAGCGGGAGGCCGACGTGCAGGGTCACGTCGAGGCTGCCGATGCTCGAAAGCGTGTCCACGAGCACGAGCGACACGACGCCCACGAGGAGCGTGCCGCCGACCACGGCGATCGCGAGCAGGCGTGAACCCGCGAAGTTCTGTCGCACGAACGCGGCGGCGACAAGCACGGCAGTGGCGATCAGCACGAGCGTCACGATGTAGCCGATGGCCACCCCCGTCGACGCAAACGCGTCCCCGGCGAGCCCCAGAATTGTCATGACGATGGTCGCACCCGCGATGCTGGCGATCGCGACCATGAGCCACACGGCCGCGCCGCTGTCGCGTTGCGAGGCAGGCATGCGCTTCATGCCCGACCGCACCAACGGGGACGACACCATGGCGCCCAACGTCAGCAACGGCAGCACCGCGAAGGCAGGCAGGTGAAGCGACTCGACGCCGAATCCGGACAAGTCCCAACCGGTCCACCAGTCGACGACGGTGGTGGCGAGAACAGCGAGCGTGCCAGCGAGGATCGCCACGCGCGCGGCGGCGTTGCGCACGTAGAGGCCCCACGTTGCCGCGGCGAGTACACCGAACACGATGAGCACGGCGATGGTGATCCTGGCCAGGTCGGTGCCCGCGTAGTCGCGGTAGCCCACGAGGACCAGGATGACGTTGAGGAACGACAACACCGTCCACAACGCGGCGAGTCCCACGGCCCCCCGACGCATCGTCGATACTTGCCAACGGGACAGCGACTCGGTCTCGCTTTCGCGCGGCATCCCGGCCACCGTCGCACCCGCCAGGCCCACTGCCGCCGCCGTGCCGACGCCTCCCGAGCGGAACCATTCGTCCGAACCCGTGGACGCATCGACGATGAGGTAGACGGCGACCACCAGCGCATAGGGCACGTTCGCGGCCCCCCGCACGAGCGCGGCCCGACCCACGGACATGGCGGTTCCGAAGACCTGGGCCCGCGCCAGGTAGGTCAGTGCCAACGACAGCAGGCTCAGCACGGTCGCGAGCACGACGCCGATGTGGTCGGTGGCGCCGCGAGTGCCCGCGGCCCCCCCGAAACTCCAGGGCAACGCCAACGACACCAACAGGAGGATGAGCGCGACGGCGTCTCGCGCGTAGTCGCTCATGGGAATGCCGACAAAGGGGTTCGGTGCCGTCCCAGGGCGCTGCGGGGCGGGCGGTGTAGGCGTGGGCTCTGTGGTCATCTTCGGATTGCCTCCGGTCTGAGCTGCGCGTGGGACCCCCAGCATGCGACGTGGCCGCCGCCGAGAGGGCCTGTGCCCACCCTAGCGATGCCCATCCGTGTGTGAGCACTTTCCGGCACCACACGCGCGTACGCGACGCACACCTCGCAAGGCGCGCCGATGCGGTCACTAGGATGAGCGGCATGTCGCGCATCCTTTCCGCTGTTGCCTGGCCGTACGCCAATGGGCCCCGCCACATCGGCCACGTCGCCGGTTTCGGAGTTCCGTCGGACGTGTTCAGCCGGTACATGCGGATGGCCGGTCACGACGTCTTGATGGTGTCGGGAACGGACGAACACGGCACCCCGATCCTGGTCCAGGCCGAACGCGAGGGCGTGACGGCTCAAGAGTTGGCTGACCGCTACAACCGGGTGATCGTCGAGGACCTGGTCCAGTTGGGCCTGAGTTATGACCTCTTCACCCGCACCACCACCGGCAACCACTACCGCGTCGCCCAGGATCTGTTCACGGCGTGTCACACCAACGGGTACATGGTGGCCAGAACCACGCGTGGTGCCATCTCACCCTCGAACGGCCGCACCCTGCCCGATCGATATATCGAAGGCACGTGTCCTATCTGCGCCTACGACGGCGCACGGGGCGACCAGTGCGACAACTGCGGCAACCAACTCGACGCGATCGACCTCATTGACCCCGTCTCCAAGATCAACGGGGAGAAGCCCGAATTCGTCGACACGGAACACTTCTTCCTGGACCTTCCGGCCCTTGCCGAGCGGCTCGGTGAGTGGCTTGGGGCCCGCCAGGGGTGGCGCCCGAACGTGCTGAACTTCTCACTCAACCTGCTCAAGGACGTGCGTCCGCGCGCCATGACGCGCGACATCGACTGGGGCATCCCCGTTCCGCTCATGGGGTGGCAGGACAATCCCAACAAGCGCCTGTATGTGTGGTTCGACGCCGTGATCGGCTACCTCAGCGCCTCGATCGAGTGGGCGCGCCGTTCGGGCGAGCCCGACGCGTGGCGCCAGTGGTGGAACGACCCCGAGGCGTTGTCCTATTACTTCATGGGCAAGGACAACATCACCTTCCATTCGCAGATATGGCCAGCCGAGCTCCTCGCGGCGAACGGTCAAGGGTCCAAGGGTGGGCGGCTGTCCGAGTTTGGCGAACTCCAGTTGCCCACCGAGGTGGTCTCGAGCGAGTACCTGACCATGGAGTCCAACAAGTTCTCATCCTCGCGCGGCCACGTGATCTATGTGCGCGACATGCTGTCGCGGTACCAGCCCGATGCATTGCGGTACTTCATCGCCGTCGCGGGACCGGAGACGTCGGACGCCGACTTCACCTGGGCCGAATTCAAGCGCCGCACCAACGACGAGTTGGTGGCCGGCTGGGGAAACCTCGTCCATCGTACGGCCACGCTGCTGCACAAGAACATCGGCTCGATTCCCGAGGTGACGGACGTGCAGGAAATCGATCGCGCCGCACTCGACGCCTCGGCAGCCGGATTCGGCGAGGTGGGCAGGCTCATCGGCGCCCACCGCCAACGCCAGGCGGTCAGCGAGGCCATGCGCATCGTCGGCGACGCGAACAAATACCTCGCCGACACTGCGCCATGGAAACTCAAGACCACCGACCCGGAACGCATGAAGACGGTGCTGGGGGTCGCCGCGCAGTTGGTCAGCGACGCCAACACCATGCTTGCGCCCTTCATGCCGCACGGCGCGCAGAAGGTCCATGAGGCGCTCGGCGGCGGGGGGGTCTTCGCCCCGATGCCACGCATTGTCGACGTGGAGGACCTGGATGTGGCCGACCGCAGCTACCCCGTGATCGAGGGCGACTACTCGGCCCAACACGGGACGTGGCACCGCAACTCCCTCGTCGTGGGCACCCCGGTGCCGGCACCCAGCCCCATCTTCACGAAGCTCGACGACGACATCGTGGACGCCGAACTCGAACGGATGCGCACCGCGGAGTGAACGACATCGCATGGGCCACGCCACCCCAGGCGCTTCCCTCGCCGGTGGTGGACAACCACTGCCACCTCGACTTTCCCTATCGCGGTGCCGTGGAGCGCACGGTCGCTGAGATTCTCGACGAGGCGGGCGCGGTGGGCGTCACGCGCGCCGTCCAGATCGGCTGCGATATCGACTCGGCGCGCTGGACGTCCGCGGCCATCCAGGCGGATGATCGCCTCGTGGGCGGGGTCGCCTTGCATCCCAACGAGGCGCCGCTGCACGCCGCGGGCGAGCATGCGAGCGGGCTGGACTACGATGCGGCGCTCGCCGAGATCGCCCGGTTGGCCCAGATGCCGCGCATGCGGGTCGTCGGCGAGACGGGTCTCGACCACTACCGCACCGGACCTGGGGGGCGCGAGGCCCAA
>JASBTB010000115.1 GCA_030148645.1 Demequina sp. | reverse complement strand
CGTCGAGGCGGACTCGCTGGCAGGGCCAGCAGGCGCCAACTGGGTATTGCCCGAGATGGCGGCGGCAACAGCTGGCCCGCCGAAGGCGAGTGTTGCGGCACCCGCAGCGGCCACCGCACCCGCTCCAGACGTCCACACCATGCGACCGCGACGTGCCTTGCCGATCAGGCGAGAAGCGTCATCCGGCGCGGACATTGCGTAATCGTTTCCCACGTCGCTCGCGAGCGAACGCAACTGTTGAGAGAGATCCATTATGGCCTGCTTTCCTTCAAAGTGACTGGAACGGTCACCCGTTCAGTGTGGTTCACCGCATCGTCTCCGAGTTGCTCACGAAGCTTGACGGCCGCGTTGGCGAGATACCGCTTGACCGTCCCATCGCCCAGCTTGAGGACCGCCGCAATCGAGGCGATCGTCAGGTCATCCACGTACTTGAGCACCGTCACGGCGCGCTCCCTGGGGCTCAGCGCCTCAAGGGCGGCCTCCAGGTCAGTCTGGGCCGACACCACCGACTCGTGACCGGGTGCGTAGTGCGGCGTCGCGACCAGTGGCTTGTGTTGCTCAATCACCATGCGGTGGCGGGCCCGGTTGATCGCCTCGTTGGCGATGGCCCGCTTGATGTACGCCTCCGCTTGTACCACGGAGGTCTTGGCCCTGCCACGAGCAAAGGTACGGACGATCGCGTCCTGAACGAGGTCCTCGGCCTCGGCGCGTGAACCGGTCATCAGATACGCATAGCCCACCAGGGAGGGACGGCGCTCACGGACCACGGACTCCATGACCTGTGTCCATGCACTCATTCACGCCTCCTATGTTTGGCCCTGTACGAAGTAAGACACGCTGCTGGCACAAAAGGTTGTAGCGGCCCGAAGAATCTCTCAGCAGCTCAGCGCCAGGACCCGCGGAACCTCCGCCAGCGACTCGATGCGAACCACATTGGCGCCCAGTTCCCCCGCTTGCGGCGGCGAGCCCGGCCGATCCAGCCAAATGCCCAAGGCAAGCCCGGCATCGGCCGCCGCCCCGGCATCAATGTCCATCTCGTCCCCCACGTACGCCACCGATGCAGGGTCCAGACCCAGCAAGCGCGCTCCCTCGCGGAAGACGCGCGGGTCGGGCTTGCCCACGCCAAACCTGTCGATGCCGACGAGCATCCGTAGCCGCGCCAGCCCGCTTTGCGCCAGTTTGCGCTCCTGGTAGCGGTGGCCGGCATTGGACACGGCCCCGTATTCGATGCCACAGCGGTCGAGCGTATCGAGTAGACCGTGCGCGTCGTCGTGCGCCTGCCATCCCCTGCGGAAGGCGGTCTCGAAGATCGCGTCCCAGGCCGCAAACTCGTCGTCGCCCATCGGTGGTCCCCCGAATGTCGCGTGAAGTGCGTTCGCACGACGCAGGCGCTGGTCGCGGTGCGACATTTCCCCGCGAGCATGGGCGCGATACCAACCGCCAGCATCAACTCGCCAATGAACTCCCATCGCTTCGAGGTCGTGGGGCTCCGGCAGATAACGCTGCGCAACCGCCGCAAGCGCGTGGCGGAACGCAGCCCGCGTATTGACCACAGTGTCGTCGATGTCGAGCAAGACTCCGGTGACCGTCTTCACGGTCACTCTCTCATCACCGCACGCAGTCGGCGCAGCCGCGCAAGGGCGTGCTCCTGACCCAGTATCTCCATAGATTCGAACAGCGGCGGCGACACGAGCCTGCCGGTTACGGCAACCCTCAACGGCCCGAAGGCGAGGCGCGGCTTGATGCCCATCCGGTCGACCAGCACGGCAGTGAGCGCCTCTTGCTGAGCGGTGGCAGAAAAGTCGTCAAGACCCGCCAGCACACGAACAGCAGCGTCGAGCACCTGGGCGGCGTTCTCAGGAAGTTTGACGAAGGCGGCCTCGTCGTACTCGAACGCGGCGTCGCCCACGAACAGGAACCCGAGCATGCCCGGGGCCTCGCCTAGGAGCGTCATGCGCGTCTGGACCAGGGGCACTGCGAGGGCCAGCGTGCTCTCCTCATGAGGTGTCAGGTCCCGCACGGAAGGTCCGGACACGAGCCCCGCAGAGTACAGGTACGGCACCACTCGCGCCGCAAAGTCGCCTAACGGAAGCATTCTCATGTGTTCCGCGTTGATGGCCTCGGCCTTCTTGAGGTCGAAGCGCGCTGGGTTGGGCGTGCAGTCCGCAATGTCGAACGCCGCGATCAACTCGTTGACAGTGAAAACGTCGCGGTCGGGTCCGATCGCCCATCCCAGTAGCGCCAGATAGTTCAGTAACCCCTCGGGCAAGAATCCGCGGTCCCGGTGGTGGAACAGGTTGGATTCCGGGTCGCGCTTGGACAGTTTCTTGGTGCCCTCACCCAGCACCATGGGCATGTGTGCATAGGTGGGCACCGCATCGGCGATACCCAGTTCGACCATGGCACGCCACAACACCACCTGTCGTGGCGTGGAACTCAGGAGGTCTTCGCCGCGCAACACGTGCGTGATCTTCATGAGCGCATCGTCGACGGGGTTCACGAGTGTGTACAGTGGCACGCCGTTGCCCCGCACGATGACGTAGTCGGGGACGCTTCCAGCCGGGAACGTCACATCGCCGCGGATCAGGTCGGTGACCGTGATGTCCTCGTCAGGCATGCGCATGCGGATCACAGGCTCTCGACCTTCAGCGCGAAACGCGGCCTTGGCCTCGTCACTCACGTCGCGGTCGAAGCCGTCGTACCCGAGCTTCGGGTCGCGGCCTGCGGCACGATGCCTCGCCTCGACCTCGGCGGGGGTCGAGAACGATTCGTAGGCGTAGCCGCCGTCGATCAACTGACGCACCACGTCGGCGTGCAAGTCGTGACGGAGCGACTGGCGGTACGGGCCGTACGGGCCGCCAATGTCGGGACCCTCGTCGTACGTGATGCCCAGCCATCCCATGGCGTCGAGCAATTGCTCGTAACTCTCCTGGGAGTCTCGCGCGGCATCGGTGTCCTCGATGCGGAACACGAGGTCGCCCCCGGTGTGACGCGCGTACGCCCAATTGAACAGGGCCGTACGCACCATGCCCACGTGAGGCATTCCGGTGGGCGACGGACAGAATCGAACGCGGACCTTGCTCATGGTGACTCTTTCCTTGGCCGGGCGTTCAGTCGCGACGGATGACGGGGTTGCGCAATGTGCCGATGCCTTCGATGTCGATCTCGACCACGTCACCGTGGTGCACGGTGGTCACGCCAGCGGGCGTTCCGGTCAAGATCACGTCGCCGGGCAGAAGTGTGACGATCTCCGACACCATGGACACCGCGTTCATCACGTCCATCAGCATGTCCGAGGTGTTGCCCGTCTGCACCGGCGTGCCATTGATGCGCGAGGTGATTCCCACCTCGTCATGGGCGAGTTCCGTTTCGATCCACGGTCCAAGCGGCAACGACGTGTCGAAGGCCTTGGCACGAAACCATTGGTCCTCACGTCGTTGAAGATCGCGCGCTGTGACGTCGTTGGCGCAGGTAAAGCCATAGATGTAGTCTTCGGCTCCTTCCGGACTGACGTCTTTGCACAGCCTACCGATGACGACGGCGAGTTCCGCTTCCAGTTGTGGATCCTGGGAATACGACGGCAACACGATGGGATCGTCAGGGCCGATCACGGCCGTGTTGGGCTTGAGGAACAGCATGGGCACTTCGGGCGCCGGACCGCGGTACGGCATCTCCTTGGCGTGTGCCTCGTAGTTCTTGCCCAGGCACACCGCTTTGGAGCGCGGGATCACTGGCGCGAGAAGGCGCACGTTGTCGGCGTTCAGAGGCAGCCGCTCGCCCGTGGGCTTGCCGGCGATGTACATGGGATCCCCGGACAGAACGACCAGTTCCTCCGTGCCGGGCTCTCCCTCAACGATGGCGTACCGGGGTTCGTTTCCGGTCGTGAATCGAGCGATGCGCATGGCCCTAGCCTAACCGCCGCCGACCGGCCAACCAGCGGGGCCCGACGCCGCCACAATGACCCACGACCGCTGACTGGCTCGCGCGCGCCCGGCTGTTCGCGCCTAGCATGGAGCGATGACGCGCTTACGTCACACACAGATCATCGATGCGGGCAACGCCGGGCTCGCTCAGGTGCTGGCCATCACCGATGCGCACCCTGCGGCATGGTTGGGAGACGCCTGGCTACGACGTACGACCACCGACCTGCTGTCCCACCTGCACGC
>JASBTB010000102.1 GCA_030148645.1 Demequina sp. | reverse complement strand
CCCCCACAGGGGTTCGGTGCGCCCGGGCGGGCGGACCGCGGCGTTGGACGACCTGGCAGCCAGGCTTGGCGACCGCCTCGACACCCGCGTCAGGGTTCAGTTGGGCAGTACCAAGGGAAAGATCACCATCGAATTCGCGACCGTCGATGACCTCAACCGCATTGTGAAAATCCTCGACCCCCAGGAGAGGGGCTTCGGCAGCTAGCGCCGGAACGCCCGTGTCACGATCTGTGCGTACAGTTCGCCCCGTTCGTGACCCGATGCCTCGACCGCCTGAGGAAACAACGACGTCTCGGTCATGCCGGGCGCGATGTTGATGTCGATCACCTGGGCGACGCCAGCCGGATCGACGATCATGTCGATGCGCGACAGGTCTCGAAGCCCCATGGTGCGGTGCACGGCCAGCGCGGCCGCCGTAACGGCGGTCGCGCTGGCCGAGTCGAGGCGCGCGGGCGCGAAGTACTCGACGCGCCCGGGGTTGTAGCGCGCGTCATAGTCGTAGGGGCCGTCGCACGCGATCTCGACGGGGGGAAGGACCGAGGCAAACTCGTCGTGACCGATGACGGAGACGGCCACCTCGGTCCCGGAGACGGCCCGCTCGATCATCGCCTGGTCGCCATACGCGAAGCACCGCACCATGGCCTGCGCAAGGGCGTCGGGCTTGGTCACGAGCGATACGCCGAGCGCTGAGCCGCCGCGCGCGGGCTTGACGACGAGCGGCAGGGAGAACTTGGCAAGCAGGGCTGACAACACATTTTCGGCTCCGACCTCGCGGAAGAGCGACTGTGGGAGCGTCACGTACTCGGGGGTGGAGACACCTGCACGGGCGAACACTGCCTTGGCCACCGGCTTGACCCAGGCGACGCGTGCCTCGCGTGAGCGCGTGCCGACAAACGGTGCGTCGACCAGTTCGAGTAGTGCCTGCAAGGAACCATCTTCACCCGACGCACCGTGAAGCAATGGCCACACCACAACATCGTCAAGGGTTCGCAAATTGGGAAGCAAGGTGGTGTCGACGTCGTGCACCGAGGCCTTCACGCCCCGCTCCTCAAGGGCCTCCCACACACGCCGCCCAGAACGGATCGACACGTCCCGCTCGTGCGAGAGTCCGCCGGCAAGAATCATGACCTTCACGTCACAGCCTCCCAAGCCACAGCCCCGCCTGTCATGCCATATCCGGCGACGGGAATTCCACAGTCGACGACGCGTCGGTCGCGCCACGCCCAAAGATCCTGACCGTCTCTATCTCCGCGTCCACCACGCCAGCCAGGCGACGCACGCCCTCCCGGATGCGTTCGGGCGTCGGATAGCAGTACGAAAGCCGCATGTGGTCGGCGCCGGCGCCGTCGAAGTAGAAGGCGGTGCCGGGCACGTATGCGACGCGGGCCGTCACGGCGCGCGGCAGCATGGACTTGGCGTCGAGGCCCTCGGGCAGTCTCACCCACACGTAGAAGCCCCCTTCGGGCACGTTCCACGTGGCGTCAGGCATGAACTCCTCGAGCGCGGCAATCATGGCGTCACGTCGCTCCCGGTACTGCTGTCTGAACTTCTTGATCTGCCCCTGCCAATCGTGATGGTCGAGATAGCTCGATATCGCCATCTGGGAGGCGTTCGACGGGCACAGGATCGCGGCCTCGGAGGCGAGCACCAACTTCTCACGGACGGCGTGGGGCGCCACCGCCCACCCCACACGGAACCCTGGGGCGAACGTCTTGGAGAAAGACCCCAGGTAAATGACCCCTTCCTCGTCCATTGAGCGCAGTGCGGCCAGCGGCTCCGAGTCGAAGCCCAGCAGACCGTAGGGATTGTCCTCCAGCACCAGCACACCGAAGCGCTGGCAGATCTCAAGAATACGTGGCCGACGTTCACGCGACAGAGTGACGCCGCCGGGGTTGTGAAAGTTGGGCACCGTGTAGAGGAACTTCACCCGACGTCCGTCGGCGGCCAACCGCGCGAGCGTCGTCTCTAGTTCCTCTGGCACTAGGCCGTCCGCGTCCATCGGGACGTGCACCACGTCGGCCTCGTGCGCACGGAACACACCCAAAGCCCCCACGTACGACGGCGCCTCGGCCACGATCACGTCGCCAGGATTGATGAAGATCTTGGTGACCAGGTCGAGCGCCTGCTGGGAACCCGTGGTCACCACCACGTCGTCCGGATGCGCGTGAATCCCCTCAAGCGCCATCACCTGGGTGATGTGCTCACGCAACTGCTCGTGGCCCTGACCCGAGCCGTACTGCAGCGCGACCTCGCCCTGCTCCACCATGAGGCGGCGCATCATCTCGCCGATCTGATCAAGCGGCAGGCCGCCGATGAACGGCATGCCGCCCGCGAGGGAGACCACCTCTGGTCGAGAGGCGACCGCGAACAACGCGCGAATCTCGGAGGCGCGCATGTTGTGCGCTCGGGCGGCGTAAGACCCCAACCAAGGGTCGAGCCTGGTGCCGCCGGTATCCGAGTGGGTCATGGGCGTCAGTCTTCCACGACCACGGCGGTCCGCGCACAGTCGAGCCGCCGACGCGTGGCTCCCCGTCGCACCAGCGACCGACGGTGCGGCCGAGGCCCCACGTTCCCGACCGCAACGCCTCGACGGGCTCAAGCGACGCGGCCCGCAGCGAGGGATACACGCTCGCAACCAAACCCGTGAGGGCCCCCAGCAACGGCGCCCCCACGGGAATCACGGGCGAGAGCACTGGCGTCCAGTCACGCACGGCCGCCAGCCCCACCACCACGAGAATGCCAGCTGTCGCGCCCATCACGCCGCCCACCAGGCCCATCGCTGTGGACTCGACCAGGAACCGAGTGGCGATGTGTCGCCGCCTTGCCCCCACGGCCCGGCGTAGCCCGATCTCGCCGACCCGCTCGAGCACCGACACGAGCGTGACGTTGGCGATGCCGATGGCACCGACCAGCAGCGACACCGCGCCGAGAATGAGGAACGGCGAGTTCGCGTCGCTCGCGACACGATTGCGCAAGGCGTCGGGTGATGGGGGCGTGCGCACGGAGGACTTTGGCAGGATGATCGCG
>JASBTB010000097.1 GCA_030148645.1 Demequina sp. | reverse complement strand
AGCGCGCCACCTACCCCCGGGCGCCGTGGCTCGGTCTCGGCCTTCAGGCGGCTCTCTTGGTGGGCTCTATGATCATCGTGGTGCGACGCCTCAGGGTGCCGTACAAGAAACTCCGCGTCGGGACCAGGGTCGCCTGATGCCGACGACGCACCCAACGAAAGGGCGTGGCCGTTCGTGATGAGCGATGTGACAACGACTACACCCGCCCTCGAGGCGCACGGCGTACGCCGGGCCTTCGGCGCAGTCCAGGCCGTGGTTCATGCGGACCTGTCCGTGCGGCCGGGATCGGTGACAGCCCTGATCGGCCCGAATGGGTGCGGCAAGACCACCCTGATGCTCATGCTGGCCGGGCTGTTGCGGCCCGACGCGGGGGACGTGAGGGTGGGTGGGCTGAGCCCCACCACGGCCCCCAAGGCCGCCCGTACGGCGGTGGGGTGGATGCCCGACGTGCTCGGTACGTGGGAGTCGCTCACGTGCCGAGAGACGCTGGTCACTTTCGCCCGGGCGTACGGGCTCTCGCCAGCCGACGCCGACGCCCGAGCGTTCTCACTCCTTGAGCGGGTACACCTCGCGGAACTCGCGGCGCAGCCCGCCCGCGTCCTCAGCCGCGGCCAAAAGCAACGACTCTCCCTTGCGAGGGCCCTGGTGAACGACCCGCCCGTGCTCATTCTGGATGAGCCGGCATCGGGCCTCGATCCGCGTTCGCGCGTCGAGTTGCGCGACCTGGTGCGCGAGTTGGGCGCTGAGGGCAAGGCGGTGTTCGTCTCCTCCCACGTGTTGGCCGAACTCGACGAGATGGTGGACGACGCGATCTTCATGTCGAAGGGTGTGACCCTGGGCGCAGACGCCGATGCCGAGGTGGCCAGGGCACGCACCCGGTGGCGCCTGGTCGCCGTCGAGGGTGACCTGGCGTTGGCGCTCGCGAGGCAGTCGCGTGAGTTTGCGGTAGAGAATGTGCCCACCGGCTCGGCCGCCGTGGTCTCCGTCGCCGACGATGCCGACGCCGCCGCCTTGGTGGCCGCCCTGGTGGGCGATGGGATCAAGGTGGCACGCATCGCGCCTGTGGGATCCGCCCTGGAGCAGGCCTACCTCACGATGGAGACGGAGCGGCGATGACCACCACCTCAGTGTCCCCGCTAGCCGCTGGCTCGCCGCAGTCGGTTCGCCGCGAAGCGTGGCGCGTCTCGTTGTCCGGCGTGCGCCTGGTCGCCGCTTTGGAACTACGCCAACGCGTGCGCTCCACCAAGTGGAAGTGGGCGCTCGCGTCGGTGGCGGTGCTCATTGGGGGCGTCACCGTCTTGGTGTGGGCCGCCACTCGCGCCTTTGGGGCCGAGGACTCGGGAGCGCCTGGCGACATTACGTTCGGGCTCGTCGTGTTCTTCGTGCTGTTCCTCGGTCTGGTCGTGTCGCCCACGTTGTCCGCGACGAGCATCAATGGCGACGTGCGCGATGGCACGATGGCACCACTGCAAGCCACCGCCTTGTCTGCGGCCGACATCGTGCTGGGCAAACTGTTGGCCTCCTGGGCCGCGTCGCTCGCCTTCCTGGCGGTGGCGCTGCCGTTCATCGTGATCGCCTACTTCGACGGCCGCATGCCCGCGCTCGCGATGCTCACCGTGATGCTCGTGCTAGCTGGCGAACTGTTGGTGGTCTGTGCGATCGGTCTGGGGTGGTCGGCGCTGACCGCCCGTACCTCCGCGTCGGCCGTACTGACGTACACGACCGTGGCTGTGCTTGTGGCCGTACTGCCCATCATCTTCGGGTTGTTGTCCGTCACGTTCATGGACGAGGTGACCGTGACTTCGTCTTCCCGTGAGTACGTCTACGTGGACGATGCTCCCCAAGGTGCTGGCCAGCCCGACGGCCCGCGCGCGGGCATCCCGGACGACGCCCAGCGCGACGAGCAGGGCAACTACTACGTGTGCCGCGACTACACGTACACCACGTCGGTACCTCGCACGGATCGGCTGTGGTGGCTCCTCGCAGTCAACCCGTACGTCATCGTGTCGGATTCCGCGCCCAGCCCGCGGCTTTCCGAGGACTACTACTTTGCCGACGTCGGCATCCTCAGTGGCATCAAACTGGCGGTGCGCGGGGCGCGCGTGGGCCCGACGACGTTCGCTGACGACTGCGACAACCAACTCACGTACGAAGAGCAGCAACGTCGCGACCGGATCGACTCCCTTCCTGCCGTGTGGCCCTGGGGCCTGGCTGTGCAGGCGTTGCTCGCCGCTGGTGGGGTCGTGCTTGGCGTGCGCCGGCTGTCCGTGCCATACGGCACGTTGCCGACGGGCTCCCGGGTCGCGTAGAAGGTCCGGCGGATCGGTCGGAGACGACGCTCTAGGAGACCGTGCGGCGACCCTCGAATGCGCGGCCCAGCGTGACCTCGTCTGCGTACTCCAGGTCACCGCCCACGGGCAGGCCCGACGCCAGACGAGACACGGTGATGCCGATCGGCGCCAGCATGCGCGTGAGGTAGGTGGCCGTCGCCTCTCCCTCGATGTTCGGGTCGGTGGCGATGATGACCTCCTGAACCCTGCCGTCGCCCAGGCGGGTGAGGAGTTCACGGATGCGGAGGTCATCCGGTCCCACGCCGTTCATGGGGTCGATCGCGCCGCCCAGCACGTGATACTTGCCGCGGAACTCGCGCGTACGTTCGATGGCGACCACATCCTTGGGCTCCTCGACCACGCAGAGCGTGTCATCCGAACGGCGGACATCGGCACAGATACGGCACTGGGCCGCTTCGGCGACGTTGCCGCAGATGTCGCAGAAGCGTACCTTCGCCTTGACTGTGGTGATGGAGTCGGCCAGTCGCGCCGCGTCGGCAGCGTCCGCACTCAAGAGGTGGAAAGCGATGCGTTGCGCGCTCTTGGGGCCGATGCCGGGCAGTCGTCCGAGTTCATCGATGAGGTCTTGCACCGCGCCGTCGTACATGCGCTCCAGCGTAGGCCGCGCACGGCACCGTGCGGGTCAGGCGCGACTAGTTAGGTGTCGTCCTCGACCACGGTCCCGCCGAGCATCGACGCGATGACGTCGGCGCCGCTCAGGTGAGATGCTGGCGCGGTCACATCGTCCGCGGCGATGTCTTCGCTGTCATGAGGCTCCTCGTGGAGCCTAGGAGGCTCGTGCGCCGATGCCGCGGTCGCGGAGGACCATGCGGGCGCCGCCGGCGCATGGGCGGGGGCCGGTTCAACCGCACCCACGACGGCCTCGACGCGCACGTGCAGGCCCAGCGTTTCGCGCACGGCGAGAGCCAGGTTCTCGCCGTGTGGACCTGCACCGAATCGCGAAGCCAGCGCCGGGTTGTCGAACGCGATCTTCAGCACGCCAGCCTCGACGGAGGCGACCTGGGCGCTCTGGCTGACCATCGCCCAGGTGACGCGGCGGCGCTCTAACGTGCCGAGCACCTCTGGCCACCGCCTGCGTACCAGTTCGGAGTCGGCTGGTCCTCCGGCCACGTCACCCGTGGGTGCGCGCACGGGTTCCTGCTCGTGCGTGAGGTCCTTCGCAGCGGCCGCGGGCGCCGGGACGGGTGGCGATTCCTGCGGGGCGGTCCGGGCCGTCGGCTCCTCGCGTGCGGCGGCGACGGCGGCCTGCGCGCTGGCCAACCCCGCCTTGTCTACGTTGCGGCCGGGGCTTGCCTGCCGAGCGGTGGCTGCGGCTGGGTCCGGTGTGGCGTGCGGCGCAGCGGCGAGGGCCGATGGGACAGGTGCGGTATCGGCCGCAATGAGCCGCCCGCACAGCAGTTCGAGGTGGAGCCGTGGAGACGTGGCGCCGATCATGGCGGTGAGCGCGTCGTTGACCAGGTCGCCCGCGCGGGAGGCGCGCCCGAGCCCCAACCGCCGGGCCTGATCCGCGATGCGTGCCTGGTGGTCCTCGGAGGCAACCGCCAGGGCTTGCGCCCCCGAAGCCCCGGAGGCTGCGAGCAGGATGAGGTCTCGCAGCCTCTCCAGCAGGTCCTCGACGAATCGACGTGGTTCGTGGCCGGTCTCCACCACGCGCCCCACCACGGAAAACAGGGAGGCCCCGTCGGCGGCGGCCAGGGCGTCGACGGCATCGTCCAGGAGTGTGCCGTCGGTGAACCCCAGTAGGGAAATGGCCAACTCGTAGTTCACGCCGCTTTCGCTAGAACCCGCAATCAGCTGGTCGAGCACCGACAGCGAGTCCCTCACGGAGCCACCGCCAGCGCGCACCACCAGCGGGAGTACGCCCGCATCGACCTGCACACCCTCGGCGGTCGCCAGTTGCGCCAGATAGTCCGTGAGCACCCCCGGCGGCACCAGCCGAAAAGGGTAGTGGTGGGTCCGTGAGCGAATGGTCCCGATGACCTTGTCCGGCTCAGTCGTGGCGAACACGAAGCGGACGTGAGGTGGCGGCTCCTCCACCAACTTGAGCAACGCGTTGAAGCCCTGAGTGGTGACCATGTGGGCCTCATCGAGGATAAAGATCTTGTAGCGGTCGCGAGCGGGGGCGAAGGCTGCACGCTCGCGCAACTCCCGCGCATCGTCGACGCCGTTGTGGGAGGCGGCGTCGATCTCCACCACGTCGACGGAACCCGAGCCGCCCCGAGCGAGCTCTATACAGGAGTCACACACGCCGCAAGGCGTGTCCGTCGGCCCCTGTGTGCAGTTCAGGCAACGAGCGAGGATGCGGGCCGACGTGGTCTTGCCGCAGCCCCGCGGGCCGGAAAAGAGGTAGGCATGCGCGACCCTGTCGGCACGCAAGGCCTGCATGAGCGGGGCCGTGACATGTTCCTGACCCACCACGTCGGCAAAGGTGTCAGGGCGATAGCGGCGATACAGGGCGGTGCTCACACGAGTGAGCCTAGTCCCAGGGTGGGACACGTCACGAAGAGCCTGTGAGCGGTCCGCCCGACGGTACGCACAAGGACCCCCCACGCACCCGTCAGAGCCCGCTTACCCTTGCTTCATTCCTGACCTGGGGGAGTTGGGCGAGGTGACGCCGCGTGAGGGGTCGCCACCAGTGTAACGGCGGGTGGAGCGCCATCCCGTCGCGATGGTTCGCCGACCGTGTGTCGCTCGGGTAGCATGCTGGGGCCTGGAGGATTCGCCTAGTGGCCTATGGCGCACGCTTGGAAAGCGTGTTGGGTGCAAGCCCTCGGGGGTTCGAATCCCCCATCCTCCGCCACGTGACCCCTCCGACCGCGAAGTAGGTGACTGTGACGTCTCGTTCCCGTATCTTGCGCACGCGGCGCGAGGTGGTGCGCCGTCACCGCAGGGAACGCCAGTTTCTGGTGTTCGGTCTGCTGATAGGGCTTCTGGCGACTGTCGCGGTGATTGCCTACGCGATGTATCAGGGTCGCGTCAACTCGCCCATCGACTACGCCTTCGTGACGCCACCGCCGGACTTCGAGTCGACCATCAAGTGGCCGTGCGCGCCACTGGACGCGGGCAACAACGAAAACCTGCCGATGGAACCGGGCCAGGTGACCGTGCGCGTCCTCAACGGGACCGACCAGCAGGGCCTGGCAGGCAGCACCCTCGAGGTGCTTAAGGGGCGCGGCTATGTGGGGGTGGGAGCAACCAATTGGAACCGCACCTACAGCGAGTACGTGCGGATTCAATTCGGCGAGGAGGGCCTGCGCCCGGCGTACACCGTGGCAGCCAACTTCCCCGAGTACGTCATGGTGCTCGACAACCGCCAAGGCGCCGTCGTCGACATCATTTTGGGTGCGTTGTTCGACACCAAAGACATCCGTCCCCAGTACGCGCCGGAACTCGACCCGGCCATCGAGTTGACGGCGCCGGTGCAGTGCCTACCGATTGCCCTGGTGCCCCAGGAGCCCGCCCCGCGCATCATCCCAGTGGACCCCTTGGCCCCCATCGAGACGCCCACTCCGTCTCCCACGGCGTCGCCGTCCCCCGAGTCGTAGGTGTGGAGCACCCGGCGAACCCGCGTACCAACCGCGTCGCCGTCTGGGCGCTCGCGGCGTCCTTGCTGGGGCTGGCATTGCTCGTGCCGATAGTCGGATCCGTCATCGGCATCGTCTGGGGACGCCGGGCCGTGACGAGCATCGAGGCCACGGGCGAGCGCGGCGGCGGCGTCGCCCAAGCAGCCGTCGTATTTGGCTGGTTCGGCATCGTGGAGGTGTCGATCGGGCTGGTCTTCCTGGCGATCATCCTGGTGTCGGCCGTCACCAGTTCGTCGTCTTGACATGGACCCGCCGGGACCTGGGACGGCGAACAAACCTCACCCCATCGGTTCGCGGGACGATGGTGTCCCGGGCAACGTGAGCACCCTCTGTCCGCTCTGCGCGGCCAAGGTCGCGTCTGATGCCAGGATGGCGCCTCCACTCGTGGCGCGGCACACATGGCCGGTGACGGCCGGGACGCCGGTGTCGAGTCGATTCGCGGCCAGCGCCACCTGGACCTCGGCCGCGACTGCCCATCGCGACGACAGTGAGCCCCTCCCGAGGAAGGGGCTCACTGTCAGACATGTCCCGACACACCAATTGGCGGTGACGGTGGGATTTGAACCCACGGTGGACTCTCACCCACACACGCTTTCGAGGCGTGCTCCTTAGGCCGCTCGGACACGTCACCCTGCCGGACGAGGATACCGGGCGAAACGGTGCCCGCCAAACCACGGCGATTGCCTCCCGCGCCCGCGGTAGGCGCTGCCGCGCGTGAACTAGCGGCGCGCCGCGAAGAAGGCGGTCAATAGTGCGGAGGCGGCATCGGCGCCGATGCCGGCGACAACCTCAACCCGCGCCGCCAGTCGCGCATCGCGCACGAGGTCCCATTGACTACCGGTGGCACCCGCCTTGGGGTCCCATGCGCCGACCACCAGACGGGGAATGCGTGCGGCCAGGATCGCGCCTGCGCACATCGCACAGGGTTCGAGGGTGACGACGAGCCTGTGACCCTCAAGGTGCCACGAGCCGACCCGGGATGCGGCCTGTCGAAGCGCCAGTACTTCGGCGTGGGCGGTCGGATCGGAATCGACCTCGCGACGGTTGTGTGCGCGACCGACGACCACGCCGGACGGGGACACGACGACGGCGCCAACGGGGACGTCGTCGTGCTTGAGGGCCCTCCGGGCTTCGTCGAGCGCCTCCCGCATTGCCGCAGCATCGTCCATGGGCGCCACGCTAGCCCACCCGCGTCCTACCCGAGTGGACCCCGGACGTGACCCCGACGATGTGCGTTGACTGTGGTCACGAGGCAGACAGATCGGGCCCGATCCGGCGTGAACCTTCCTGGGCCCTCAGTGTCGACCGTGGATAGGGCACCCGGAAGGTCCTGATCGGTGCCGCAAAGGGGATGGGGAGGAGTGATCTGTGATGAGTGAAGCACTGACGATGGCTGGGCCGGTGGGGCAGGCTGGCCCCATGGAAGACCTTCCTGATCCGCAGGTCCTAGCGAGTGCGAGGCGTCGCACGTACATGGCGAGGTACAAGCGGGACATCCTCGCAGAGTATGAGGCGTGTGACCGGGACGGCAAGGGTGCCTAGTTGCGACGGGAGGGCCTGTACACGTCGTTGATCAGCGCCTGGCGCGAGCAGGGTGACACGGCACTCCCGCAGGCGTTGGGACGGCCCTTGGGGGCGGCTCCGGCAGTGCGGACCAGAAGGAGGCCGCAAGGCTGCGTAGGGACAACAAGCGGCTGAGCGCCGAACTGGAAACGGCACGCAAGGTGATCGAGATCCAGGGAAAAGTCTCGGCTCTGCTGGAGCAGTTCTCGACCGGCGCCAGCAACAACACCGAGAAGCCTTGATCGACGAGACGATCACCGGGCTGGTCCCGTTGGTGGGGGTCAACGCCGCCTGCGCCGCGGTGGGTCGCGCTCATCAGCGATCGAACGTCAGGGGCAGGCTGCCCCACCTGCGCCTCGACCGGCCCATCCGCCGCGTTCGCTGTGGAGTTCAATGGAGTCCACTGGCACTCGGATGCCATAGGACCTTCTCCCGAGTATCACGCCACGAAGTCCAACGCCGCCCACGCTGCGGGCCTGCAACCGGTCCACGTGTGGCAGGACGATTGGCGCGACCGCCGCGTCTTGGTCCTGCGCTCACTGCAGACCAAACTGGGCGTCCTCGACAACGCCGCAGCCACGGATCCGCAACTCACACCCTTCGCCCGCAACGTCGCCGCCGCCGACTGCGTTATCGTCCCGGTTCCCAAGCCGCAAGCCGCAGCCTTCCTGGTCGCGGACCACCTCCAAGGCGCAGTCACTTCCGGCAGCACCCAACTCGGTCTGAGCGACTCCACCGGCACCCTTGTCGCACTCCAGTCAGCGTCCGTTTCGAAGACCCGCGCGACCATCCTCTGTTACGCCACGTCCTGCGCCATCCCCGGAGGCTTTGCCCGGCTCGAGGCGGCGCTTGTGGCGCAACTGCCACCCAACGTGTCGACCCTGGTGATGCACGCAGACGTCGCCGCGGGAGACGCGGGCCCGGGCGAGGCTGACGGGTGGACGAGCGCCGGAGGCGCCAAGCCCGACTACTCGTACGTCGTCGGCGCCTCGCGCGTTGCCAAGGCCGACTCATCTGCCGACCTGAACGGTCTGCTGCGTCTCTGGGACGCGGGGAAGACTCGCTGGGTGAAGCCCGTCGCGGTCGTCGTCCCCACTCCCGACTCGCTTGACCTCGCGGCGCAGTGTCCGGGTTCATGCCGCGTGCGCAAGGTGGCGCCCAGCCCGCCCCACCCTCGCTCGCAGAGTTGCGGTACGCAACGTATTCAGATAGTCGTACCTGCATACGTTGCGTCTCAGACGAGTGTACGGAGGAGTGCCATGACCCTGACGCCTAGTACGGCCGACCAGGCGGGACTGTCGCGCGCTGGTCTTTATCGCGCCGCCAACGCCGGAACGCTGCGGCGCATTGCGCGGGGCATTTACCTGCCGTCGGACGCACCGGCTGCGGATTGGGACCTCATCGAGGCTGCAACTCGCCGTAACGATGCGACGCTGTGTCTCCTTTCCGCGCTTGCGCATTGCGACCTGACCGACGAGATCCCTGAGGCAGTCGACATTGCCACCCGGCGTGGCGGGCGAATTCCGGCGACAGATGCCGCGATCGCATGGCACGCATTTGCGCGCGAGACCTTCGACCTGGGTCGTGAGTACATCACCATCCCGGGCACCAAGACCACGATCGGGATCTACTCGCCCGAGCGCACGATTGCCGATGCGTACCGTCTCCGCGGGCAGATCGGCTACGAGATTGCGCGAGATGCCCTGAAGGAGTGGTTGCGGCGAGGTGGGCGTCCGGGCGCACTGATGCGGATTGCGACCCAGTTGCCCAGGGCCAAGTCTCCGGTCCTCGCTGCCCTGGAGATGTTGGCATGAGCAGGGCAGACGAGGTCTACCGCCAGATTCAGCGCCCTGCGCGCGAGGCGTCTTTGGCGACTGGTACTCCTGCACCAACCCGGGAGTACGTCCTCCCGCACGCGTTGGAGTCGTTCCTCGAACGGCTCACGCGCACGCAGTACGCGGATGCGGTCGTGCTCAAAGGCGGGATCCTGCTGGCGGCCTACGGTGCGAGAAGGCCCACCAAGGATGTCGATACGAACCTCTCGGGCGCCGATGTCAACTCGGGAAGACGTGCAACACCTACATCGCTCGCACGAGGACGCTGTGTGTGTTGCCGGAGGGGCAACCCGGCTGGCCCAAGGCGGGGCACCGCTCTCAGCGTTGAACCACTGACGCCCGACCAAGCGACGCCTTGGAGTCCCCGATACGGACGCAGCCTGAGGCTGACCCTGAATTCATGAGGCGTGGTGGTCCATAGCAGGGTCCACCTGGCCACCTGTGGGCAGTTTGGCATGGCCGCTCACACCCACCGAAGTCCACGGCAATTGTCAACAGCCCGCCCTGGCAGCGTAAGAGCAACCACAAGACGCGTTGACGGAAAACACCGCAGCAGCCCAAACCCCGACTGCCGCCACTCATCGGTGGATCGAGACGTGATCATTGCGGAACCGTCAAGGGCGGTACCGTGATGGTCATGGATCTTCACGTCGCCGATCACCCCCTCATCGACCACAAGGTCACGGTGCTACGGGACCAGACCACTCCGTCACCCACGTTCCGCCTGCTCGTCGACGAACTCGTGACCCTGCTCGCGTATGAGGCGACTCGTCACGTGCGCGTGGAGCAGCGCGCGGTGACGACGCCGCTGACCAAGACGACTGGTACGCGCATCGCAAACCCCGCACCGCTCATCGTGCCCATCTTGCGGGCGGGTCTGGGAATGCTCGACGGGATGACGCGGTTGCTGCCCAGCGCCGAGGTGGGGTTTCTGGGGCTCAAGCGCGACGAGGAGACCTTGGAGGCTGTCACCTATGCCAACAGGCTTCCGGAGGACCTTACGGGCCGACAGGTGTTCATTCTGGACCCGATGCTCGCCACGGGTGGCTCGCTCGTGGCGGCGATTGACTACGTGTTCGAGCGCGGTGCCACCGACGTGACGTGCGTGTGCCTTCTGGCCGCACCCGAGGGACTCGACCACGTACGGGAACACGTCGGCGATCGGGTCGACGTGAAAGTCGTGGTCGCTTGTGTCGACGAGAAGCTGAATGAACTTGGGTACATCGTGCCCGGACTGGGGGACGCGGGCGACCGCCTCTACGGCCTGGTGTAGCGCAGGGCCACTAGCCGTTCGTGCACTCGGCGATGTACGAGTCGTTGACGCGTTGCTGCGTGGCGGGCTGCTCCGCGATGAGGGAACTGGCCGCGTCGCTGGACTGGAGGGCACCGGTCTGGTCTATGAGGCTGGCGTAGGACGGTGCCGTCTCGGCGATCTGTCCCAGGCCCATCACATACAGAGTCCAGTAGTCCGACAGGGCTTGAATGTCGGGTGCGGTGCCCGCGGGTGCGAGCGCGGCCGCGGCATCGAGTGCCGCAGCGTAGTCGGTTGCCGTGGAGACGGTCGTGGTGCCTGCGGCATTCAACGTGTCGATGTCGCCTGCGGACGCGCTCGTACTCATCGCGTCCATGATCGCGAACAGGCCATCCAGTGCCTCGACGGCGGGTGGTGCCGTAGTGGCCGCCACGGCCATGGCATCGCAAAAATTCTGCGCGGGTGCTGGGGCGGCCGACGGGTCTGGGCTCACCGGCGACGCGCAGGCTGACAGCAGTACGACTAAGGCGGCGGCAAGGGCCTTGGTGCTCTTCACGCCCACAGTGTGGCCTGGATGCGCATATGTGGCAAAATCCGCGCCGATGCGGGGCGCAAGTCAGACCCCGCTGAGACACTGCGAGAGGCGTTTATCCACCGCGGGCGCCCCATGACGAAGCGTGCGGGACCTCGCCTGTGGAGGAAACGCCGCAGCGTCCACAGCTTTTACACACGTACCTGGGGATAATCACTATATCTAGGGGCAGGAGCGCAAAGTGACCCCCACATGTTGTTGCAAACCGCGGTCGTTCGAGTTAGGCTTGATCCCAACGCTCGGGCCGGTTTTGGGCGACCACGACCCCCACGACCAGCCCGCGCCAATGTCCCATACAGCGTCTTTTTCCCGGCGACACATCGTCGGCACAGCCATCGGACTCTCAGGTCCGTCGTCCCTCAAAGGAGCATCGTGACGATCACGGAAAACAATGCGGCTGACGTCAACGGCGACGTCGCTGTCGCGGTTGCTGAAGTCAATCCGAGCCGGTCGGGAATCCACGTCACCAAGCGCGACGGCACGCGCGAGCCGTACAACGCGGATCGCATCAACAAGGCGATCGAGCGGGCGGCTGCAGGCCTGCCCGACCAGATCTCCATCACCACTCAAGTGGCCTCGGAGTTGGCGATCACACTGTTCGATGGCATCACGACGGAGCAGTTGGACGAGGCCGCCATTGGCGTGGCCGTCCAGAACGTCAAGGACGACCCCAGTTTCGATACGGTGGCGGCTCGACTTCTTCGCAAGGTGATCTACAAGCGGGTGCTGGGCGGCTACGACAGTGAACTCGAGTTGGCTCTGCTTCATCAGGCCCGCTTCCCCGGCTACATTCGCGACGCCGTCGAAGAGGGACTGCTGGACCAGCGCCTGGTCTCACACTTCGACCTCGACGCACTTGCCGCCGCAGTCGATCACCGGCGCGACGACCTCTTGAAGTACGTCGGTACGGTGACCATGCGCAACCGTTACATGATCGCCGACCGGCACGGCAAGAGCCTTGAAGTGCCCCAGTACTTCTGGATGCGCGTTTCCATGGGACTGTCGCTGAACGAAGCCAACCCCACTCAGATGGCCCTGAAGTTCTACGAGAAGATCTCGAGCCTCGACTACTTGCCTGCGGGATCCACGCTGGTCAACGCGGGCACGTCGTACCCCCAGCTCTCCAACTGTTTCGTCATGCAGATGGAAGACGACATGGACCACATTGCCAAGACCGTTGGGGACGTCATGTGGCTGACCAAGGGCACCGGCGGCATCGGCCTGTCTGTCACCAAACTGCGTTCCGAGGGATCGCCCATCAAGTCGAACAACACGACGTCGACTGGACCCATCCCCTTCATGCACACGATCGACTCGACGCTTCGCGCCGTTTCCCGTGGGGGCAAGAAGTTCGGTGCACTGTGCTTCTACATGGAGAACTGGCACCTGGACTTCGCCCAGTTCCTCGACCTCCGTCAGAACTCGGGTGACCCCTACCGGCGCACACGCACAGCAGACACCGCCGTGTGGATCTCCGACGAGTTCATGAAGCGTGTCGCGGCAAACCAGGACTGGTACCTGTTCGACCCCGCCGAGACGCCCGACCTGGTCGAACTCGTCGGCTCGAAGTTCTCCGCCCGCTACGGCGAGTACGTGGCGATGGCCGAGGCGGGCAAGATCCGCAACTTCAAGAAGATGCGTGCCCGCGAACAGTACAAGTCGATCCTGGTGATGCTGCAGACCACGTCGCACCCGTGGCTGACGTGGAAGGACACCATCAACAACCGTGCGCTGAACACCAACACGGGCACGATCCACCTGTCCAACCTGTGCACGGAAATCTGCCTGCCGCAGGACCGCGAGAACATCGCCGTATGCAACCTGGCGTCAGTGAACCTCTCCACCCACCTGGTGAACGGTCAGATCGACTGGAGGCGCATGGAGGCCTCCGTGCGCCTGGCCGTGAGGCAACTCGACAACCTGGTGGACATCACGCTCTCGTCCGTTCCCGAATCCGAGCGGGCGAACCGAGAAAACCGTGCCATCGGTCTGGGCGTCATGGGCTTCACCGACGTGACCGAGCGGCTCGGCATGGCGTACGAGTCCGAGGAGTCCTACGACCTCATCGATCAGATCGTCGAGTTCGTGTCGTTCCATGCGATTGACGAGTCTGCCGACCTGGCCCGCGAGCGAGGCTCCTACGACAACTTCGAGGGCTCCGGCTGGTCACAGGGCCTCGTGCCCTTCGACACGATCGACATCGCGCAGGCGGATCGCGGCGTGCCGATCACCGTCAACCGCACCACGCGCCAGGACTGGGACTCACTACGGGCCAAGGTCAAGGGCGGAATCCGCAACGCCACACTCATGGCCGTGGCTCCCACTGCGTCCATCGGACTCGTCGCAGGCACCACACCCGGTTTCGACCCCCAGTTCTCGCAGATCTTCTCCCGCGCGACGTCGTCGGGCAAGTTCCTCGAGGTCAACCGCAATCTGGTGAAGGACTTGCAGGACCTCGACCTGTGGGAGGACGTCAAGGACGAATTGTTGTCGGTGCAGGGGGACCTGTCGCAGATCGACTCCGTTCCCGACCACCTCAAGGAGGTGTACAAGACGTCCTTCCAACTGAGCCCGTATGCCTTCATCGAGGTTGCGGCGCGCGCTCAAAAGTGGATCGACCAGGCCATCAGCCGCAACATCTACCTCGAGGACCGTGACGTCGCCACGATGATGGACCTGTACGCGGCTGCGTGGGAGAGGGGCGTGAAGACCACGTACTACTTGCACATGAAGCCCCGCCACACGGCAGAACAGTCGACGGTGCGCGTCAACAAGACCGAGAAGATCAATTCGACCGGTTCGGCCAGCGGTCGCGGCAAGGGCTCGGCTGGACCGGTCAAGAAGGGCTTTGGGGGCTTCGGCGGAGCCAAGAAGAAGGGCTTCGGTGCCACGACCGCCACGGCCGACGCCGCAGTGGAGGCGGTGGAGGTTTCCGAGCGAACAGATTCGACCGTCGCGCCGGAGTCCACCTCATCGGCTTCGGCGCCGTCTCAGCGTGGCTTCGCAGGCGTGGCCACTCCCGCAGCGGCTGGCGATGCCGAGAAAACAGTTGCGTCGGGGGCGACGTCGGCGCGGCCAATCGTCCAGGCCCCGGCCGCGGTCCGATCCGCTCTTGCGACCGAGGCCTTCGCACCGGCACCCGCACGGCAGCCAGCGGTTCCGCCGTCGGCACTGCCGGAGCCGGTGGTCGAGCCCACCGCAACGGGCGAGGTGGCCGCAGTCACGGCCGCCTCCGACGACGCCGCCGCACCCCACGGCGCGACCCTCCTCGAGGTGGTCGAATCGACGGTGTCAGCCGCCGACGGCGACACCGAGGTCGTGGACGGTGTGGCATGCCCCGTTGACCCGATGGAGCGTCTCCAGTGCGAGTCGTGCCAGTAATCCGCTTCCCCGACCACCCACACCACAAGGAGTAACTCATGGGAATCCTCGGCACCGGCATTCAGGACGGGCTCCTACTCAAGCCCGTCACCTACCCATGGGCCATGGACCTGTACGACCAGGCCGTCGCAAACACGTGGTTTCCCAACGAGATCCAACTCGGTGAGGACCTTGCGGACTTCAAGAAGATGACCGACGAGGAGCGTCACGCCATCACGTTCCTCATGTCGTACTTCAACCCCAACGAGTTGTTGGTCAACAAGGCACTCGCCTTCGGTGTCTATCCGTACATCAATGCTCCCGAGTGCCACCTTTACCTCGCGAAGCAGATGTGGGAGGAGGCGAACCACTGCATGTCGTTCGAGTACGTCCTGGAGACCTTCCCGATCGACCGCGCGCAGGCCTACGACTCCCACGTGACAGTGCCTTCCATGAAGGCCAAGGAGGAGTTCGAGGTCAAGTTCATCAAGCGGATGACGGAAGAGACTCTCGACATCAAGACCACCGAGGGCAAGAAGGACTTTGTTCGCAACCTCGTGGCCTACAACATCATCCTCGAGGGCATCTGGTTCTACTCGGGCTTCATGGTGGCGCTGTCGTTCCGCCAGCGCAACCTCCTGCGCAACTTCGGCTCGCTCATGGACTGGGTGATTCGAGACGAATCGCTGCACCTGCAGTTTGGCATCAACCTCATTCTCACGGTGCTCGAAGAGAACGAGGACCTGCAAGAGGAGGAGTTCGCCCATGAGATCCGTCAGATGATCATCGGGGCCGTGGAGATGGAGGAGGCCTACAACCGTGCCCTTCTGCCGACCGGCATCCTCGGGCTGAACGCCGACTACGTGAACCAATACGTGAAGTACCTGGCAGACCGCCGTCTCGAAGAGTTGGGCTTCGACCCGTACTACAACGTGTCGAACCCTGCCAAGTGGATGGCCACCGCAAACGACACGCTTCAGTTGGTGAACTTCTTCGAGGCCACCAACACCTCCTACGAAGTGAATGCGCAGGCCACCAAGAAGTAGGGGCCCGGCGGCGGTCAGCGCCGTGGTGCGTCGGCAGGGAATATCTCGGGCGACGAAACGTTTCGACCAGTGCGGCGACGGTCCTACATTGCCCTTGCCGACCTGAGCGCCCACCCCGCGTGAGGTTGCGCCACGATGTGATCCGGAGGCAACGCCTTTCATGACTACGCCCACCATCGTTGCCGGTGCGGCCCCCGCCCACTTCGGGGACACCCTCACGCGTTCGCAGCGACTCACCTACGTGGTGATGTTGGGCGCGCTCGTGGCGCTCGGGCCGTTCACAATCGACCTTTACCTTCCCGCTTTTCCCTCGGTCGCGGCCAGCCTGTCCACCACCAACGCGGCGATCCAACTCACGCTGACCGCCACGACCATTGGATTCGGTCTGGGACAGTTGCTCGTAGGGCCCTTGTCCGATGCCATGGGACGGCGACTGCCGTTGCTCATCGCCACGTCCGTTCACGTGGTGGCGAGCATCGGTGTCGCGATGGCCCCCACGGTGGAATGGGTGATGGTGGGCCGCATTGTGCAGGGGGTGGGCGCAGCCGGTGGCTCGGTGGTGGCCTTGGCTGTTGTACGCGACCTCTTTGGCGGCCAACGCCTGATCAGAATGTTGTCGCGCCTTGCTCTTGTCATAGGTTTCGCGCCCGTATTCGCCCCCGTCATCGGTTCTCAACTCCTGCGATTCGTCGAGTGGCGTGGCGTGTTTGTCTTCCTCGCCGCCTACGGGTTACTCACCACTGTCGTGGCGGCCTTCATTCTGGTGGAGACGCTGCCTCGGGAACGTCGCGGCCGGTTCTCGGCCGCGGTGGTGGCGCAACGGTATAGGCGTTTGGTGAAGGATCCTGCGTTCCTGGGGATCGCTGTGGTGGGGGCGGCCACGTTCACCACACTGTTCGCGTACCTGACTGCCTCGTCGTTCGTGCTCCAGGACGTCTTCGGGTTGTCTGCTCAACAGTTCGGCTTGGTATTCGGCATCAACTCGGTCGGCTTGGTCGCTGGCACCCAGATCTCGGCGCGGCTCATGCGCTACGTGGCCCCGCGAGTGGTGACGGCTGGGGGTCTGTCGATCATGACTCTGGGCGCGCTGGCGCTCTTGACCTCGTCCCTCCTGGATGCGGGTCTACTTGGGGTGATCATTCCCCTGTTCTTTGTGATCGCGCCCGCTGGGCTAGTGATGCCGACGGTCCAGGTGATGGCGTTGGCCGATCACGCCACCGAGGCCGGAACCGCGGCCTCTCTTGTGGGCGCCGCCAACATGGTGGTCGCAGGGGCGGTGTCGCCGCTTGTCGGCGTGTGGGGCAACACCCCCACCGCGATGGCGACGGTCATGCTGGCAGCCCTCGCGGTGGGGCAGGCCAGTCTGTGGCTGGTGGTCCGCCGCCGCACCACATCCGACGTGATGGTCTGACGGACGCCGACGGTTTCCAGCGGGGGCGAGCCGTGTCACCGTCGGCGTGGGGTAGTGGGGGTATGGCGCGACGCGGTGGACCTTCGCGACGCGACGTCGAACCCTACGAGTGCCCCTGACATCGGCCGGGGCGATATTGCCACCGTACCCGGCATGGTCGAGGCAGCCCTTCCCCGCCTGGCTGGCTACTCGTCGACGATCGTGACGGTCAGGGTGCTCAGCAGGAAGTTGTCGCCATTGGTGCTCACGGTGACCTTGTGCACACCCTGGGCCACCTGACCGGGCCGGAAGAGTTTGGCGTCCACACCAAGCGAGTTGGCGTACTTCCCGCCAAAGGCGGTCGAATCTGCCGCGTTGCCGCTGTCGCCATCCAAGGCGCTTGAGCCATCCCAGCGTCGTGGCGTGAATCTGTCACCGTCGATATCGAGACGGTCGCCGGTGAGTCCCCGGTCGGCATCCCACGCCGTCCAACCAAGGGTGATGGTGGCATCGGCCGTGGTCGCGAACTGCATGTCTGCGGCCTTTCCCGCCGTGATCCACTGGGCGCCATCAAAGATTGCGACGCGGGAGTTGGCCAGCATCGGGTCCGCGTAGACAACAGTCAACGCGAAACCCGCATAGTAGGTCTTGGTGGGATCGTTCATGGTGGCCGGGAGGGCGATGTCAGCGAGTGACCAGGTGCCAGCGAAGGCGGTAGCCGCAAGACGGTCTGTCACATCGAGGCGTGAGCGGTAGTACACGCGATCATCGACCGTCAACTCTGTGGTGCTGTCCGCCACGATGTCCTCGTAGTCTGCGGCGCCGGGCACCCTGAGTCGGGCGCTCGACAGATCGCCCGCGAACACTTCGGAAACTCCGCCTTTGGTGCCGTTCCACCGGTTGGCAGACCACTCGAGCAGGGCGTACTGGACCTGCGCGCCCTCGGGCAGTTGGAGCGTCGTCGAGGCAGAGTTGATGTTTCCACCCGCCTCGTTGAGGGGCTGCATGGTCCAGTTGTTGTTGTTGTAGATGCCCGAACTGGAACTACCGGCGAAATTCATCACGTTCGCACAGTCGATGGTCGTCTGGTCGCATCCCAGTAGCGAAGCACCGGCCTGGGTCGCTGCCACTTGACCCTCGGTGGCGTACGTGACGTCTACGTCCTCCTCGTTGTCCTCAAGGCCCGTCGGCACGCTGTAGGTCACGTTCTGTTCACCCGAGGTGACGGAGAACGAGGTCTCCGCCTCAGGGGCCAGTTCGGCATTGAGGACCAGGTCCAGGTTGAGAGAGGCTGCATCACCTGCGCTCAATGCGGGCAACTCGCACGTCGCGCTGAGCGCGTCGCCGCTGAGCGTGCACTCCCAGTCGCCGCTGGCGAACGCACCCTCAAGGGCGAAGCGCATGTAGGAGGCCAGGCGCGCGGACGCACCCACGGCCATGGCACCAGCACCGCTCCCGGGCGTGGCAAAGGTAAGTCCCTCAGGAAGGGTGATGGTCGCGTCGATGGTGTCCGCGTCGGCGTCACCCGTGTTGGACAGTGCCATGCCAATGACCGGTACGGATCGCGAAATCTCCAGGTAGCCAAGGGGGGCCTTGTCGAGGGACAGGACTGCGGCTCGGGTGGTTCCTCCCGTGTCGCCACCCGTACCACCGCTCGTGCCACCCGTACTGCCAGTGCCACCCGTACCACCGCTCGTGCCACCCGTACCACCGCTCGCGCCACCCGTACCACCGCTCGTGCCACCCGTACCACCGCTCGAGCCACCCGTACCACCAGTCGAGCCACCCGTACCACCAGTGCCACCCGTACCACCAGTCGAGCCACCCGTACCACCAGTCGAGCCACCCGTACCACCGCTCGTGCCACCCGTACCACCAGTCGAGCCACCCGTACTGCCAGTGCCACCCGGCGCAGGGACAATGGCGGGTTCTTCGGCAGGCGGAGTCGAGGCAGCGGGCGCCTCTTCCTTCGGTTGCGTTCCCTTGCCTTCATTGCCAGTGGCAGTGTCCGGGGCCACCGCACTGGTGTCAGGGAGCGTGTCGGCCAGCGACGTGGCGGGGGAGCCAGCATCGAACAACCCAAAATACCCCGCGCCGGCAACGGCTAGTGCGGTAACCCCGGCGACGGCAGCCGCGGGGATGAGGAAACTTCCAAGCCCTGCCGCCACGCCCGACACCCCAGCACCACCTGCTGTTGCGGCGCTCGTGGTGGTGCCTGCACTGGCGAGTGCGGCGCTGCCGGCGGCGGCCCCCACTGATGCGTTGGCGGCGGCCGCTGCGGCAGCGTCAGCGGCTCCTCCACTTGCACCCGCACTGGTCAATGCGGCGCCAGCGGCAACCGCGGCGGCCGTCGCGGCGGTTACTACACCTGACGTGCCAACACCCCCGCCACCCGTCACCGCGGCCGAACCGGCACCGGCTCCCGCCCCCGACGCTGCGCCGAGGGCGCCGCCAATGGGCAGGCCACCCTCAAGGGCGGCCACTCCAGCGACGCCCAGAATCAGGGGGGCGATAATACCGCGCATGCCGCGGTTGACGTCCTCAAGTTCCGTGACGAGAGCCGAGCATTTCTCACATGTGCGCACGTGCTCGTCAACGCGGGAGGACTCCCTCTTGTTGAGACCGCCGCGCACAAACGCACCCAACTGGGCGTTGGCCTCAAGACAGTTCGTATCGTCGGCGGACGCCAGGTGGTGCTGCAGGTAGGCCTGGCGCAGGGCCTCGCGTGCGCGGTATGACAGGGCGGCCACGCCGTTCGCAGACAGGCCAAGCAGGGGTGCAATCTCTTTGGGGCTCTTCTTCTCCACCTCGGTGTACCACAGCACCGCCTGCCAGCGTTCGGGCAAAGACTTGAAAGCGTTCGCGACAAGCCCTTGCTCGAAGTTGGCTATGGCGGGCTCGTCGGACGAGGCCTCATAGCCAAGTGCGGACTCGTAGGGGGACATGTCCTCGCGGGGCCTGGTACGGATTGCCTTGTTGATGAGATCCATGCCGGTGCGGCGCACGATCGTAAAGAGGTAGGCACGAAACGCAAGGTCAGGCCCGTCGCCATGTTGGAGCGCGCGCAACACGCGGGAGAAGGACTCGGACACCACGTCGTCGATGTCGGAGGGCGTGTTGGTGTACTGTGCCGCCACCTTACGAGCTGCGCTTGCGTGGCGTTCGTAGAGCACGCCAAAGGCCGCCGCGTCGCCAGCGCGAACGCCCGCGATCAGCTCTGGATCGCTGGACACATCGGTCCAAAGCGCGATCATCTCGTTGCCCATGTACTCGCCCACCCTGCCCGATCTGGCAGATTCGTGTCCCCCATCGTCCCCTGTTTGGGGGGCATTGCACAAGATCACAGTGGCGTGGGGTTCGTCACACCAGGCGTGTACCGCGTGTCGCGGTGGCATCTTCCGGTGGGACCCGCGTCATAGTGCGCGCCCTGAACCCTCTCATGGTGCATGACGGGCGACACGCACCTCACGGGCACCGGAGGATCCTCGACGCTTCTGCACGCGTGGCAGGCTGCGAGTGTCGAATCTGTCTGGTTGCGGCCGGGCGACTGGTACACGCCAGCCACGGAGGCCCTGGTCGAAGCCTTGGAGGCCCGATTGGACACAGCCCCCGCAGCCTTCCGCCTTGGGCAAGCCAGGTCGGAATCGGGGGTGGGCATCACGGAGGCCATCGACGATATGGCCGTGTTGTTCCGCTCGGCGGGATTCGACTCCGCACCGATCCGCTCCATCCGTGCCCTGTGCGAGGGGTGGACGCAGGGTTCGGTGGCCGCTCCGGCGGCGCCACAGATGGCGGACGCGGAGTCGGGTCTTGGTACGGCGGAGTACCTCACTCAGCGTCTGGCCGAGGTGTACGGCGCCGCGAGTCGGCGGGGCACGACGGTCACGCAGACGCATGCCCTGGTGATGATTGACGTGTCGGTTGCCGATACGGATCCTTGGCA
>JASBTB010000086.1 GCA_030148645.1 Demequina sp. | reverse complement strand
GTGGTAGCGGGAGAGCGCGTGTTGCTCAGGATCCCACCCGGACAGGTGTGGCAAAGAGACCAAGGGACGGCGGTCGACCGAGAGCAGCAGGGAAAGCCCGTACAGCATTGCCACTGCGAGCAAAGCGACGCCGCCTATGATTGCGACACCCAGCATCGTCTCACCTCCTCACTTCGCAACCAGTCGCCCATACACCGAGGGTGGCATCTGCCACCACAGTCGTAGCCGACGCCGTGGAACGCGACCTGGGGACTATCCCGATGGTCGCGCACCGACGTTGGTGGTTGTAAAGTCCCGACGACCAGTCAATCACATGTGTCTGTCCCGTGCCCGTTCCCACGTGAGTCGGCGTACGTGGGCGCCGAGCGAACCTGTCCCGCGAGCGAAACTATGGAGAGTTCGGCAGTGAGCACCTGTCGGATGCTGGCACGGAACTTATCCCACGTGCCCGACTCTTTCACCGAGAGCACGAGCGATATTTCCGTGCGGCTCCACCGCCACCTGGTCGAGTCCGAGCCAGTCGCGCATCGTGTCCAGTTCGGATGCGAGGGCCGATGCGATCTGGGGGTCGCCCCGCCGCCGTGCTCCCGTCGCCGGGCGCACTTCACGCCACGCGGCCTGCACCCGCAACACCGACGCCTTGCGATCGGCCTTGAGGTCGACGCGGCCCACCATCTGGTCGCCCATGAGAAACGGCAGGCAGTAGTACCCGTACACGCGTTTGGCCGCCGGGGTGTAGATCTCGATGCGGAAGTCCATGCCGAACATCCGCCGCAGACGGGGCCGGAACCAGCAGACCGGATCGAAGGGGCTGAGCAGGGCGGCCCCGGTCGCTCGAACGGGATCGACAGCCGCCCGATGCCACGGCACCGCTACCGAGGGCCCGCCGACGGCCATGAGCGCACGCGCCGTCCACCCCTCGACGACCACCCACCGTGCAAGGCCTCGCCGCACGGCCGACGCCGCCCAGGTCTGGCCGCCCTCAGCATCGGGCGCGCGTGTCCCTGGCCGTAAGGGCAGGCGGAAGTGATCGCACAGGTCCGCCACCGTGCCGATGCCGCATGCGGCGAGCGCGCGGTCGAAGAGTTGTTGGCGGGCGTTGGCGGCGGGTAGCCCCCACGGGTGGGAACCGCCCATGTCCACGGCATCGGCCGGGGGCAGGCCCCATGCCCGTTGCGTGGCGTCGTACGTGCGGGTGAAGTGGCGCCCCCTCGACGCCGCGACCTTGCCCGTGATGAACAGATACTCAAGCGCGTCCTTGGTGTGGCTGGTGTCCCACCACGGGCCCTTCCGTCCTTCGCGGGGTGCCAGATGCCCGACATCGGCACCCACGAGTGGACCCCGTGCTTCGACGAGCGCCCTCACGGCGTCGATGAGGCCGGGGCGTTCCTGGTCGAGCCGGTGACGCAATTGTGCCTGCCAGGATGCGCCGCCCCGCATGCGGTGATGCAGGGCGGGAAGCAATTCGCGCGGCAGGACCGATGCCTCGTGTCCCCAGTGCTCGAAGGCGTGAGCGGAGTGGCCGCTGGGTTCGCCCCACAGGAACGCGTCTGCTATGTGCTGTGGGTAGGGTCCAAACCGGGAATACAGCGGCATGTAGTGGGCGCGAGCCAACACGTTCACCGTGTCGAGTTGGAGCACGCCCTGGGTGCCCAGGTACGCCGCGAAGTCACGTTCGTTGGGCACGCGCGGGGGCCGTTTGCGGGCCAGGCCCTGGGCGTGCAAGAAGACGCGGCGCGCCTGGGCTGCACTCACGGTGAGGGTCACGAGCGACACTCTAGCCATGGGCAGTGACGCGCTTCGCGCAGTCTTGCCTGGTTGATTTCCTGTGGGGCCCGTGCGCCGTGTACGCTAGTCCGGCTTGCCCCGATAGCTCAGTCGGTAGAGCGTTTCCATGGTAAGGAAAAGGTCCAGGGTTCGATTCCCTGTCGGGGCTCCAAGCATTGGCCTTGCGTCGCTATGGGCGACGGAAGGTTCGGTGCTGGTGCGGCGGGGTAGCTCAGGTGGTTAGAGCACACGACTCATAATCGTGGGGTCGCGGGTTCGAGTCCCGCCCTCGCTACACACGGTCCATCGATCGAGATGGGCTGGCACGCGCGAGCGTGAACGACAAGGCAGGGAAGACAATCATGGCCAAGAATGACATTCGCCCGAAGATCACGCTCGCGTGCACAGAGTGCAAGAACCGCAACTACATCACCCGTAAGAACCGCCGTAACACGCCCGACCGCGTGGAGCTTGCGAAGTTCTGCCCCAAGTGCGGCAAGCACCAGCCCCATCGCGAGACGCGCTAGCCGGATCGACGCCGGTTGGCGCTTCGCGTGGGGCCAGACACGGCAGCGCGACGCGCAACGGCGATGCGTTCGGGTGGTGGTTTGAGTGGCTGAGCGCTGTCGCAGGCCAGGCCACAGCGGGCGTCCAGCCTGGCTGCCCCAAGGTCTCCTGAGCCCGGGCCGTGCGGCGGTGTCGTCCGCATCGTCCCTTTCGATAGGGTTGGTGGCGTGCCAGTGAATCCCGAAACCCAGGGCCGCTCGTATGGCCCGTTCGAGCCCTACGAGGTGACGCGTGGCGCCATCCGCGCCTTTGCCGATGCCGTCGACGCCCGTAGCGGCGCGCACTTCTATCCGGAGGTGGCTCGCGCCGAGGGCTACGCGGACGTGGTCGCGCCGACGACGTTCGCCGCGGTCGTCGCCCAACGGGCAGAGTTTCATGTGGTGACCGACCCCGAGGTGGGCGTCGATTTCTCCAAGGTGGTTCACGCGGACGAGCGCTTCACCCATCACCGGCCGATCGTCGCCGGAGATGTGGTGCGCGCCTCCATCACCATCGAGTCGATTACGCAACGTGCGGGCATCTCCAAGGTGACCAGCCGCGCCGAGTTGACGGATGCCGACGGCATCCCGGTCGCCACCGTGATGTCCACGTTGGCCGTACGGGAGGACCAGTCGTGAGCGAAGAGACACTGCCAGCATTCGCGTCCCTGAACGTAGGCGACCAGGTTTCGGGGCGCGACGTGGACATCACGCGCGACACCTTGGTGCGCTATGCGGCCGCCTCGGGAGACTTCAACCCGATCCACTACAATGACGCTTTCGCTCAAAAGGTCGGTCTTCCAGGAGTGATCGCCCACGGCATGCTCACCATGGGCATCGGCGCCTCCGTGGTCGAAGAATGGGCAGGCCCGGGCAACGTCGCCGACTATCAGGCACGCTTTACGCGCCCGGTGCCCGTGCCCGCGCTTGAGTCGGCAACGCTGAATGTGACGGCGGTGGTGGGTGCATTGGATCGCGAGCTTCAGCAGGCGCGCATCGACGTGACGGTGACGTTCCAGGGCGCCACGGTGTTGGGCAAGGCGCAAGCGATCGTCGACTGCGCCTGAGGGCCGTGCCGCCGCCTGCCGCACCGCCACGAACGTGGCCCGGGCGATCAGCATCGGGGTGACGGGTGACGCTACGCGCGTGGTGTGCAGGGTCGATCGGTGCGGCCATTCCGTGCAACCCAAACCCCGCGTTGGCTTGCGTCCCGGTTTCGTTCGCGACGGTCGTCGTGTCGACGGAGCCGCGGAGCACGGCAGCGAGCGCACTGGGGGCTGTCTGCACGGGCACACTCACGGTTGGCCTGCCTTGCGAGCGGCACCCGTCGCCTGTGCGAAGTCCTGAAGATCGGTCGCGAACCCCTCCACGCGCTGGGCGGACCACGACCCAAGTGCGCCAGCCAGGCGGGTGCGGCGATACTCCCGCGCACGCGCCGCCAAGGCATGCCCCTCGCCGGTCAGGGCGAGGGTGGCCCGACGGGAGTCCTCGGCGGAGCGCTCGCGGGTGACCATGCCCGTCTCCGATGCCCGCTCAACGAGGCGCGAAGCGGTCGACGGGGCGACGAGCAGGCGCTTGGCGACGTCGCCCACCGTGGTGGGCTGGCCCGCCGACGTCGCCTGCTCCACGGCGTCGACCACGAGCACCGTCGACATGTCGGCAAGCTCTCCTGAGCCGGGGGAGAGTTCGCCAACTGGCGCCTGGACGAACCGGCGTAGTCGCAACAGGGCATCGTCGATGCGGGTCAACGGGTCATCCATGTGTGCCACAATATATGCACTATACATATAAATGCGATCGAAGGAACACCATGGTCAACCCCGTGCTTATCACCGGCGCCACCGGTACCATCGGCGCACACGTCGTCGAACGTCTGCGCGAGGCGGGCGTGCCCGTGCGCGTCGCAACGCGTCGACACGGCCACATGCCCGCGGGGGATGTGGAGGTCGTGCGCTTTGACTTCGCCGATCCCGCTACCTGGCCAGCTGCCTTCGACAACGTGAGGACCGCGTTCGTCGTGCGGCCACCGCACGTGGCGAACGTGAAGCGCGACATGCTGCCCGCCCTCGAGGCCGGGCGTGTGGCTGGAGTACGGCATATGGTGTTGCTGTCGCTCCAGGGCGTGGATTCCGCGCCGTTTGTCCCTCATGCCGCGCTGGAGAAGTGGATGCGCGAGGCCGAGATCGACTGGACCTTTGTGCGCCCATCCTTCTTCATGGAGAACCTCACCGGGGTACACGCGGCCGACGTTCGCGACCGCGACAGCATCGTCGTCCCAGCCGGACGCGGGCGCACGAGTTTCGTGGCCGCAGCCGATGTCGCCGCCGTGGCGGTGGCCGCGTTGGTCGACCCGGAGGCGCATCGCGGCAAGGTGTGGACGCCTACGGGCGTCGAGGCGCTCACGTACGGCGACGTGGCCGCATTGCTGAGCGCGACGCTTGGCCGTGAGATCGTGTATACGAAACCTGGCGCATGGACGTACGCGGTCCATGCGCGCCGCACGTTGGGCCTGCCGTGGGCGATGGTCGCAGTCACGACCGCCTTGTATACGGTCGCCCGCCTGGGCCGGGCGGGCGGCGTGACCGACGATGTGCGGAAGGTGACCGGAGCCAGTGCCCTGAGTGCCGCACAGTGGGCGGCCCAACACGCACACGTGTGGCAACGCACGTGACGACCGTCGTGTAGGCATCGCACGGGCGATCGACACCCATTTCTCAATCTCCGTAGGGGATCGTGGTTCGGTCACGAGATCCGCGGTGAACTCCCGACCTGCTTCACGATGGCCGACATCGGCGGTCTGAGCCCTCTCACTCCCGGCTTCGTGCCGGTCAAGACGGGAAACTCCCTGGGTGGAGACGTCAAACAGGACCCGGCTCTCAACGCCGTCGTGGGCCACGGTCTCGTCGTCTCGGGCATGTTGACGGGCCGGGGGATGGCAGTCTCGGGGAAGGCGGCGCGACCAACGCCGGATCGTCGCTGCCGGGAGAACTCGCCCTCCACTAAACCCGGGGCGATTGACTCTTGCGCGACCACCCGCCCGCACCCACCCGGCGAGGTCCTCGCCGCATGCGCGGCATCGACCAACGATTCCGGCATTACCCTCAACTGTGCAGCCGGCTCGGCTTGTCCCATCGCCCCCGAACCCACGGCCGCGAGACGCGACTGGTCGTCCTGGACCGGCAGGGGAAACCCCTGGGACGTACACTCGGCCCCGAGGACTTCACCGATACCCAAGCCATCGCCACCATCGAACGCATCGCCAGCGGCGCCTTCGGACTCGTCGAACGGTGGTTGCCCCAGATCGTCCGCGTCCTGAAGATCAACCCGTTCGCAACCATGACCGACGACGTCATCGAAGGTGCCGCCATCATCCCCGTTCATGGGCAACTGACAAGACGGAGCGACCGCAGAACACCGCCAAGACGCCCCGAGGTCCATGTGCAAACCCCGCAAGGGTCATGCCAAGGACTCAAGCCGCTCATGTGGGTCGCGGCTGGGGCTCTCGCAGCCTATTTCGGGCGCCCTGCGCTCCAGGCGATGTGGGGCGTAACACAGCGGAGCCGTTGCCGTCCGGTGCGCCGGGTGGCACCCTGGCGCGTCAACGGGCCGCGCGAGCCGTGCTGTTGCCGATGCGGATCTCGAGGGGCAGTTCGATCACCGGCGGCTCGTCACCGTCGAGCAACGCCTTGACTCCCTGCGCGATCAGATGGCCCTTGGCGGCGCCATCTTGGGGAACAGTTGTGAGGTCGAGCGGCTGCAACCACGGCAGGTCGAGCCCGTCGAAGCCCGTGATCGACACATCCTCGGGCACATTCAGTCCCAGCTCTCGCGCGGCCAGCACGACTCCGCCAGCGAGCAGGTCAGACTGACACACCACGGCGGTGGGCTTGGATGGGTGGCCGAAGGCGAGATGGCCAGCGGCGACACCCTCTTCCACCATCGAGGCACCCGACTCGATTACGACGCACGGTGTCACGCCCGCTTCGTCGAACGCGGCAAGCCTGTTGCGCGTCGGCGTCCATAGCGCCCCTGCGAGAAGTTCGCCCTCGTAAACCTGGGTGACCCCGCGGGTCTGCCGCGGGAGCGTCACGGTCGCGATGCGTTCGTGTCCGAGTTCCACCAGGTGGCGAATCAGGTCGGCCGTCGCACGGCGGTCGGGAATGGTGATGGCCGCGGCTCCTGGCGCCGTGCCTTCGACAATCGCGAAAGGCAGGTCGCGGCGCGCAAGGATGTCAAGCGCCGGTTCGTCGTGGTCGCGCACGCGCATGAGGACGGCGGCATCCATCGACGCGGTGCCCAAGAGGTTCGGTTCCGTCGATTCAGCGGAGGGAAAGGGAAGCAGGAGCACACCTTGTCCCATCTCGCCCAGGTCGCCGATGAGCGCGTCGAGCACGCGTAGGGTGAACGGATCCCTCAGGGCGAATTGGAGTCGTTCGGGAATGACGAGGCCGACCACCCTGCTGCGTCCTGAACGCAGTGCTTGCGCCCGCAGTGAGGGCCCCGCGTATCCGAGATCGGCGGCTGCCTTCTCCACGCGTGCACGCATGTCGGGCGAGATCGGTCCAGCACCCGAATAGGTGAGGGACACCGTGGACAGCGAGACTCCAGCCAGTGCGGCGACGTCGGCCATGGTTGGCCGACGCTGTGCACTCATGGGAAATCCCTTCGGCGATGGGGCAGTGCGGCGATGGTGCGGTGTGAGCATCAGCGTAGCGGCACCATGGTACTCTCGATTCGAAACGTTTCGATTTCTGGGTGAGGCGACGCGCAATCCGCGACCCCACTGGATCAGGACACCATGGTTCCCACCTTCGGCCACGCGTCGACCACGACACCCACCCCTGCGCGGGTGCGTTCGGCGCGGCGCGCCTTGCTCGTGTTGTTCGGGCTACTCGGCATGCTTCTGACGACGTTCCTGTCGCGCATACCCACGATCCGCGACCTCCTTGACGTCTCGGCGAGCGGTTTGGCCATTCTCTTGCTGTTCGGTGCGCTCGGTGCCCTTGTCGCACTCATGGCCGCCGGGTGGGCCAACGCCCGGTTTGGGTCGAGGGCCCTGCTGTGGTGGGTCAGTTTCGCACACCTGGCCGCACTGGTGGCTCTGGGGTTGTCGACCGCCGTGGGATCGCCCGTGTTGTTCGCTGGCGCCTACTTCTTTGTCAGCCTCGCGTTCGCCCTGTCCAACGTGCCCGTCAACGCCGAGGCCGCCGAGGTGGAGCGGCGCGTGGGGCGGTCCATCATGCCGCAGTTCCACGCGGGTTTCTCCGTCGGCATGGGGGTGGGTCTTGCGCTCGGCGCGGCGGCATCCTACTGGCGAGTCGCCCCCGTGTGGCACTTCGCGATCGTCGTCGTGGTGGCCACCGCGGTGCGGCTCGCGATCATCCCGATCGCGGTAGTAGACGGCACGCCGGACCCCAGGGTGGCGTCGAAGTCGCTCGGTGGCCCCTTCGCGACCGCGGGGGCGGAGTACCGCAGTCGGCGCGTGCTGCTCATTGGCGCCATAGCGTTCGCCGCGGCCATGACTGAGATGATCGCGGCGCAATGGCTGTCGCTCGCCGTGGTCGACGACTTCGGCCAGCGTGAGTTCACGGGCGACATCATCTACTGGATCTTCGTGGCCGCCATGTTCATGGTCAGGATGTCGGGCGCGGGAGTCATCGACCGCCTCGGTCGGGTGGTGACTCTGCGCACGTCTGCAGTTTCCGTCGTGGTCGGTGTGACCCTGTTCGCGGTGACGCCGACGTTCTGGCTGGTGCCAGTGGCCGTCCTGTTGTGGGGGGCGGGGGCCGCGCTGAACTATCCGATCAGTTTCTCGGCCGCGGCCGACGATCCACGTCGCGCTGCCGCGCGAGTCGCGGCGGTCTCATCGTTTTCGACGGTGGCCGGGCTGATGGTGCCGCAAGCGATCGGTCGGATAGCCGAATGGATTCCTCTGCGGCACGCGATGTTGCTGGTCCTGGTCGGTTCGCTGGCGTCCTTCGTGCTGGCCCGGGCCGTGCGTACCGACCGCCACATCTTCCGATCCAGGCGCGCCCAAGAGCGCGCGGTCGGTTGGCGAGTGCTCAGTCGCAAGGCGGCCGATCCGGGCGCCGTGATCGATGCCGCAGGCGAGGCGATTCCCATGCATCGAGGCGACGAGGACCCGCGGCTACGCTAAAGCCCATGACCTCGTTGGCGGACCTCACCACGTTCCGGGTGGGCGGCCCGGCACGGGACATCGTCGAACCGACCTCGGATGACGAGATGATCGACGCAGTGCGCACGGCCGACGCCCACGCAGTGCCGGTCCTCATCCTCGGCGGCGGGTCCAACCTGCTGGTGTCCGACGCTGGCTTTGACGGCATCGTCGTGCGTGACGCCCGCCGTGACGCCGAGGTCGACGTCGTGGTGCACCACGACGGCGCGTGCGCAGGCCTGACGATCACCGCCGCCGCCGGAGTGCCGTGGGACGCGCTGGTGGAGCGCGCGGTGCGGTCGCAATGGTCCGGGTTCGAGGCACTCTCCGGCATCCCCGGCTCGACGGGGGCAACCCCGGTGCAGAACGTCGGCGCCTACGGGGCCGATGTCTCCGAGCTTGTCGCACAGGTACGGACCTGGGACCGGTTCACCGGTTCGGTGCGGACACTGCCGCTCATGTCCCTCGGCTTCTCGTATCGCGACTCCCTCCTCAAGCGTTCGATGCACGGCGGCGCCGACGACGGGTCGGTGTGGGCGCCGAGCCCCCGCCACGTCGTGCTGTCCGTCACCTTCCACACCCGCATGGCCTCGCTCTCAGCGCCCGTGCGGTACGCCCAACTCGCGGGCGCGCTCGGCGTCGATCAAGGAGCGCGAGTGCCGATCACCGAGGTGCGCGACGCGGTGCTTGCGCTGCGTCGCTCCAAGGGCATGGTGCTCGACGATTCAGACCCCGACACCTGGAGCGCGGGTTCCTTCTTCACCAACCCCGTGCTCGACCCGGCATCGGCCGCGGGCCTTCCCGACGACGCTCCGCGTTTCTCACCCGGCCGGGGGGCGCCCGACGGCGCCGTCAAGACCAGTGCGGCCTGGCTGATCGAGCACGCGGGCTTTGGCAGGGGCTTTGCGGTGACGGCCGATGCGCGGGCGTCGCTATCGACCAAGCACGCCCTCGCGCTCACCAACCGGGGCGGCGCTACCGCCGACGATTTGGTCATGCTCGCGCGCGTGGTGCGCGACGGGGTGCTAGAGCGGTTCGGCGTTCAACTGAGCCCGGAGCCCGTCACCGTCGGCGTCGACATCTAGCAGGGCCGCCAGCGCCGCAGCCCACTCCCAACCGACACTCCGAACCGCCAGCACCGGCGCCGCGCCGCCGCCGCGCCGTCCATCGGGGCGAAACGCGGCGTGTCGCCGCCGAGAATGGTTCGCACTGTCGGGTGGGAGTGGGGTAACTGCTATCCGTCGGCCGCGATGGCCTTGAGAATGTCGAGGCGAGACGCGCGGTACGCCGGCCACACGGCCGCGAGTACGCCCGCGATCATGGACAGCACGGTGTAGATGGCTATCCACATCCACGGCACCACCGCCCGCTCGAAGCCGTACTCGCCGAGCGAGTTCACGAGCGCCGCACCCAAGCCGACGCCCAAGATAATCCCAAGCAGGGTACCGAAAAGCGCCATCACGACGGACTCGAGTGTGATCATGCCCCACACGGCCTTGCGCGTCACACCGACGGCCCGTAGCAGGCCGATCTCGCGGGTGCGCTCGGTGACCGACAAGAGCAGCGTGTTGGCCACCCCCAGAATCGCAATCAGCAGGGCGGCGCCCAACAGTCCAGAGATCACGCCAAGCAGAATGTTCAGGGCCTGGTTGAAGAAGTTCTCCAGGTCGCCGGGTGACTGCGGCTGGACGAGTGGGAAGTCCTTCTTGAGGTTCTCGCCGATCGCGGCCGTGGTGGCGTCAATGTCCGCGCCGGGATCGAAGTCGACGAGGGCCTGGAAGATTTGCGGGTCGCCGACGAGTTCGAGGCCGACCGCCCAGTCCACGAGGAAGGGCTGGTCCCCCTCGTTCAGGTACAGGCCGGTGACCGTCACCTTCACCGAACCGTCGGCTCCCTCCAGGGTCATCTGGTCGCCCACGCCGAAACCGAGCTCGACAATGGTCGGGTCGATGTACACACCACCGTCGATGTCGCTCAGGGGGCGGTCGACGTTGAAGTCGAACAGGCCATCGAGTTTGGTGGCGTCGATCACGCCAACGGGGTAGGACTCACCCTCGAACGTTGCGTCGACGAACGCGTAGCGCGCGACCTTGGCCACGCCGTCCGTGCCCGCGATGACATCGAGTGCGCCTTGAGGAATCGGCCCACCGGTGGGCAGCACCAGCAGTTCTGCCTGGTTCGTGGCGAACTGCGACGTGAAAGTGTCCTTGACCGACTCGGTGAACGTCGCCACCAGTGCCAGGAGCATGACGCCGATCATCAGCGCCGCGGCCGTGTTGGCCGAACGCCGGGGCTCGCGGTGGATGTTGTTCGCGGCGAGTTTGCCATTGACGCCCCACACCTTGGTGAGCATCCCGCGCAGCCCGTAGGCCAGGGGCACGATGACCTGCGCGGCCAACAACGTCACGCCCAGAACGATCAGCACGGCGCCAGCACCCACCCAGTAGGCGGGCTTGAGAACCGACACGTACAGTCCGACCAGCACACCGACGAGGCCCAGTAGCGTGAGCGCCCCGCCCACAATGTTGCGAAGGCGCAGCGACTTCTTGCCTGCCGTGCCCGCCTCACGCAGCGCTTCCATGGGCGAGATCCGCGAGGCGTGGATGGCGGGCAACAACGCGGCCACCACCGTGACTGCCAGTCCCAGTGAGTAACTCCACAGCAGGGCCTTGACGGGCAGGATCAGGGGAGCCAGGATGTTGCCGCTGAAGGCCTCGACAATCGCGCCACCAGCGACAGCCAAGCCCCAGCCAGTCAGGATTCCCACTGTCGTTCCGACGAGCGCGACCACCACCGACTCGATGAGGATCGAGTTGCGGATCTGTGAGCCTTGGGCGCCGATGGCTCGCAGGAGTCCGAACTCGCGGGTGCGCTGCGTGACGATGATCCTGAACGTGTTGACGATGATGTAGGCGCCCACGAACAGGGCCACCAAGCCGAAGATCAGTGCAAAGATGTCGACGATGTTGAGTGCCTCATTGAGGGAGTCAACCTGTTCCGCGACCTTGTCCTGGGAGGTGATTGCGCGCGTCCCATCGGGTAGCAGCGGGGTGACGGCGGAGGCGATCGCATCCGGGCTGGCACCCTCGTCTGCCACGATCTGAATGTCGCGAAAACCCTCGAAGCCGCCCGCGAGCTGGCGGACCGTCTCCTCGGTGGCGTACATCAGATTGGCGATTTGGAGTTCGTTGCTGTCTCCGAAACGCACGGATCCGGTGACCGTCAGTTCCTTCACGCCATCGTCCGTCGCGATCTCGACGGTGTCGCCGGGAATCAACTCGAGTGTCGCGTACGTGTCGACGTCGACGACCACCTCGCCATCCGTCGCTGGCGCCGCACCCTCGACCAGCGTCGACCCGTCGATGTCGGGAGTACCCGTCCATCCGTAGATGAGTGTGGGCGCACCCTGCCCGAGCGGCGCGTCACCATCGGCGTTGAGCACCCGACCCGTCTCATAGGCTACGGTGCCTTCTGCGTACAGGACGCCGTCGATCTGCTGGATGGCCGCCACGTCATCGGCCGAGAAGGGGCCCCGGGTGTCGGGGGATGCGAACTGCCCGTCGTCGCCCGCGGCCGGGGCCTGTTCGGCGATCACGTCGACGGAACTGTAGATGGCGCCGAACAGGTCGGTGAAGCCGCGCGACAGCGCGGACGTGAAGGTCAGCGTCGCGGCCACGAGCGCGACGCCGAGGGCGACCGCCAGGGCCGTGAGGATGAGCCGCTTCGGGTTATGCCGAACCGACTTGAGGGCAAGTCTGAACATGGAAGATCAGTGACCCATCTGCTTCATGCGGTCGAGCACCTTCTCGGCAGTCGGCTCACGCATCTCGTCCACGATCTTGCCGTCCTCCAGGAACAGGATGCGGTCGGCGTACGACGCGGCGGTCGGGTCGTGCGTCACCATGACGATGGTCTGGCCAAACTCCTTGACGGCGCGACGCATGAAGCCCAGCAGTTCGGCTCCCGAGCGGGAGTCCAGGTTTCCAGACGGCTCGTCGGCGAAGATGATCTCGGGACGGGACACGAGCGCGCGCGCCACGGCGACGCGCTGTTGCTGGCCGCCGGACAGTTCTGCCGGAAGGTGCGTGAGGCGGTCTGCCAGGCCAAGGATGCCGATGATCTCGTCGAACCATTCCTTGTCGACCTTCCTGCCCGCAATGTCCATCGGCAGCGTGATGTTCTCGCGGCCGTTGAGCGAGGGGATCAGGTTGAACGCCTGAAAGATGAAGCCGATGTAGTGGCGACGAATCTCGGTGACCTGAGCCTCCGACAGATGTGTGATGACCGCATCGGCGATCGACGACGTGCCCGCGGTGAGATGGTCGAGGCCCGCGAGGGTGTGCAGCAGGGTCGACTTGCCGGAGCCGGACGGGCCCATGATCGCGGTGAACTCGTGCCGTTTCATGTCGACGGTCACACCATCCAGGGCACGCACGGCGGTGTCGCCGAAGCCGTAGTCCTTGTATCCGTCGCGCATCGCTGCCGCGACGGGTGTCGGCGCGGGTGCTTCCACAGTGGTCATGGGGGTACCTTTCGTGACGGTGTGGGATGGATTCTGACTCCAGTGTGGCGAACGGGAGGCCCGCGGGGCATCGGCCAAGGGGACGGTTCTGGGGCATCGTCCGCACGGACGATGCCGGGCAAGGCCCGCTACGCGCGGCCAGAACGGGGCAGGGGGCTACGGCCGGGGCACGACGATGCCGGAGTCGTACGCCTCGACGACGGCTTGGACGCGGTCGCGCACTCCCAACTTGGTGAGAATATGGCTGACGTGCGTCTTGACCGTGGTGCTGGAGACGAACAGTTCCGTCGCGATCTCTTGGTTTGACATCCCACGCGCCATCAGTTGGAGGACCTGCACTTCGCGGTCCGACAGATCCCCAATGGCCTCAGTACCGGGCACGTGCCGTTGGGGCTCGGGAGTCGTGCGGGGCGGCTGCCCCGGCGGGGCAGCCGCCTGGAGCGGCGACGCGGACGATGGCGGTACGGCGCCGATGTCAGCATCGTCGCTACTGACGACGGAGCCTCGGGCGAACTGTTCGATGACGCGGCGCGTCACCTCGGGGGCCAGCAGCGCCTCGCCTCCCGCGACCACGCGCACCGCATTGACCAGGCTGTCGCCGTCGGCGCTCTTGAGCAGGAAGCCCGAAGCGCCAGCACGCAAGGCGCCGTACAGGTACTCGTCGTCGTCGAACGTGGTGAGGATGACGACGCGCACATCGGGGGCAACTCTGAGCACCTCACGCGTCGCGGCGAGTCCGTCCATGCCGGGCATGCGGATATCCATGAGGACCACATCCGGCCGATGTTCGGCCGCGCCGACAATCGCGTCCTCACCGGATGCCGCCTGGCAACACACCACGATGTCGTCCTCCGACTCGAGAATCATCTTCAAGCCGACGCGCACCATCTGCTGGTCGTCGACCAGTCCCACTCGGATCACGGCATCTCCTGTCCACGCGCGGCGCGCTGTCCGACTACCTGGTCGTCCGAGACGGGAAGCAGCGCGTGTACGCGGTAGCCGCCGCCCCGCCGGGCCCCCAACTCGATCTGGCCGCCGAGGGCCGCCACCCGTTCCCTCATGCCAGCCAGGCCGTTGCCCCCAGACGACGACACGGCTTCCGAGATGACGCCTCGTCCGTCATCCTCCACCGTGACGGACACGGCGTCGCGTCGCCTGCGCACCGTCACGGTGGCGCTCGCTCCAGCCCCCGCATATTTGAGGGCGTTGGTGAGGGACTCCTGGATGATGCGGTACGCACTGAGTTCGACACCTGCGGGCACGTGGCTGGTACCCGCGATGGCAAGGTGCACAGGCAGTCCCGAGTCCTCCACCTGCCTCACGAGCGCGGGGATAGCCGCGAGCGAGGGCATGGGCGCGAGGTCGTCCTGATCGGCGGTACCCACCAGCGCGGGTGCGCGAGTTCGGCCAGACAGTTCGGCTGCCTCGTTCTCCAATTCTCGCTCCGACGTACGCAACACGCCGATCATGCGTTGCATCTCGGCGAGGCCCTTGCGGCCCGATTCCGAAATGGTCGCGAGCGCGTCGGCGACGTCCGGATCGGTCTTGGCGATGCGCCGCCGCGCACCCTCCGCCTGGAGCGTCATCACTGTCATCTCGTGAGCGATGACATCGTGAAGTTCACGTGCGATCCGGGTGCGCTCGGCGCGCACGGCGTCGGCCGCGGCGATGCGCGCCGCCTGTTGGCGGCGCTCGGCGGACAGTTGCACCGCGGTGAGCCTCTCTCGCCGCTTGCGCTCCGTCAGGCCCATGAGGATCGGAACGGTCACGCCGAGCGCAATGGTCGCGGGCGCGGTCCACGGGACGACGTCGGCGACAACGACGCCGACCATCGTCCAAGCGAAGACCAGCCCTCCGGCGAGAGCGCCATGCCAGAGCGCTTGGCGGCGCGGCAAAGTGGCACCAATGGTGTACAGCGAGACGATCAGGGGCAAGACCGAAATGTCGGCGGGGTAGCCCAACCCTGCGGTGATGGACCACAGCGCGGTGACGACCCACAACACTGTGCGCGGAGCGACGGAACGCCACGCCAGTGGCACAGCCTGGGCCACCACGATCGTGTACCCCCACGAGTCGAAGGGGCGGTAGTCGAACTCGACAGCGGTGGTGGCGGTTCGCGCGGACACCATCGCGAAGAGGGCGAACGCGATGGCAATGCCTACGTCGCCACCGCGTCTCCACCGCCACGTCATGCACCTAAGGCTAGACGCCTGCCGGGCCGGTACACCCCCGTCGCGCAGCCAGTGCGCCTTGACCAGCACGTTGTCCACAGATTGCGGGCGGCTCGCGACGTGGCGGGCGTGGCCCGGCTAGGGTCGCCCCACACGCTGGGACACGGTGTGAAAGGCGTGGTGCGTACAGGCGCCACGGTCGACCCGGGGGAGTACGTGTGAGCCTCAAGGTGAGTGTGGCACGCGGTGACGGGACCGAGGCAACGGTCGAGGTGACCACGGCGGCCGACACGAGCGTCGGCGAGGTTGCCGAACACCTCTTCCGCGCCGATCCTTCGCGCCGCGGGCTGCCGCTTCCTGTCGACCCCACCTTGGTCGTCACGCCGTTGTCCCTGGGGCCGCACGCCGCGACGCGCGTGATCGACCGCGATGTGGACGTGGCATCGTCCGGAATTCGTTCGGGAGACCACGTGCAGGTAGTCCCGGCTGCGCGTGCCGGTGGCGCCCACGACTACGAGGCCGTGGCGACCGTGGAGGTACTGGAGGGGGTCGATCGGGGCAAGACCTTTGCGTTGCAGGCCGGGTCGCATTTGATTGGTCGCGATACGGATGTCGCGGTCCACGTGTCCGACCCGCTCGCCTCCAAGCGTCACGCGCGCCTCGTGGTGGGTGACGTGATCGAAGTGGTCGACCTGGGTTCCACCCATGGCATTTTGCTCGACGACACGTTTGTCACGCGAGCAACCCTCATGCCGGGAGACCGGATCTGCATCGGGAGCACGGTGCTGGGCATTTCCCGTGCCGCGCAAGTAAGCGGCATCATCCCGACGAGCACCAGCGTCCGTTTCATGCGATCTCCGCGTGTGGTGCCACCGCTACCCGAGGACACAGTCGACCTGCCCGAGCCGCCCACCAAGCCCCAGCCACGGCCCTTCCCACGGATGGGACTCGTCGCACCGGTGGTGCTCGGCCTGTCATTGTTCCTGGTCACGGGCAGGTTGATGTCGCTGATCTTTGTGGCGATGAGCCCATTGCTGATGATCGGCGGATACATTGACAACCGATATTACCAGCGCAAACAACTCAAGGCCGCGGGCGAAGAGTTCGTGGGTGCGATGGAACTGGCGGAGGCGGAACTCGTTCGGGCACATGCGCGCGAACGTGAGATTCGGCTGGCCCGATGTCCCTGCGTCGGCGAGGTTCGGGAGGCCATCGCGAGGGGCCAGTCGCCGTTGTGGACCCGGCGCCCGGAGCATGCGGAGTTTCTCGAGTTACGACTCGGGCTTGGCATGGTACCGAGTGCGGTGACCGTGACCATCCCGTCGCTCACAGACGCCGTCGAGGACATGTGGGAGCGCGCCACGCGCCTGCGGGACCGCTTCCGGAGGATCGCCGGAGTGCCGGTGACGGTCAACCTGCGTGTGTCCGGCAGCCTCGGTATCGCCGGACCCGGGGACTCGGCCAGTGCAGTCGCGCGCGCCGCACTCGTGCATGCGGTGGGGCTGCATTCGCCCACGGAATGTGTGGTCACCGGCTTCGTATCGCCGTTGGTCGCGAGCGAATGGCGATGGCTTGAGTGGCTGCCGCACACCTCGTCGCCCATGTCGCCGATTGCGGGCGACCACGTGGTGACCACTCGCGCTGGCTCACAGCGACTCTTGACCACCCTCGAGGAACTTGTGGCGCACCGTTGCGAAGTCGACATCGGAGAACGTGTTCCGGAGCATCGCGGCGACGCCGATTCCCGTACCGGCGGCGACAGTCTATCCGCGAGCCCTGCGGTCCTCGTGGTCGTGCACGACGGTGGCCCAGCCGACCGCAGGCGTCTGGTACGCCTCGCAGAGAAGGGGCCCGACGTCGGCGTCCATGTGGTGTGGATTGCGCGCCAGGTAGGCGACGTGCCAGCCGCTTGCCGCAGCTATGTGCAAGCAGAGCCTACGGGTCCCGGAACGGTTGGCCATGTGCGCCGTGGAGGTGAAGACGCACCTGTCACGTTTGGGACCCTCAGTGTCGAGGAGGCGTCCCAGTCTGCTCGCCAGATGGCCTGTATCGAGGACGCAGGGGCCGTGGTGGACGACGCGGCGGACGTGCCCGATGCGGTCTCGTTTGTGGAACTGCATGGCTTCGAGGCACTCGAACCCAGCCATCACGAGCGGCGGTGGCGCCGTGAGGCGACCTCGCCTCCCGGTGCCACGAGACCGTTCTCCCTGAGGGCCCTCGTCGGTCACGCTGGCAATGAACCGTTCTATCTGGACTTGCAGGCGCAAGGGCCGCACGCTCTCGTCGGCGGCACGACCGGTGCAGGCAAGTCCGAGTTTCTTCACGCGTGGATCTTGGGCATGGCGGCCGCATATTCTCCTGACCGGGTGACGTTCCTCTACGTCGACTACAAGGGAGGGTCGGCGTTCGCCGACTGCGTCCGGCTACCGCACTCGGTGGGCTTGGTCACCGACCTCACCCCACACCTCGTCGACCGGGCACTCACGTCGTTGCGTGCAGAGTTGCGCCATCGCGAGCGGCTGTTGGCGACCAAGGGCGCCAAGGACCTGGAGACGCTCGCCAAAGCGGGCGACCCCGACACCCCGCCCAGCCTGGTCATCGTCATCGACGAGTTTGCCGCCCTCGCGCAAGAGATGCCCACCTTCGTGGACGGCGTGGTTGACATCGCTCAGCGGGGTCGATCGCTTGGCCTGCACCTGATCATGGCCACCCAGCGCCCTGCTGGAGTGATCAAGGACAACTTGCGCGCGAACACCAACCTGCGCGTCGCGCTGCGCATGGCGGACGAAGCGGATTCGTCCGACGTTCTTGGCGCCCCGAGCGCTGCACATGTGGATCCTGGTTTGCCCGGACGTGCCATGGTGCGCACGGGCCCGGGACGCCTGGCGACGTTTCAGTCTGCGTATACGGGAGGCCACTCGGTGCCGGGTGGGGGTAGGGCGCGTGTGGCCGTGCGGGAGCTCGCTCTCGGTGCTGGAGGTGCATGGGTGGTGCCCGAAAACTCGCGGGCGGGGGTCGCCGAAGGCGAGTGCGACGCTTCCCGCGTGGTGTCCGCATTGGCGGGCGCCGCGATCCTCGCCGGGGCAGCGCCGCCGCGCCGTCCGTGGCTCGACGAACTGGCGGACACCTACGAACTGGCAGCGTTGTCGCGGCAGGCTGGAGTGTCGGCGGGAGCGCCGTTTGGGCTTGTCGACGACCCGTCGCGACAGGCGCAGTTCGTCGCGACGTACGTGCCGGACCACGAGGGCAACCTGGTGGTGCTCGGGGGGCCCGGAGCGGGCAAGTCGACCGCGTTGCGCAGCATCGCACTGGGGATGACTCTTGCCAGCAGGGATGTCCCGGTCCACCTGTACGGGCTCGATGCAGCCAACGGCGGGCTGGATATGCTGGTGCCGCTTCCACACATGGCCGACGTGGTGGATGTGGACGATGTGGAACGCGTGGGCCGCATGATGAAGCGGTTGGTAGACATCGTGCGTGAGCGATCTCGCCGCTTCACGGCTGCGCGCGCCGCCAGCCTCACCGAATACCGGGCGAGCACTGGCGCGGCGGACCTTGCGCGCGTCGTGTTGCTCGTGGACGGCTACGGCGCCTTTCAAGCGGGCTATATGAATGAGGCGGGTCGCGAGCAGGCGTTCTCCGACTTCCACGAGATCCTGGCCGAAGGACGAACCGTGGGCGTTCACGTGGTGCTGTCTGCCGATCGCGTCGGCGCACTGCACACATCGATCCTGGCACTGGTGCCGCGCACGATGGTGTTGCGCCTGAACGACGAGAACCAATACGGCATGCTCGGCCTGCGCAGGACCGGGCTGACGTTGCGCTCGCCTGCCGGACGTGGCATCGACGTGTCCACCCAATTGGAGATGCAGGTGGCGGTCCTTGGAGGGACGCCGCGCATCGACGCCCAGGCCAAGGCGATCGAGCAGTTGGCGAACGAGATTTCGGACCGTCCCGCATGGCGCGCCGATCCCATTGCGCGCATGCCGGTGCGTGTGGCCGCGTCCGACGTGCCCCATGACGTGGAGGGACTGCCCGTTCTGGGTATTGATGGCGCCACCCTCGGGCTGCGTGGCTTCGATCTGGATCGACCGATCATGGTTGCGGGGCAGGCGGGCACCGGCAGGACGTCGGCCGTGGCATGGCTCGCCACGGCCATTTCGCGCACCTATCCGCAGCGCCGCGTCGTCCACCTCACGCAACGTCGCAGCCGCATTGGCTCGCTGCCGGTGTGGACGGACTCCTTCACCGGCGCGTTGGCAGGGGAGAATTTCTTGGCCGCGTGGGGAGCGGCGCTCGAAGGATCGGCCGAGGGCGACGACCAGGTGGTGCTGTGCATCGAGAACGTTCAGGACTTCGGGGTGTCCATGAGCGACGGCCCGTTGGTGCAGGCCATCAAGCAGGCGCGCCGGCTGGGGCACCTCATCGTCGGCGAGGCGGACATCCAGGGATGGGTGACGGGTCAACTGGTCTCCGAGCTCAAGGGGTCGCGACGGGGGCTGCTGCTCGCCCCGGAGGGGGCCGACGCCCAAATGCTGTTCTCCGTCTCCGCCCCCCGACTCAACCGGGCGGACATGCCGCCCGGGCGGGGGGTATGGATTGAGTCTGGTCGGGTGACGGTGGTGCAGATTCCATGGGTGGACGCGAGGTTATCCCCAGATTCTGACGAAACGCCGTGGGTGCCCGGCGAGACTCGCTAGTTTGTGGCTGAGCCGCCATGGGGGTGGCGACGAAAGGAAGGATCGCGATGGCAAACCTGAACGTGACCTACGATGAATTGCGCGCCGCAGGCAACCGACTCATCAACGGCAAGGGTGACCTCGAAAGCCGTCTCATGGAACTCAAGTCCTCCATCGACAACCTCGTCGCCGAGGGATACGTGACGTCCGCATCGTCGGGCGCGTTCCAGGAGCAGTACACGCAATTCACGCAGTCCGCTACGACAGCGGTTTCCGCCCTGGACGGATTGAGCGGCTTTTTGAAGTCGGCGGCCGATGCGCTGCAACAGACCGACGAATCGCTCGCCAGTTCGATTCGCGGCCAGTAGTCACGGTGGCGCAAGCGATGCGGCTGCGGCGCATTCGTGAGGCAACCTTCGTTCTCAGGGGGATGGGATGGGAGACAGACTCGTCGTCGACCTGGCGGCGTTGGCTGAGGCCTCGCAGGCCCTCCAGGCGATCAGCGCCGAGTTGTCCGACAGCGACATGGTGATCGGGCAGGTCACCGCGGCGATCGGGCGCACGAACGAGACTCAGAATCTGCGTCAAGCAGTCGAACGCGTGTCCAACACCTGGGACGTGCGTCGCGCCGAACTGCGCGACGACGTGACCTATCTGTCGCGGATGGCGGCCCGCGTCGCGCAGGAATTGGGTGGCGTGGATCGGGGCCTGGCGACGCGGTTGTCCAACTCCGTACCTGCACGCGCTCATGCGTCCAATCCGACGAGGCCCATCTGATGGCGGACGTGACGGCGCAACTTAACCAGATCGACGGCGATCCCGAGGCAATCCACACCCACTCCCGGTACTACGGTCAGATCGCCCAGGCGGTCGTCTCGACCGTTGCTCACCTTCGTAGCGTCACGGACACCCTCGAAACGACGAGCGAGGCTGTCGCGGCGTTTGCCGCCATCGCACAAGACGTGAGCGTGAGCCTGGAAGAGGTCGACGACCGTTACCGCACACTCGCGGAGCACCTTGCGTACTTTGCGGGGCAGGTGGAGCGGCTCCAAGGTGAGTCCGCGCTGGTACAGTCCCAGGCGCGCGACGCGGACATCGAACGCAGACGCACCGCGCACGCCCGGGACGATGCGTACGAACGTGCTCAATGGGCTGCCACCCAAGACCCTCAGGCCGCACAGGCGTATCAGGATTATCGACGGTACGCCGACAGGGTTCTGGAACTGTCGGGTGCGATCGCCAATGATGAGCGACGACTCGACCAGTTGCTCACTGAGTGGCGAGCCGTCGCTGACGGCTGCGCTGAGGCGATCGACGCAGTCGTCGCCGCCTCCGATCTCAACGATTCGTGGTGGACCAATTTTGCTGACTGGGTCGAGGACACCCTGCCAGACATCGAATTCATTCTGGACGCGATCGCCATTGTGCTGACCATTGCGGCGTTCCTCATGGTGCTGAGCGGCGTGGGTGCGGTGCTGGCGCCCGCGTTGTTTGCGATCGCCCGTGGCATCCAATTGCTGTCGAGACTCGTCATGGTGATGAAGGTGGTCACGACTACCGTGCAGGTGGCACGTGGCAAGGCCAATCCGGGTGCTTTCCTGCAGATCGGCGTCGACTTCGCGATCGACGCGGTCGGGGGCAGGATTGTCGACGGGGCAGCGGACAGGCTGGGAACCGCGCTCATGGCGACGTACGGTGACGATCTTGTGGCCCTTGCCGCCACAGGAAACAACGACGTCCTCACGAAGAACGTGCTGGACATCCAAGCCGATGGCTTCGACGACTGGGTCTCCACAGTATTCGAGGCTGCGGTCGATACGCCCGCTGGCACGTCCGCGGCTGAGCGCTTGGTGCTCGACGGTGCACAAGGTGCTGCGGACTTGGCCGACGCGATCTCAGCTAAGAGCGACATGGTGAAGAACGGCCTTCTCCAGGCGATGACAGGGGGTCAAGTCAACCTCGCAGAAGGCTCGCCGCTCATGGCCGCCCTAGATGCCTTCGCTGGCCCTTCGACCGTGTTGAGCGGCCTGGCATTCGATGGCATCGCTCTGGCTACCGCGGAGTTCACCATGATCACTGGGACCGAGCTCGACCCGGTAGACATGGAATCGCTCATGTCGAACGCACCGGGCCGTCCCTCGTTCGATGCGATGGTGGCGTCCTCGTGAGCGCTACCTTGACGATGGCGGCGCCACGCGGCTGGCGCACGATTCGCAACGGCCCAGACAGGGACGCCGACATCGACCCGCCCTCGACGCCGCGTTCATGCGTGCGGATCGCGACTCGTCCGCCGTGGGTAGGCATTGGCTGCGGGAGCGCCTCATGCACGCGCTGAACTCCGCCGAGGACGGTCACGCCGAGGTAGTCAGCATCGCGTTCCCAGAGCAGGCCACCGGTGGCGTGCTGATGCCTGTGACCGCGACCGTCTTGAGACTTGCGACGGTGTCGGGATCCGCTCAGGAGGCGATGCGGGCCCTTGCGGCGCTTGCGTGTCAGGATGGCACGTCGCAGGTCATGCCAACGCTGGCAGGGCTTGCGCTACGCACTCACCGTGTGCACGACGCCCGCGACAGTTTTGCAGAAGAAGTCGCGTCCGCGCCCATCGCGCAACAGGAGCGAGCGCAGATCCTGGCGGACCCCGCCCCCGTTGCGGTGTTGAGGGCCCGCTACCTGTTGCCCGGCTCGCAGGGGCGATCTTGGCACGCTATCGCCTTCACGGCGACGCTTGGAATCCACGAAGACGACCTTGTGGGCGTATACCTCGGCCTGTGGGACGCGTTCGTGGGCTCGCTGGAGTGGCGGGAGGACGCGTGACGCGCAACGCGTGGAGGTTCACCGTCGGCCATCTTCAATGGCTTCCCATTGCCCGCAGCGAACAATCGAGCCCCGATTGGCGTCACAAGTGGCTCGCCGAGGCGACCGAGCGTGCACGCGTGACGGCACTGGCCCCCGAGGAGGACGAACCCATGCTCCGGGAACGCTGCGAGCGCGCCCTCGACGCGGCCCCCGAAGGGGAAGCTTTCGTGTTCTTTGCCCTGGGCGAGGCGTTGCCCGCTGTGGTCGCGATGAGTACGGCATCGGCAGGCGACACGTTGCGCATGGCCGTGCGGTGGGCATCTGGCGATGACGCCGTCGTGTCGATCGACCCTGTCCCGGGCGTCGAAATGCATGACGGGCGACGAATCGTCCGGGTGTCACGTCGGCCCGATGGCGGCCTCCACTTCGCGACGGGCTTCTTCGGCTCCTCCGGCGACCTGGGCCTGGGCATGACTATGGTGACGGATGCGCCACTCGTTGCTGCACAGTTTGCCCACGCAGGATCGCCGCTGTTCGCGTCAATGAGTCGGCGGTGACTGTGCGCACCTAATTGTCGTCGCGGCGCATCCACCGGAAGGTGCGCACCGCGACCACCAGGCCGAGGATCAACCACACCGCCATGACGATCGCCGCAGCGGGGTGCTCCCATGAGCCGCGCGCCTCGGCTTCCTGGAAGATGTCCGGCAGGAACACGGAACGCATGCCTTGTGCCAGCCATTTGAGCGGGAACACCTCCGCGAAGCGCTGGAGGAAGGCAGGCAGGTCCGTGAAGACGAAGAAGACGCCGGACGTGAACTGCAACACCAGCACGATGGGCGTGAGGATCGCCGATGCAGCCTTGCCGTTGCGTAGCAAGGACGACATCGCGATGCCCAGGGTGGTCGAGGCGCCCGTTCCCAGGAGGAACACCCACGCGAAGGTGAGCCATTTCGATCCCGCCGAGGGCAGATCGACCCCGTACAGCGCGACACCCATCGCCACGAGGATCGCAATCTGAACGATCGAGACGATCAGCATCTGAAGGATCTTGGCGGCAAAGAAGGAAGTGGCAGGCAAGGGTGTCGCAAAGACCCGCTTGAGCACGTCCTCCTGCCTGTCGATCGAGATGGAGATGGCGAGCGACTGAAATCCGGTGTTGATGATGCCGGACGCGATCATGCCCGCGAGAAAATACTGCGGAAAGGTCACGTCGGTGCCGCCCAACTTCTGACCACTGAAGACGGAGCCGAAGAGCACCAAGAAGATCATGGGGAACGCAAAGATGAAGATCATCTGCTCGCGGCTACGCACAAACTCCTTGAGATCGACTTCCAAGCGGCTACGGGTCATGTCCAGCCATGACGGGCGTGCGGCGACCGTCGTGGCGCTCATGGGCGTCCCCCCGAACCGGCGGGCTCCGCCACCGCGTGACCGCCTTGACCGATGAGCGACAGATAGACGTCTTCGAGGGAGGGCCGCAACACGTTCAGCCCCGGGATCTCGCCCGCGTGCTCGGCGAGTAGTTGCCGCAGCATTGCGCTGGGAGTGTCGGTCTCGACGGTCTGCGGTCCATCGGCGCCATCCCAACTCACCCTCGCCTGCGCGGCTCGTGCGCGCAGCCCTTCCGGGGTGTCGAGCGCGACCAAGGCGCCATCGGCAATGATCGCGATGCGGTCGGCGAGGTAGTCGGCCTCGTCCAAGTAGTGGGTGGTGAGCACAATCGTCGCGCCGTCACCGCGCAGCGACTCGACCAGCCGCCAAAATTGGCGCCGCGCCTCCGGGTCGAATCCGGTGGTGGGTTCGTCGAGGAAGAGCAATTCGGGACGTCCCACGACCGCGAGTGCCACGTCGAGTCGACGTCGCTGCCCGCCGGACAGTGTCTGAGGCTTGGAGTCGGCCTTGTCGGTGAGACCGACCGCTTCAAGTGTCTCGTCGACATCGCGCGGGTGGGGGAACTGGGAGGCGGCGTACGCCAGCGATTCGCGCGCGCTCAAGTGGGAGCGAATGGAGGTGGCCTGCAGCATGATGCCCACTCGCTCGCGCCAACGGCGGTCGGCGTGCTGCGGATCGACTCCCAGTACACTGACCTTGCCAGCAGTGCGCTTGCGGAATCCCTCCAGAATCTCCACCGTGGTCGACTTGCCAGCGCCGTTGGGCCCCAGCAGCGCGAACACCTCGCCCGACACCACCTCAAGATCGAGGCCGTCGACGGCGCGCTTGTCGCCGTAGTGTTTGGCGAGGCCTGAGGCGGTGATGGCCGGTGGCGTCATGGGGCGAGCGTATCGGGCACGGGTGGCTACCGGGCATCGTCCGTGAGATCGATTCGGGCCGGGTCCGCCGTGGCGCTACCGGGCCTCGGCCAGCAGTGACTGCATCCTAGACACGCCCTCAACCAGGTCGTCGTCTCCCAATGCGTAACTCAGGCGCAGGTACCCGCTGGGGCCGAACGCCTCGCCGGGAACCACGGCGACCTCCGCCTCGTCGAGGATGACTGCCGCGAGGTCGGCGCTTGACGTGAGTCGCCTTCCCCGTAGAGTCAGTCCGATCAGTCCGGCGACGCTGGGGTAGGCGTAGAACGCGCCCGTGGGGGTCGGGACAGTGAGCTCCGTGATCTCGCTCACCATCGACACCATCGTCTGGCGCCTGCGGTCAAACGCGGACCGCATGGTGTGGACGGCTTCCAGGCCGCCCTCAAGGGCGGCGATCGCCGCACGCTGGGAGACGTTGGCAACGTTGCTGGTCAGGTGCGACTGGAAGTTCGCGGCCGCGCGCGTGACATCGGCAGGGGCGATCATCCACCCCACACGCCATCCGGTCATGGCGTACGTCTTCGCGACCCCGTTGACGACGATGGTCTGGTCGGCGAGATCGGGAACGGCGCGCACGATTGGGCTGAACTCGGCGTCGTCATAGGTGAGGTGTTCGTAGATCTCGTCGGTGATCACCCAGATGCCGTGACTCTTGGCCCATTCACCGATTGCCTTGGTCTGCTCGGGGGAGTAGACGGCTCCGGTGGGATTGGACGGCGAGCAGAACAACAGCGCCTTGGTCTTGTCGGTGCGCGCGGCGTCCAGCTGCTCGACCGAAACAAGGTAGCCCTGGTCGGCTCCGGCGAAGACTTCTACCGCCACCCCGCCGGCGAGCGCAATCGCCTCGGGGTATGTGGTCCAGTACGGCGCGGGAAGCAGCACCTCGTCACCCGGGTCGATAATCGACGCAAACGCCTGGAACACGGCCTGCTTGCCGCCATTGGTGACGACGACGTTCGCGGGATCGACCTCATAGCCGCTGTCGCGCCGTGTCTTGGCGGCGATGGCCTGCTTGAGTTCCGGCAGGCCAGTGGCGGGCGTGTAGCGGTGGTTCTTCGGGTCACGGGCTGCCTCGATCGCGGCGTTCACAATGTAGTCCGGCGTCGCAAAGTCGGGCTCTCCTGCGCCGAACCCGATGACGGGTCGGCCAGCGGCCTTGAGGGCCTTAGCCTTCGCGTCGACCGCCAGGGTGGCGGAGGGCGCGATGGCGCCGAGGCGGGCAGAAACGCGGCGTGCGGGTGTAGTCATGCGTCACATTGTTCCACTGTGAGCGTCGCGCCCGATGCGGCCGTTCGCGTTCGGGCCGCAAACCGCGTACCATGGCACTTCGGCGATTGACAGAAGCCATGATGACTCGCGCCCAAAACGCAGGTTGTCGATCCGCCCCTTGTGGGGGTGGCTCGCTGTCGAGAACCACACGGGGTTCACAACCACCCCGAAGGGCAGTGGCGCAAGTGGTAGCGCATCGGTCTCCAAAACCGACGGTTGGGGGTTCGAGTCCCTCCTGCCCTGCGTAGAGCGGGACCTCCCGCATCGCACAAGCAAAGGAATTTTCAAGGTGAGCGAATCTGCAGTGACGGATTCCGGAGAGCGGGACCCGCGCCACGAGGAGCGGGAGGGTCGGAGCATCTTCGGGCGCATCGAACTGTTCGTGCGCCAAGTGATTTCCGAACTCCGTCGCGTGGTGACCCCCACGCGCGAAGAATTCATCAACTACGTCTGGGTCGTTCTCGGGTTCTTGGCAGTCATGATGGCGCTGATATTTGTGCTCGACTTCGGCTTCACCGCGTTGGCCAAGTGGGTTTTCGGCGATTAGCCGAGTAGCCAGACGAAAGGAAAGACGTGAGCACTGATCCGTACGAAGCTGTCGACAGCATCGACGACGCCGAAGTGGCGCCCGAGAGGGTGGCGCCTGTGGACGACGTCGCCATGGGCGACGCTCCGGTGGACGCCGTGGTCGAAGGAGATGACGACACCGTTCCCTCCGAACCCGCCGCGGCGATCGAGGAGGAGGCGCTCACTGTGAACGAAGAGCCTTCGGGCATTGCCGCCGTTGAAGCCGTTGACGAAGAGATCGACCCTGCGGTCGCCTTTCGCTCCTCGCTGCTGATGCAGGACGGCGACTGGTATGTGGTTCACAGTTACTCCGGTCACGAAAAGCGCGTCAAGCAGGCCATCGAACACCGCGTGACGAGCCTCAACATGGAGGACTACATCTTCCAGGTCGAGGTTCCCATGGAAGATGTGGTCGAGTACAAGAACGGCCAAAAAAAGCAAGTGACCCGCGTGCGGATGCCCGGCTACGTGCTGGTGCGCATGGAACTCACCGACGCCTCGTGGGGCGCCGTGCGCAACACCCCCGGCGTGACGGGATTCGTGGGTCACGCTCACCAGCCGGTGCCGCTCACGCCCGACGAGGTGTACACGATGCTTGCGCCGTCGGCCCCCACACCGTCTTCCTCGAGCGACGGGGGAGCCTCCCATTCCGGCCCGCAGGTCGAGCTCGACTTCCAGGTGGGAGAGGCGATCACCGTCACGGACGGACCGTTCGCCACCCTGCCTGGCACGATTTCCGAGATCAACGTGGAGAGTCAAAAGCTCCACGTCCTCGTTTCAATCTTCGGCCGGGAGACTCCGGTCGAACTCTCGTTCGCGCAGGTCCAGAAGATCGTCTAGGTGACTTCGACCGGCAACAACGCACCACGAGGCGGTGTGAACCGCCACCACTTACACAGAAGGACCCGAAAGACCAATGGCACCCCCAAAGAAGAAGGTTGCCGGCCTGATCAAGCTTCAAATTCAGGCTGGTGCCGCGAACCCGGCTCCGCCCGTCGGCCCTGCATTGGGTCAGCACGGCGTGAACATCATGGAGTTCTGCAAGGCCTACAACGCGGCCACCGAGTCGCAGCGAGGCAACATCGTTCCCGTGGAGATCACGGTGTACGAGGACCGCAGCTTCACGTTCATCACCAAGACCCCGCCCGCGTCGCAGCTCATCAAGAAGGCCGCTGGCGTCGCCAAGGGTTCCGGCGTTCCGCACACCAACAAGGTCGGTTCGCTGACCGCTGCTCAGGTGCGTGAGATCGCCGAGATGAAGATGGACGACCTCAACGCCAACGACATCGACGCCGCCGCCAAGATCATTGCTGGCACCGCGCGCTCGATGGGCATCACCGTCAAATAACAGCCACACCCCAGTGGGAGGGCCCGCGCTGGCCCGTCACCACGACTTCGAGAAAGTAGAAGCACATGAAGCGCTCCAAGGCCTATCGCGACAACGCACAGCTTGTCGACAAGAGTCAGTTGTACACCCCGATCGAGGCCGTGCGCCTCGCGCAGAAGACGTCGTCGAAGAAGACCGACTCGACCATCGACGTCGTCTTCAAGCTCGGCGTCGACCCGCGTCACGCGGACCAGATGGTCCGTTCCACCGTCATCCTGCCCCACGGCACCGGCAAGACCTCCAGGGTCCTGGTCTTCGCCAACGGTGACAAGGCAGACGCGGCCCGCGAGGCTGGCGCCGACATCGTCGGTGGCGACGAACTCATCGAAGAGGTGCAAAGCGGGCGTACGGACTTTGACGCGGTCGTGGCAACGCCCGACCTCATGGGCAAGGTGGGTCGCCTGGGCCGTGTGCTCGGCCCCCGCGGCCTCATGCCGAACCCCAAGACCGGCACTGTGACGATGGACGTGGCCAAGGCCGTGTCCGACATCAAGGGCGGCAAGATCGAGTTTCGCGTCGACAAGCACGCCAACCTGCACACGGTGCTGGGTAAGGCGTCTTTCGGTGACCAGAAGCTGCTCGAGAACTACCAGGCACTCCTTGACGAAGTGTTGCGTTCCAAGCCCTCCGCTTCCAAGGGAAAATACATCCTCAAGACCGCCATCTCGGCGACCACAGGCCCGGGTATCCCGGTGGATGCCACCGCCAAGGCTGAGGCGTAACTTCCTCGCATCACGTCGCCCGAAGGCCCGGTTCCCCGGTGGGGGGCCGGGCCTTCGTCGTCCTGACCGGGGTGTATCGACGACCGTCGTTTGCGCAGCGTCGATTCCGTCCCGTATGCTTGGCCTCGCCCAAGACCGCCGGTCGTCGGGCCCGGGAAACCGGGAACGGCCGAAGTTCCGCCACAGCGGAGACCAGCGCAGGAGAAGTTGATGGCGCCTCGCGCGCAGACTTTGGGCGGCCCGTGCGGCCGCCCTTTGTGTGTGCAAGGCAAGCCCCCAGCCCCGCCTGCGCGGGGCTTTTTCGTTGTGTGGGGCGGGCCCGGTGGTAACCACAGGAAGGACAACTATGGCGACGCCAGACAAGGTGGCGACGGTCAAGGCGCTTGCGGATCAGTTCCGCACCGCGAATGCCGTTTACGTCACCGAGTACCGCGGTTTGTCCGTTGCGCAGCTCAAGCGGCTGCGCAAGGGCCTCAGCGGTACCGCGACCTATGCGGTTGTGAAGAACACGCTTGCGGCGCTCGCGGCCACGGATGCCGGAGTAGAGGGCCTCAGCCCCCTCTTCGTGGGTCCCACGGCCATCGCGTTCGTCACCGGTGATCCGGTGGAGGCTGCGAAGGGCCTTCGTGATTTCTCCAAGGACAGCGACAAGCTCGTCCTCAAGGGCGGTGTCCTGGAGGGCAAGTTGCTCTCTGCAGAGGACCTCGTCACGATCGCGAGCCTCGAGTCTCGCGAGGTATTGCTCGCCAAGGCGGCCGGTGCTTTCAAGGCATCACTGTTTGGTGCGGCATACCTCTTGCAAGCACCCCTGTCTCAGGCGGTGCGAACCGTCGACGCCCTGCGCGAGAAGCAGGAAAGCGCGGCCTAGGGCCGCACCACACATCACACTGCTTCCCGCAGGTAAAGAGAAAAGGACATCATTATGGCGAAGCTCACCACCGAGCAACTCATTGAGGCATTCAAGGAGCTGACGCTCGTCGAGCTCTCCGAGTTTGTGAAGGCCTTCGAGGAGACCTTCGAGGTCACCGCCGCCGCCCCGGTCGCCGCTGCCGCTGCGGCCCCGGTCGCCGCTGCCGCTGAAGAGGTCGAAGAGAAGGATGCGTTCGACGTCGTCCTGACCGCCGTTGGCGACAAGAAGATCCAGGTCATCAAGGAGGTGCGTGCTCTCACGTCCCTCGGACTGGGCGAGGCCAAGGCGCTCGTCGACGAGGCCCCCAAGACGATCCTCGAGGGCGCCAAGAAGGACGACGCCGAGAAGGCCAAGGCTCAACTCGAGGCCGCTGGCGCCACGGTCGAGCTCAAGTAGGTCGAGTCCCGCAACTCGCGCACGGGCCGGGTCACCGTCGGGTGGCCCGGCCCGTGCCGTACACGGGGCCGGGCGCGCCGGGCACGGGCAAGGTCCCCTCGGACCCAACGCAGCCCGCCTGGCCCGCTGGCAGACGTTCCTCGTGCCTCACCCGACGCTGCGAACCGTTTCCCCAGGGACACGCCGTGGATTCGCGCATGGCAACCTCTGGCACCGGCGCGTCGTCCACCACATTGGTACGCAGTGTCAGGCGGCGTGGACGGCGCGGTGCCGAAGATCCGACCAGGCTCCTCCCAGGCGATGTCGGCCGCTCAGCGATGGACAACGGGTTGTCCCCAGACTGGCAGGTGCAGTCCTTGTCGAGCGGGCCGGGCGTGGTCTATAGTGCGCCCGCTTGACGAATATGACAACCGTGACTAGTGTTGGAGGTTGCGCTGTCTATTGCCCTGCCCTCAGATGCCTACCTGGCGAGTATCCACGACCTAAGTGATGATGCCCCAGGATCCGGTGGAGCCGAGGCTCAGGCAACGCGGAACCGATCCATCGTCATGGGAAGGACGACCCCTTGGCTGCCTCGCGCACCGATTCCGCTTTCGCCAACCGACCAGCTTCACGCCGTGTCTCATTCGCTCAGGTCGCTGAGCCAGTTGAGGTTCCGAACCTCATCGGGCTACAGACCGAGTCGTTTGACTGGCTGCTGGGCAACAAGGCTTGGCAGGCCCGCATTGAAGCCGCACAGAAGGCAGGTCGCCATGACGTGCCGGAGATTGCAGGACTTCAGGAGATCTTCGAAGAGATCTCCCCGATCGAGGACTTCGGACAGACCATGTCCCTGTCCTTCTCGGACCCCTACTTCGAAGAGCCTCGCCACACTCCGGAGGAGTGCAAAGAGAAGGACTTCACGTACGCCGCACAACTCTTTGTCACGGCGGAGTTCATGAACAACACGACGGGTGAGATCAAGTCCCAGACCGTCTTCATGGGCGACTTTCCCCTCATGAGCCCCCGCGGCACGTTCATCATCAACGGCACCGAACGCGTCGTCGTATCCCAGTTGGTGCGCTCGCCGGGAGTGTACTTCGAGTCGACCGCCGACAAGACGTCCGACAAGGACATCTACACCGCCAAGATGATCCCCTCGCGCGGCGCATGGCTCGAGTTCGAGATCGACAAGCGCGACGCCGTCGGCGTGCGCGTCGACCGCAAGCGCAAGCAGTCCGTCACCCTGTTCCTCAAGGCACTCGGCCTGTCCGACGAGGACATCGCCAGGGAGTTCGCCGAGTACCCGTCGGTGCTCGAGACCCTCGAGAAGGATACGGTCCACTCGCAGGACGAGGCACTGGTGGACCTGTACCGCAAGTTGCGTCCGGGCGAGCCACCCACCGTCGAGGCTGGCCAAAACCTGCTCGACAACTTCTACTTCAATCCCAAGCGCTACGACCTTGCCAAGGTGGGACGTTTCAAACTCAACAAGAAACTGGGCATTGCCAAACCGCTGAACGACTCGGTGCTGGGTGTGGACGATATCGTCGCGACCGTCAAGTACATCGCCGCCGCACACGCTGGCCACACGACGCTCCAGGGCGCCAGTGGCGAGGTCGCTGTCGAGACTGACGACATCGACCACTTCGGCAACCGTCGCATCCGCGCGGTAGGCGAGTTGATCCAGAACCAGATCCGCACAGGCCTGTCCCGCATGGAACGCGTCGTCCGCGAACGCATGACGACGCAGGACGTCGAGGCAATCACGCCGCAGACACTCATCAACACGCGCCCCGTGGTTGCTGCGATCCGCGAGTTCTTCGGGACCTCGCAGTTGTCGCAGTTCATGGACCAGAACAACCCGCTCGCAGGGCTGACCCACAAGCGCCGTCTGTCGGCGCTTGGCCCGGGCGGTCTGTCCCGTGACCGCGCTGGCATGGAGGTGCGAGACGTTCACCCGTCGCACTACGGCCGCATGTGCCCCATCGAGACCCCCGAAGGCCCGAACATCGGCCTGATCGGTTCGTTGGCGTCCTTCGGACGTATCAACCCCCTCGGCTTTGTCGAGACGCCGTACCGCAAGGTCGTCAAGGGCAAGATCACCGACCAGGTCGACTACCTCACGGCAGACGACGAGGACCGCTACGTCATCGCCCAGGCCAACGCCCAGGTGGACGACGAGCGCGGCCTGCTCGAGGAGCGTGTACTCGTGCGCGCCAAGGGCGGAGAGGTCGACTTTGTGGCCCCGGAGGCAGTCGACTACATCGACGTGTCACCCCGCCAGATGGTGTCGGTCGCGACCGCACTCATCCCGTTCTTGGAGCACGACGACGCCAACCGCGCCCTCATGGGTGCGAACATGCAGCGTCAGGCGGTGCCGCTGGTGCGTTCCGAGGCGCCGCTTGTCGGTACCGGCATGGAGCGTCGTGCCGCGGTTGACGCTGGCGACGTGGTGGTGGCCACCAAGGCCGGCGTCGTCACCGAGGTCAACTCCGATCTGGTGACCGTCGCGAACGACGACGCCACCACGGGTTCCTACCGGATCGCCAAGTTCCAGCGTTCCAACCAGGGCACCAGTTACAACCAGCGCGTGCTCGTCGACGAGGGTGACCGCGTCGAAGCCGGTGCCGTCATCGCCGATGGCCCCGCCACGGACAACGGCGACCTCGCGTTGGGTAAGAACGTCTTGGTGGCGTTCATGTGTTGGGAGGGCCACAACTTCGAGGACGCGATCATCCTGTCGCAGCGCCTGGTTCAGGACGACACGTTGTCCTCTATTCACATCGAGGAGCACGAGGTCGACGCCCGCGACACCAAGTTGGGCCCGGAAGAGATCACCCGCGACATCCCCAACGCCTCCGAAGAGGTGCTGGCTGACCTCGACGAACGCGGCATCGTCCGCATCGGCGCCGAAGTGCGTGCCGGCGACATCCTCGTCGGCAAGGTGACACCGAAGGGCGAGACCGAGCTCACGCCCGAGGAACGCCTGCTGCGCGCCATCTTTGGTGAGAAGGCCCGCGAGGTGCGCGACACGTCGCTCAAGGTTCCCCACGGCGAGCAGGGCACCGTCATCGGTGTCCGCGTGTTCACCGAGGAAGACGGCGACGACCTGCCCGCAGGCGTCAACCAGTTGGTGCGTGTCTACATCGCGCAACGACGCAAGATCCAGGAGGGCGACAAACTCGCCGGCCGCCACGGCAACAAGGGCGTCATCTCGACGATCCTGCCGCAAGAAGACATGCCGTTCCTCGAGGATGGCACCCCGGTGGACGTCATCCTCAACCCGCTCGGCGTGCCCGGCCGCATGAACGTAGGCCAGGTGCTCGAGACCCACCTCGGATGGGTGGCTCACGAGGGCTGGGACGCGTCCGATGTGCAGGAAGACTGGGTCAAGGCCGTTCCGGCAGGTTCGGTCAAAGCCGAGCCCGGTACGCCTGTGGCCACGCCCGTCTTCGACGGAATCTCGGAACAGACCATCACCGGCCTGCGCTCTGTCACCACCCCGAACCGCGACGGCGACCGACTGGTCGACGCGACCGGCAAGGCACGTCTGTACGACGGGCGCTCCGGCGAGCCGTTCCCCGAACCGATCGCAGTGGGCTACAAGTACATCCTGAAGCTCCACCACTTGGTGGACGACAAGATTCACGCCCGCTCCACCGGCCCCTACTCGATGATCACCCAGCAGCCGCTCGGCGGTAAGGCACAATTCGGTGGTCAACGTTTCGGTGAGATGGAAGTGTGGGCCCTCGAGGCGTACGGCGCTGCCTACGCCCTCCAGGAACTGCTCACCATCAAATCCGACGACATCATCGGCCGCGTGAAGGTCTACGAGGCGATCGTCAAGGGTCAGAACATTCCGGAGCCTGGGCTGCCCGAATCGTTCCGCGTGCTCATGAAGGAGATGCAGTCGTTGTGCCTGAATGTCGAGGTGCTCAACGCCGAAGGCCAGGTGGTCGAAATGCGTGAGTCCGAAGACGATGCCTACCAGGCTGCCGAGTCGCTCGGTATCTCGCTGTCCAGCCGTCCCGACGCTTCCAGCGTCGACGAAATTTAGAGGGAGTCGCACTAGTGCTCGACGTGAATGAATTTGGCGACCTGCGCATAGGCTTGGCCACGGCGGAAGACATCCGCGGCTGGTCACACGGTGAAGTGAAGAAGCCCGAGACGATCAACTACCGCACCCTCAAGCCCGAAAAGGACGGCTTGTTCTGCGAGAAGATCTTTGGCCCGACACGCGACTGGGAATGCAGTTGCGGCAAGTACAAGCGGGTCCGCTACCGCGGCATCGTCTGTGAGCGGTGCGGCGTGGAGGTGACCCGATCCAAGGTGCGCCGCGAGCGCATGGGTCACATCGAACTTGCCGCTCCCGTCACGCACATCTGGTACTTCAAGGGTGTGCCGTCGCGTCTGGGCTACCTGCTCGACCTGGCACCCAAGGACCTGGAGAAGGTCATCTACTTCGCGGCCTACATGGTCACCGAGGTGGACGTGGACGGCCGCCACGAGGACCTGCCTCAACTTCGCAACGAGTTGGAGCAGGAGAAGAAGCACCTGGTGAACTCTCGTGACGTGCAGATCAACGAGCGCGCTGAGAAGTTAGAAAAGGACATCGCCGAGTTGGAGGCGGAGGGCGCCAAGGCCGATGCCAAGCGCAAGGTCAAGGATGGTGCCGAGCGCGAGATGGCGAACATCCGCAAGCGCTTCGATGCCGAAATCGAGCGCCTCGACGCGGTATTCGACCGCTTCGTGAACCTCAAGGTCCAAGACCTCGAAGGCGACGAACTGCTCTACCGCGAACTGAGCCGTCGCTACGGCAACTACTTCAAGGGATCGATGGGTGCCGAGGCAATCCGGCAGCGCCTGAGGGACTTCGACCTCGTGACGGAAGCCGAAAGCCTGCGCGACACGATCGCCAACGGTAAGGGCCAGCGCAAGACGCGCGCGCTCAAACGCCTCAAGGTGGTCAACGCGTTCCTCACCACCACGAACAGTCCCGTCGGCATGGTTCTCGAGGCGGTGCCGGTGATTCCCCCGGACCTGCGTCCGATGGTGCAGTTGGACGGCGGTCGCTTTGCGACCTCCGACCTCAATGACCTGTACCGCCGGGTCATCAACCGCAACAACCGCCTGAAGAGACTGCTCGACCTCGGCGCGCCCGACATCATCGTGAACAACGAGAAGCGCATGCTGCAGGAGGCGGTGGACGCGCTGTTCGACAACGGCCGTCGCGGTCGTCCCGTCACGGGTCCGGGTAACCGTCCCCTCAAGTCCATCTCGGACATGCTCAAGGGCAAGCAGGGCCGTTTCCGTCAAAACCTGCTGGGCAAGCGAGTCGACTATTCGGGCCGTTCCGTTATTGTGGTCGGCCCGCAACTCAAACTGCACCAGTGTGGTCTGCCCAAGCAGATGGCGCTCGAACTGTTCAAGCCGTTCGTCATGAAGCGACTGGTGGAACTCAACCACGCGCAGAACATCAAGTCCGCCAAGCGCATGGTCGAGCGCAGCCGCCCCGAAGTGTGGGACGTCCTCGAGGAGGTCATCCGCGAGCATCCCGTGCTGTTGAACCGCGCGCCGACGTTGCACCGCCTGGGTATTCAGGCCTTCGAGCCGCAACTGGTGGAGGGCAAGGCGATCCATCTGCACCCGCTCGTGTGCGCGGCGTTCAACGCCGACTTCGACGGCGACCAGATGGCAGTGCATCTGCCCCTGAGTTCCGAGGCGCAGGCTGAGGCCCGCATCCTCATGCTGTCGAGCAACAACATCTTGAAGCCGTCGGATGGCCGCCCGGTGACCATGCCCTCGCAGGACATGATCATCGGCCTGTACCACCTGACGTTGCTCAAGGAAGGCTCGAAGGGCGAGGGGCTCGCGTTCGGTTCGGAGTCGGAGGCCCTCATGGCCCTCGATGCGGGCATCATCGATCTGGGCTCGGAGATCACGTTGCGCGTCGACGGGGACACGCTGCCGCCCGCTGATTGGGTTGCCCCCGAGGGTTGGACCGAGGGCGAGGCCATGATCCTCAAGACGACCCTCGGTCGCGCGATCTTCAACGGTTTGCTACCGCTTACGTACCCGTACGTCAATCGCAACGTCGACAAGAAGGTGCTTGGCGACATCGTCAACACCCTCGCTGAGCGCTACGAGAAGGTGGAGGTCGCGGCGTCGCTGGACGCATTGAAGTCCGCCGGTTTCCATTGGGCGACTCGTTCGGGCGTGACGATCGCGATCAGCGACGTGGCGACCCCGGCCAACAAGCAGGAGATTCTCGACCGCTACGAGACGCTCGCCGCGAAGGTGCAGGACCAGTACGAGACCGGTCTGATCACCAACCCGGAGCGCCGTCAAGAACTCATCGAGATCTGGACGCGTGCGACCAACGAGGTCGACGTCGAGATGCGCAAGTCCTTCCCCAGGTACAACACGGTGCAGACGATGGTCGGTTCCGGTGCTCGCGGCAACTGGATGCAGGTGCGTCAGATCGCGGGTATGCGTGGCCTGGTGTCCAACCCGAAGGGTGAGATCATCCCGCGTCCGATCAAGTCGAACTACCGTGAGGGTCTATCGGTTCTCGAGTACTTCATCGCGACTCACGGTGCCCGCAAGGGTCTGGCCGATACCGCGCTGAGGACGGCCGACTCGGGCTACCTGACCCGACGCCTCGTGGACGTGTCGCAGGATGTGATTGTCCGTGAGGACGATTGTGGGACCGAGCGTGGCCTGACCATGCCCATCGTCGAGCACGATGCTGCGGGGAAGGCCCAGTGGCACGAGCGCGTGGCGACGTCAGTCTTTGCGCGCACGATCGCGACCGATGTGGTGGACGCCGACGGTACGGTACTGGCCAAGGCGGGCGTCGACGCTGGTGACGTGTTGATCGACGCGCTCATCGCCAGTGGCATCACCGAGGTCAAGGTCCGGTCGGTCTTGACCTGCGAGTCGGGTGTGGGGACGTGTGCCCGGTGCTACGGGCGTTCGCTTGCTACCCGTGAACTCGTCGACATCGGCGAGGCCGTGGGCATCATCGCGGCGCAGTCGATCGGTGAGCCCGGTACGCAGTTGACGATGCGTACCTTCCACACCGGTGGTGTCGCCTCTGCGGAGGACATCACCCAGGGTCTGCCCCGTGTTCAAGAGTTGTTCGAGGCCCGCACCCCGAAGGGCGAAGCCCCGATCGCCGAGGTCGCTGGCCGACTCAAGGTGGATGACTCGGAGGCCACGCGCCGCCTCGTCATCACACCCGACAACGGTGATGAAGAGATCGCCTACCCGGTGACAAAACGTGCGCGCCTGCTCGTCCAGGACGGCGAGTACGTCGAGGTCGGTCAGCAGCTCGTGTTCGGAGCCGTGGACCCCAAGAACGTGTTGCGCATCCTCGGACCGCGCGCCACCCAGAAGCACCTGGTGGATGAGGTCCAGCAGGTCTACCGCTCGCAGGGCGTGGAGATCCACGACAAGCACATCGAGGTCATTGTCCGGCAGATGCTGCGACGCGTGACAGTCCTTGAGGCTGGCGACACCGACCTGCTGCCGGGTGAACTCGCGGAACGTGCGCGCTTCGAACGACTCAACCGCGAGACGGTCACCAAGGGCGGCAAACCCGCATCAGCCCGTCCGGAGTTGATGGGGATCACGAAGGCCTCGCTTGCGACGGAGTCGTGGCTGTCCGCGGCATCGTTCCAGGAGACGACTCGTGTGCTCACCGAGGCGGCACTGTCGGGGAAGTCGGATCCGCTGCTCGGCCTCAAGGAGAACGTGATTCTCGGAAAGCTCATCCCCGCTGGTACCGGCCTACACCGCTATCGCGGTGCCACGGTCACGCCGACCGAGGAGGCCAAGGCGAACCTCTTCCCGACATTCGGGTACGAGGAGTGGGACGGTCAGTTCTTCTCTGAGGGCACCGGCGAGGCCGTGCGGCTCGAGGAGTTCAACTTCCCCCGCGACTAGCCGCGCGCATGCGAAGGCCCCGATCACCCCCGTGGTGACCGGGGCCTTCGCATGCGCGGGACAGCAGCACACGGGACACGGAATCTCCTGATCCGTGCACACCTCGTGCCGATAGGAAGGTCATCACCGCCTGTATCGCGAAGGGAGACCCGACATGGTCACGTTCCTTGCATGGTGGACCGGCCTGGCGATCGTCGTGGGCTCGGGCATCGTCGCGTGGGTAGTGCGCCACAACGCGCACCTGCACTGATCTGCACCCGCGGTCACAGGTGCACGTGGCGTCTGGTCCGGCGTGTCAGGCGCACACCGCCGTCGCGCGGCAGGGAACTGACCCGGCTTCGCGGACTCCTGTATCATGAAGCGCTGGGGACGCACGCTGGCTCCGCCCAAAGGGTATCCATGATCCGCTTTGACGGCAGGCGTGACGCCAGGTATCGTTGATGCTCGTGCCCGCGTCGTCGGGCCCTCACGCGCGCCCTTGCTGGGCGCCACCAAGAAGGTGCGACACGCCCGGGCGCGGGGGTCGGGCCGACGACATGACAAGCGTTCAGTTTCAACAGACGGAGAAGTAGTGCCTACGATTCAGCAGTTGGTGCGCAAAGGGCGTTCGCCCAAGGCGTCCAAGTCCAAGACGCCGGCCCTCAAGGGCAGCCCGCAGCGCCGTGGAGTGTGCACGCGTGTGTACACCACGACGCCCAAGAAGCCGAACTCGGCCCTGCGCAAGGTGGCTCGTGTTCGCCTGTCCTCGGGCATCGAGGTCACCGCGTACATCCCGGGCGAGGGTCACAACCTGCAGGAGCACTCGATCGTGCTGGTGCGCGGCGGTCGTGTGAAGGACCTCCCCGGTGTGCGCTACAAGATCGTTCGCGGCTCGCTCGACACTCAGGGTGTGAAGAACCGCAAGCAGGCTCGCAGCCGCTACGGCGCGAAGATGGAGAAGAAGTAATGCCTCGCAAGGGACCGGCCCCCAAACGGCCCATCATCGTCGACCCGGTCTTCGGCGCACCCGTCGTAACCCAGTTGATCAACAAGGTGCTGCTCGCTGGCAAGAAGTCGACCGCTGAGGCGATCGTGTACGGCGCACTCGAAGGCGTCAAGGAAAAGAGCGGTCAGGACCCCGTGGTCGTGCTCAAGCGCGCGCTCGACAACGTGCGCCCAGCGCTTGAGGTGCGTAGCCGTCGCGTGGGTGGAGCGACCTACCAGGTCCCGGTGGACGTGCGCCCCGTGCGTGCCACCACGCTGGCGTTGCGCTGGCTGGTCGACTTTGCACGCAAGCGTCGTGAGAACACCATGACCGAGCGCTTGATGAATGAGATCCTCGACGCCTCCAACGGCCTGGGTGCCGCAGTGAAGCGTCGCGAGGACATGCACAAGATGGCCGAGTCGAACAAGGCGTTCGCGCACTACCGCTGGTAGTTCGCAAGCCTCGCTCGTTGACAGAACACACGCAAGGGAGAACCACTCGTGGCACAGGACGTGCTGACGGACCTCACGAAGGTCCGCAACTTCGGCATCATGGCGCACATCGATGCCGGCAAGACGACCACCACCGAGCGCATTCTGTTCTACACGGGCATCACCTACAAGATCGGTGAAGTGCACGATGGTGCGGCCACGATGGACTGGATGGCACAGGAGCAGGAGCGTGGCATCACGATCACGTCGGCCGCGACCACGTGTTTTTGGGGTGACACCCAACTCAACATCATCGACACGCCCGGTCACGTGGACTTCACCGTCGAGGTGGAGCGCAACCTGCGCGTCCTCGATGGGGCGGTCGCGGTGTTCGACGGCAAGGAGGGTGTGGAGCCCCAGTCGGAGACTGTGTGGCGCCAGGCCGACAAGTACAACGTCCCACGCATCTGCTTCGTGAACAAGATGGACAAGATCGGTGCGGACTTCTACTTCACGGTGGACACCATCAAGAAGCGTTTGGGCGCCAAGCCATTGGTGATTCAGCTCCCGATCGGTTCCGAGGGTGACTTCGTGGGCGTCGTGGACCTCATCGAGATGCGTGCCCTGGTGTGGCCCGGCGACTCGAAGGGCGACGTGACGCTCGGCGCCAAGTACGAGATCGAGGCGATCCCGGCGGATCTCCAGGCCAAGGCCGAGCAGTACCGCGCCGAACTGCTTGAGCACGTCGCCGAGTCGAGTGACGAACTGCTTGAGAAGTATCTCGCTGGCGAAGAGTTGACGATCCCGGAGATCAAGAAGGGCATCCGCAAGATGGTGCTCAACGCCGAGATCTACCCCGTGCTGTGTGGTTCGGCGTTCAAGAATCGTGGCGTGCAGCCGATGCTCGACGCGGTCGTCGACTATTTGCCGAACCCGCTAGACATGCCCGCCATCGAGGGCCACGCCATCGGCGATGAAGACAAGATCGTCGAGCGTCACGCCGACGCGGAGGAGCCCTTCTCGGCCCTCGCGTTCAAAATCATGACGCACCCGTTCTTTGGCCGCCTGACGTACATCCGCGTGTACTCCGGCCGGATCGAATCCGGCGCCTCCGTACTCAACGCCACCAAGGACAAGAAGGAGCGCATCGGGAAGATCTTCCAGATGCATGCCAACAAGGAGAACCCGGTCGACTTCGTGACCGCTGGTCACATCTACGCGGTCATCGGCCTCAAGGACACCACCACGGGCGACACCTTGTGCGATGCTTCCGCCCCGGTGGTCCTCGAGTCGATGACGTTCCCGGAGCCCGTGATCCACGTGGCGGTGGAGCCGAAGACCAAGGGCGACCAAGAGAAGATGTCGCTGGCCATCCAGAAGTTGGCGGAGGAGGACCCGACATTCCGCGTGCGCCTCGATGTCGACTCCGGCCAGACGATCATCTCAGGTATGGGCGAACTGCACCTCGATATCATCATCGACCGCATGAAGCGCGAGTTCAAGGTGGATGCGAACGTCGGTAAGCCGCAAGTGGCCTACCGCGAGACGATCCGCCGTACCGTCGAAAAGTACGACTACACCCACAAGAAGCAGACCGGTGGTTCCGGCCAGTTCGCCAAGGTGCAGGTCACCTTGGAGCCGCTGCCCGCCGACTCCGAGGTCCAGTACGAGTTTGTCAACGGCGTGACCGGTGGACGGGTGCCCAGGGAGTACATCCCGTCGGTCGACGCTGGCATGCAGGACGCCATGCAGTTGGGAATCCTCGCGGGTTACCCGGTGGTGGGTGTGCGGGCCACGCTCGTTGACGGCGCCTACCACGACGTCGACTCGTCGGAGATGGCCTTCAAGATTGCCGGGTCGATGGTGTTCAAGGAGGCCTCCAAGAAGGCCGACCCGGCACTGCTCGAGCCGATCATGGCCGTCGAGGTCCGTACGCCCGAGGACTACATGGGCGACGTCATCGGCGACCTGAACTCCCGCCGTGGCCAAATCCGACACATGTCGGACGCGGTCGGCGTGAAGGTCATTGACGCTTTGGTTCCGCTGTCGGAGATGTTCGGCTACGTGGGCGACCTGCGGTCTCGTACCCAGGGTCGCGCCGTGTACTCGATGTCGTTCGACAGTTACGCCGAGGTTCCTCGTAACGTTGCCGAGGAAATCATTGCCAAGACCCGGGGCGAGTAGTCCCAACGGTTGAAGAACAAGAAACAATAACGACCAGTAGGGAAGACGAGTCCGGCGAAGGCCCCCGGCCCAAGCGCGTATCTTATTCACTACCCGAGTCTCATCATCACAGGAGGAAGCCAACATGGCGAAGGCCAAGTTCGAGCGGACCAAGCCGCACGTGAACGTCGGCACGATTGGTCACGTCGACCACGGTAAGACGACGCTGACCGCCGCGATCTCGAAGGTGCTGCACGACAAGTACCCCGACATCAACCCCTTCACGCCTTTTGCCGACATCGACAAGGCCCCTGAAGAGCGTGAGCGCGGTATCACGATCAACATCGCGCACATCGAGTACGAGACCGAGAAGCGGCACTACGCTCACGTCGACGCACCCGGTCACGCTGACTACATCAAGAACATGATCACCGGTGCCGCTCAGATGGACGGTGCGATCCTCGTGGTTGCGGCGACCGACGGCCCCATGGCCCAGACGCGTGAGCACGTGCTGCTCGCCAAGCAGGTGGGCGTTCCGTACCTGCTGGTCGCGCTGAACAAGGCCGACATGGTCGACGACGAGGAAATCCTCGAACTCGTCGAGGTTGAGGTGCGCGAACTCCTTTCTTCGCAGGGTTTCGACGGCGACAACGCCCCCGTGGTGCAGGTCTCCGCACTGAAGGCGCTCGAGGGCGACGAGAAGTGGGTCAAGACGGTTCAGGCCCTCATGGACGCGGTGGACGAGAACGTCCCCGAGCCCGTGCGTGACATGGACAAGCCCTTCCTGATGCCGATTGAGGACGTCTTCACGATCACCGGTCGTGGCACAGTCGTGACCGGCAAGGTGGAGCGCGGAAAGCTCAAGATCAACTCCGAGGTCGAGATCCTTGGCATCCGGGCACCGCAGAAGACCACGGTCACCGGTATCGAGATGTTCCACAAGCAGATGGACGAGGCGTGGGCCGGCGAGAACTGTGGGCTCCTGCTGCGCGGCACCAAGCGTGAGGACGTCGAGCGCGG
>JASBTB010000054.1 GCA_030148645.1 Demequina sp. | reverse complement strand
GGCGTTGCACGGGTAGGTTTCCGGCGAACCTCACCCGTCACCCCCACGTGACAGAATCGGTCTCATGCCAGGAACCAATCTCACGCGCGCAGAGGCCGAAGCCCGCGCCGCAGTCGTCTCCACAGAGACCTATCACGTTGTGCTGGACCTCACCACCTCCGAGGAAACCTTCCGTTCGGCCTCCACCGTCACCTTCAAGGCGACAGCGGGCGCAAGCACGTTCATCGACCTGATCGCGCCCACGGTCCACAGCATCACTCTCAATGGGAAGCAGCTGGACCCAGCGACGCACGTCGAGGACAGCCGCATCAGCCTGCCTGACCTCGCGGAGCACAACACGCTCACGGTCGTGGCGGACTGCTCCTACATGAACACCGGCGAGGGCCTGCACCGCTTCATCGACCCAGAGGACGGCGAGGTCTACCTTTACAGCCAGTTCGAGGTGGCCGACACTCGCCGCGTGTACGCCGTGTTCGAGCAGCCCGACCTCAAGGCCGAGTTCACGTTCACCGTCACCGCGCCTGAACACTGGCATGTCTTGTCCAACTCCCCCTCAACCCAAGCATCGGCGGGCGGCGCCATCACCATCGGCGGCACCGAACGCGGCCTCGCCACCTGGTCTTTCTCCCCCACCACACGCCTGCCCTGCTACGTGACCGCGATCGTTGCCGGCCCGTACCACGAGGTGCTCGGCTCCCTCGAGTCCCGCAAGGGCACCCTCAGCGCCAACGTGTACTGCCGCAAAGCCCTGGCCCCGTACTTGGACGCCGATGTCATCCTGGACGACACTCAGCAGGGCTTCACCTTCTACGAAGACAAATTCGGTATGGACTACCCCTTCGAGAAGTACGACCAGATCTTTGTGCCGGAGTTCAATGCGGGCGCCATGGAGAACGCTGGCTGCGTGACGTTCCTTGAGGACTATGTTTTCCGCTCCAAGCCAGCGCAGGCCCGCGTGGAGCGCCGCACCGTCACCGTGCTACACGAGCTCGCACACATGTGGTTTGGCGACCTGGTCACCATGAAGTGGTGGAACGATCTATGGCTCAACGAGTCATTCGCCGAGTTCACCTCGACGCTCGCGACCGTCAAGACCACCAAGTGGGTCAACAACTGGGTGACGTTCAACTCGCTCGAGAAGTCGTGGGCCTACCGCCAAGACCAACTCCCGTCCACCCACCCGATCATGGCCGAAATCCGGGACCTCGAAGACGTCGAGGTCAACTTTGACGGCATCACCTACGCCAAGGGCGCCTCGGTGCTCAAGCAACTCGTGTACTGGGTAGGAGAAGACGAGTTCTTCGCGGGTGTCGCCGAATACATGCGCAAGTACCACCACTCCAACGCCACCCTGGGCGACCTGTTGGTGGAACTCGAGAAGGCCTCGGGCCGCGACCTGGCCGCCTGGTCGGACGTCTGGCTCCAGAAGGCGGGCGTCACCACGCTTCGCCCCGTCATCGAAACGGACGACGACGGTGTGATCACCCGCTGTGCCGTCGCCCAAGAGGCTCCCGAGGAGTGGCCGACACTGCGTCCGCACCGCCTCGTCATCGGCGCCTACGACCTGGTGGACGGCCTGCTGGCCCGCACCGAGGCCCTCGAACTGGACATCGACGGCGAACTGACCGAGGTGCCCGCACTGGTGGGCAGGAAGCTTCCCGCGCTGGTCCTCGTGAACGACGACGACCTCGCCTACGCGAAGGTGCGTCTGGACCAGAACTCCCTGGCCACCGCGGTGGAACGCCTCAGCGACCTGGGGCCGCTGGCCCGGTCGATGGTGCTCAGCGCCGCTTGGGACATGACGCGCGACGGCGAGATGCCCGCGCGCCAGTTTATCGACCTGGTGCTGAACAGCATCGGCACCGAGACCGAATCCACCACCGTCTTGGTGTTGCTGCGCCAGCTCGAAACGGCACTGAACTTGTACACCGCACCCAGCGCAGCCGCCACCGCCACCGAGCACGCAGCCGACGCTTTGTGGCACCTCGCACTCGAGGCCGAGCCCGGTAGCGACAGTCAATTGCAACTGGTGAAGGCCTTCGCTTCGCTCGCGTCCACGGAGTCGCAACTGGACAACGTCCAGGCGCTCGTGGACGACAAGTTGCACTTCGACGGCCTCGCCAAGGACGCGGACCTCGCCTGGGATCTGCTGATCTGCCTGGTGGCGGGCGGGCGCGCGGGGCAGGTGGCCATCGAGTTGCAGCTGTCCAAGGACGCCACCGCGTCGGGCCAGCGTCGTGCCGCCCACGCTCGTGCAGCGCTTCCCGGAGCCGAGTTCAAGCGGGCAGCGTGGGACGCCCTCATCAACGCACCGGAGGGCAAGAACCTGCCCAACGCGTTGCAGTCCGAGACCACTGCTGGCTTCAACCACGCGCTGGATGCGGGGATCCTCGAGCCCTATGTCGACGAATACTTCGCGATGCTGCGCCGCATCTACACGGAGAAGACCAACGAGATGGCCACCAACCTGATCGAGGGTCTCTATCCGGTGCGCCAGGCCGGCCGCGTGGCGGATCTTCAGGACAAGGCCGACGCCTGGCTTGCCCAGAACGCCGACGCGCACGACGCACTCAAGCGTCTCGTGATCGAGGGCCGCGACAGCGTGCGCAGGGCCCTCGCGGCTCAGGCAGCCGATGCGGGTGCCGCGTGGGAGGACGTCGTCGAGTAGACTCTGGTAACGGCGGCGGCCACCCACCCAACGCACGCCTCACGGTCAGGCCCCTTCCGTGACGACTCGATTCCTACCGCGCGGTGCGCACGGAAGCCCCGAAGCCCGGTCACGCCTGGTCCCGTACCACCCCGTCGTGCTGACAGCTCGAATCGTGCGCCACGCTGGGTCAGGGCCCACCGATGCGCAGGTCGGTCAGCGCCTGCGCCGACGTATGCGTTGGAGCGCCGCGTGGATGCGACCACTGGTGAAACCCACCCCTATACCCAGCACCAGGAGCACGAGCCCCGGCAACGGCGCCACCCGGTTCCACACCTGAACCCCGCCGTAGATGGCGCCGAGCGCCGCCACCAACAGAAGCAGTTCGAGGCCGCTCATGTGCTTGCGTGACACCCGGGGGCTGACGGGTCTGGCACCACCATCCTGAGAGCCAGGTGTTTCCAGTGCCGATGAGGGTGCCGGGGCCGATGGGCGTGCCGTCGGACCCCAAGGGCGGCTGGCCGACGCGCTCGCAGCGACCGGAACAGCCATCGTCGCGGCGTCGGGCCGTGTCACACCAGGGCCGAAGCGGGCCACATCGGTCACCCACTCAAGCCAAGTAGCCAATTCGCCCGTGTCGACCCTGCGGCCAGGACCGACCGCGATCACCGCGGGCCCGTCCCATGCAAACACCGTGCCATCGCGCGGCGCGTCCGCCAGCCGCTGCACGACCTGCGGCGTCAGAACCTCGCGGGCCACCTGCGCATCGTCGGCGCGAACGCGCCATTCACGGGCGAAGGCACTGGGTTCGATGTCCCTGCTCCACCGCCCGGCGCTCGCGGCCCATGCAGGCATGCCGCGTCGGGGAAGCACCTCGATCACGTCCGCGGCGCCGCGGCTTGCGGATGCAATCACCGTGTACAGGCGGCTCTGCGGGTGTCTCGCCGTACCGGTATCCACGGCGTAGTGGTACACCTCAACGTCTCGATCCCGGTGGCGACCCGACCAGCCAGCCACGATCGCGTGGGTACCACGGCGGTTGAAGGGTTCCACGCGGGCTGTGGCGGTCAGGCGACTCGACGTCATCGCTGTGAGCCCCAATCGCTCGGCCCAGGAGTTGACAGCCTCGACCTTGCGCGCGAATGCGCGAACGACCTGCCGACGCAGGAGGCCCCCCACCATGATGCCCACACCGGCCCCCAGGAAGACCCCCGTCCCGATCCACAGGCCCCGGGACCCCGGCACGTCCACCTCCATGTCAAGACCGGCACCCAACACCCCGCCGCCGATGCCGAACGCCACACCGACCCCAATGGTCATGCGGTGCATCGTCTGCAAGAACGTAGAACTCTGGGCGAGACTGCGCGAACTCCTCCGACTCGGACTTGCTGTGCCTCTCGTCACCACTATCCCCTGCCCGTGATCTGTTCCCTCGTCGTCAGGTTCGGTCGACGGCGAGGGCCTGGCCGCTCGTCGTGACGAACTCGCGCGCGGCGATGTCCCGCCCACGGTAGCCAGAGGTGGCCAGTGTTCTCGGGTTATCCACAGGGTGAGTGTGGTCCGTGCCCGCCGTGCGGCGTTGTCTCACAGCCAGCACAGGCGAAGGTGGCAGACTCACTGTCATGCCAGGTACCAACCTCACCAAGAGCGAAGCGGCTGACCGCGCCGCGCTCATCCCGTCCGCCGCCTACACCATCGTGTGGGATTTCACCGGCTCGGGCACGACGTTCCGCACCATCACGACCGTGACGTTCGAGGCGCCAGTGGGCGCGAGCACGTTCCTCGACTGTGTGGGCGCCACCATTGTGAGTGTCCACCTCAACGGCACCGCGCTCGACCCGAAGCATTCGGCACACGGGGGTCGGGTGACACTCACCGACCTTGCCGCCCACAACACCCTCATCGTCGAGGCTGACTTCGCATACCGCACTGATGGTCAAGGCATCCACCGCTTCGTGGATCCGGAGGATGGCGAGGTCTACCTCTACAGCCAGTTCGCGGCGGCCGACGCCAGGAGCGCCTTCCCGTGTTTCGACCAGCCCGACATCAAGGCCACGTTCGCGATCGACGTGCTCGCGCCAGCGCATTGGGTCGTCGTGTCCAACTCTCCCACTCCTGAACCCGTGCGGGAACCCGCCGCCAGCACCAGCATCGGCGAGGCAGGCGTGAACCGCTGGACCTTCGCGCCCACCGTCCCTTTGCCCACCTACGTGGCGGCCGTCGTGGCGGGTCCCTACGCGTGGGCTGAGGGCGACCTGCGCAGCCGCAAGGGCCCCCTCAAGGCCCGCGTCTACGGCCGCAAGAACCTCGCCGCACACCTCGATGCGGAAGAGATGATCGGCACCGTCCAGGCTGGCATGACGCTGTATGAGAAGGTGTTCGACACCGAATACCCGTACGAGAAGTATGACCAGGTGTTCGTACCGGAATACAACCTGGGCGCTATGGAGAACGCAGGCTGCGTGACGTTCTCTGAGGACCACCTGCTGTTCCGTTCGCGGCCCTCCGACGCCGAGCGCGAGCGCCGCCTCAACGTCGTGCTGCACGAGCTCAGCCACATGTGGTTCGGCAACTTGGTGACGATGCGCTGGTGGGACGATCTGTGGCTCAACGAGTCCTTCGCCGAGTTTGTCGGCACCTGGGCCACCGAGCAGGTCACACCGTGGAAGGACGCGTGGGTGACCTTCGGTGCGAGCCGTAAGTCCGTCGCCTATGTGCAGGACCAGCTGCCGACCACGCATGCGATCGTCACCGATGTCCCCGACACCGAGGCCACTGTCAGCGCGTTCGACATGATCACCTATGCGAAGGGGGCGTCGGCGCTCAAACAACTCGCCGCGCATGTGGGCGAGGACGCCTTCTTCGCGGGGGTGGCGGCATACCTGAAGCGCCACGCCTTCGCCAACGCCACCTTGGCCGAGTTTCTGGCCGAGGTCGAGGCCGCCGCGGGCTGGCCGCTCGACGCGTGGGCAGACGCGTGGCTCAAGACTCCGGGAGTCACCGCCCTGCGTCCCGTCATCGAGACGGACGACGCGGGGGTCATCACCGCGTTCAGCGTCGCCGAGGAGGTTCCTGCGGCGCACCCCGTGCAGCGACCGCACCGGGTCACGATCGCAGGCTATGTGCACCACTGCGGCCGCTTCGAGCGCACCTGGAGCGTGGTGGCGTCCCTCCATGGCGCAGTATCCGGCGTTGCCGATGTGGTGGGCAAGCCGCGCCCAGACCTGTTGCTCGTCAACGACGCCGACCGCACCTACGCGAAGGCGCACATGGACGACGTCTCGATCGCCACAATCGGGGCACACGTGGGCGATCTCACTCACCCGATGGCTCAAGCGTCGGTATTGGACGCCCTGTGGCATATGTGCCGCGACGCCGCGCTGCCCGCTCAGCGCTACATCGACGCCGTGGCGACGGTGTTGCCCGCCATGGCCAACTCGGAGGTGGCAGAGGCACACGCCCGCACCATGGTGGTGGCCCTCACGCGCTACGTGCCGCCGTCGCAGGTGCCCGCGGTGGCCCGTTCTGCCGCAGAGAGTCTGTGGGCGACTGTGGACGCCGCAGCGCCGGGCGGTGACCGACAACTCCAGGCCCTCAAGGCGTATGCACGCGTCGCGTCAACCCCCGCTCAGGCGGCGCGCCTTAGCGCGCTACTCGATGGCTCCACCTCGCTTCAGGGGCTGGAGATCGACACCGACCTGGCATGGGATCTGCTGACGGGAATGGCGGCGTGTGGCGTGGCGGGCGAGGTTGAGATCGCGGCTCGACTTGAGCGCGACCCGGGGGCCATCGGCCGCCGCCGCGCCGCAGGGACCCGCGCCGCGATCGCCACAACGGAAGCCAAGCGCGCCGCGTGGGATGCCCTCGCGCGTCCGGCCGGCGCCCCCGCCCCCAATGCCGTGCAGTACGAGATCGCGTTGGGCTTGGCCCGCGCCACCGATCCTGCGCACCTTGCCCCTTTGGCGCCGACGCTCCTGGCGCAGTTGCGCGAGTACTACACCGCGAACGACGGTTGGGTGGGAGCCCGCGTGGCGCGCTACGTCTTCCCCACGTGGGCCGCCGGTCGCGTCGACGACCTCGAGAACATCATCGAGGCGTGGCTTGCCGACAACGCCGACGCCCCCTCGACGCTTGTCAAGATCGTGCGCGAGGGCCTCGACGAGGTGAACCGTGCGCTCGCAGCGCAGGCAGCGAGCGCCTAGCAATCCCCCGCCAGGTTCGCGCCCGGTCTTCGCGCAGGGCGGGCGGACCTATCGGGACGCGGTCCGCGCCTCCACCGCTGCCTACGAGCGCGCCGCGCGAATGGTCGCGACGAGCCGTCGCATGCGGGGGTGATCGAAGAGGTCGTCAAGGAGCACGGGTACCCCGTTGCGGTCGGTCAGCGGGATGCGCCAGTTGGGGTACTCCTCGAACGTGCCTGGTACGTTTTGCGCGCGCATGTCGCCCACGGCATCGGTGATGGCAACGCCGGTGAGCACGGCCGGTGACGCGAGCACCATGCGGTGCACTCCCGCGATGAGGTCTTCTTCTTCGTAGTCCTCGATCACCCAATCGCGTTCGCGCAGCAGGCCGACGAGGCGCTGCAGTTCATCGGCAGCCTGCTCGGTCGCGGCGTCGACGTCGGCGATCAGGCCCAGTTCGGCCCGCAGGTCCACCTGTGCCCCAGCCATCACCATGGCGGTCGGCGGGAGGTCGTGAGTGGTGACGGTGGCAAGGGCGTCGGCCCGGTAGTCTTCCGGGGCAGTGAAGCCGCCGTCGTGCGTGCGCTCGAACCACAGCACCGACGTCCCGAGTACCCCGCGCGAACTGAGGTAGTCACGCACCCAGGGTTCGACGGTGCCCAAATCCTCGCCGATGACGATGGCTCCCGCGCGGTGCGCCTCCAGGATGAGAATTCCCACGAGGGCCTCGTGGTCGAATTGTACGTACGAGCCGTCGCCCGCCCCGTGGCCCACCGGAATCCACCACTGCCTGAACAGTCCCAGAATGTGGTCGACGCGTACCGCTCCCGAATGCCGTACCGCTGCACGCACCACGTCGCGGAAGGGCACATAGGCCGCGGCCTCCAACGCTCGCGGCTGCCACGGTGGCTGTGACCAGTCCTGGCCATGGGGGTTGAATCCGTCTGGTGGGGCGCCCACGCTCATACCTGTGGCCAACACCCGGTGAAGGCTCCACGCGTCGGCCCCAGAAGGGTGCACACCGACCGCGAGGTCCGTGATGACACCAATGTCCATGCCGACACCGCGAGCCGTCGCCTGCGCGTGTCCGCTCTGTTCGTCGGCGATCCACTGCATCCACGCATGGAACAAGATGCGGTCAGGGTGCTCGTCTCGCCACGTGGAGACCGCTGGGGCCGACGCGGTGGCGAGGTCCTCGGGCCACGCCGACAATCCTTTGTACTCCTCCGAGATCGCGGCCCAGGTGGCGTAATCTTCGAGCGCTTTACCCTCGCGCACACAGAAGGCCTCGAACTGTGCCTCCCTCCCGGGCGAGCGCGGTGCCCGAAAAATCTGCTCCAGCGCAGCCACTTTGGCCCGCCACACATCGTCGCGGTCCAACAGTTCGTCGGTGTTGTTGTTCCGGCTGGGGCGCTCCGATTCCCACTCGATCACCGCACGCTGTTGCGACGGTACGTACGCCACCTCGGGAATGTCCTCGATGCGGATATACATGGGCGCGATGAACCGGCGCGACGACGGCAGATACGGGGAGGGGCTGAGCGGCGGTACGGACTCGTTCGCATGCAGAGGGTTGATGAGCACAAAATCGGCGCCCGCCCGGATCTTCGCCAGCGAGCATAGGTCCGCGAGGTCCCCCAGGTCGCCGATGCCCCACGATCGCGTGGACCGCAGTGAGTACAACTGCGCCATGAAGCCCCACGGGCGTCGGGCGGCGATGCGTTCGGGGACGCCGAGGCGTTCGGGGGTCACGACGACGTAGCCGCGACCGCGCCTGCCGGGAAACGCCGCCTCGACCACGTGCCAACCCAGCGGGAGGGTGTCAGGAATCCGAAACGTCGCCCGGCCCACGGCCATCGAGCCCATGCCGTGGGGCTCGACCACCTTGTCGACCTGTTCGAGCGGGCGCTCGACGCCGCTCTCCGTGCGGAGCCTGACTCTCACCGTCGCGCCATGCGGCACGTGTACCGGGATCTCGCGCGTCTGGCCCTCGCGCAACACCGTCACGGGCGGGACGATGCGTGTCCACAGGTAGTCCTTGAGTTCGGCGAGCGAAGCACGGCAGGCGTCGTCGTTGTGTGCATCGATTCCCATGGCGGCCAAGATCGCCACCAGCGCGCCACGGGAGCAGGTCCTGTGGGTGCCGTCGATGAGGTGGACATCAGTGGCCACTCCGCAGGCTCGTGCCAACCTCGCCAGTGCCTCTGACGGCCCCTCCTCGCGTGTCTGATCGCTCACGGTCCTCATCCTGCCAGGTTTGGCGATCATTTCGGGAGGCCTCGCCGGGGCGTCTAGGGTGGAGTCTATGACTGACATGGGACTTCTCTCGACAGTGGCAAACGGTGACGGTGCTGCTGTCGGTGCGACACAGCCCTGGGCCGCGTTGGTCGAATCGTGGCTGTCCGGCGCGCCCGCGTGGGTGCGCGATCTCACCTCCGCCGCAATCGGGCTGATCCTTCTGCTGATCGGCGCAATCGTGGTCTGGCTCGTCGCGCGCATGGCCATTCGCGCCGTGACCCGCAGCATCGAGACTGGCCTACCGTTTCGGCACAAGGCCCGCAAGGCGCTCGAGCGGGCCCGACTCAACCTGCCGCCGGTCGATCCCCAAGAGATGATCCTCGAGAGCCAACGCCGCCGCCAGCGTGCTGGCACCATCGGTACGGTGCTCAATTCCGCCCTCGCCGTGGTGTTGCTCGCGGTGCTGGTGGTCATGCTTCTCGACCTCGTCGGGTTGCCCGTGGCGCCCCTGCTCGCGTCGGCCGGAATCGTGGGCGTCGCACTGGGTTTCGGAGCGCAGTCGCTGGTAAAAGATCTCCTATCTGGCCTGTTCATGCTGATCGAAGACCAGTACGGCGTGGGCGACGTGGTGGACCTTGGGGAGGCGACCGGAACCGTGGAAGAGGTGGGGTTGCGGTCGACCCGGCTGCGGGCGTTGGATGGCACCGTCTGGTACGTCCCCAACGGCGAGATACGCCGCGTCGGCAACATGACCCGGCTGTGGTCGCGCGCGCTCATCGAGGTGCGCCTGGGCTATGACACGGACCTCGACGACGCGCGCCAGGCCATGCTCGACGCGGTGGCAGCCGCGCGCGCGGCCAATGAGGACGTCGACACGGCGATCCTGTCCGATCCCGAAGTGCCCGGCATCGAGTCGTTCGACTACTACAGCGTCGCCGTCCGACTCATGATCCAGGTGGTCCCCGTCAAGCAGTGGGAGGTGATGCGCCACGTTCGCCTCCATATGCGACGCATCTTCGCGCAGCGTGGCATCCACCTGGCCGTTCCAGACCAGACACTCTTCGTCGACCGAGATATCAAGCCTGCCGCCCACCAGGATGACTCCGCATGACTTCCCCCGTTCCCGGCGGCAGCGAGCCGGTTCGCGGCATGTCCGTCGGGGCCGCCCCGGCCCAGTCGGAAGGCGAAAGTTTCTTTGCGGCGGCGGGCGGCCACGCCACCTTTGCGGGCATCGTCCGGCGCTTCTATGACGGGGTGCGCGAGGACCAGGTCTTGGCGCCGATGTACCCCGCCCAAGACCTGGACGGGGCCATCGAGCGGCTCACTCTCTTTCTGGAGCAGTACTGGGGAGGTCCGACCACGTATTCCGAACGGCGCGGTCACCCGCGGCTGCGGATGCGGCACCAGCCGTTTCACGTCAATCCCGAGGCTCGCGATCACTGGATGGCGCACATGCGCGCGGCCGTCGAGGCCTCGGACATGTCGCCCCTGCATCAAGCAACCCTGCTCGACTACCTCGAACGCGCCGCCCATTCCATGATCAACACGTTTGAGGACACCCCCAGCGACTAGTTCGCCGCGTCCCGCCGTGGCTCGAACGATCCGCGCACGAAACCCGCGACCGACGTCGCCAGCAGCACGGCCCCGGATATGAGCATCACCCCGGTGGCCTTCTCCCCAACACCCGTAAATCCCGAGCCGTCGGGTAGCACCACGACCAGCGCGATCACGAAACCTATCGCGGTGTGGACTGCGGCGCTCACCACCCTGCCGCGGCGGGCGACAAGGTGGTCCACCCACCAATAGACCAGCCCAGCGAAACCGAAGCCAGCCGCGAGCATCAGCATCGTCCCCACGATTGCCACGAGGCCCTCCCAACCGTCGTCGACTCCGTCGAAAAAGATCGAGTCGGACAACACCGCGACGATTCCCAGGATTGCCAGGCTCGCGCCCACAATGAACGCGCGTAGCGCCGTCACGCCGCCCGTGCGGCGCCACCGTGGAACGCTCGCAACCTGCCCACTAGCCTCAGACATGACCACTCCCGTTGTCGCCCTGAGGAAACGATACGTCCTTTGTCCCTGAGAAGCGCGGCATGGATAGGCTCAAGGCGTGGTTACAGCACTGGTCTTGGCGCCCACGCCTACGCCCACCACGTGTGAGCACCAACCCGAAGGGAGACAGTATGGAGCACCGGGAGGACACCTGGGCTGACGCGGCCGTCGCTGCGGGACTGGGTGCGCTCGACTTGCGCCGACTCGGCGACACCACGTTCGAGGGCGACTCATTGCCAATGCCCGGGGGGCGCGTGTTCGGGGGTCAGGTGCTCGCGCAGGCCGTGCTCGCGGCGGGTCACACGGTGGACACGTCCCGTGCGGTGCACTCGATGCATGGGTACTTCCTGCGGCCGGGAGACGCCGGTCGACCCATCCGTTTCGAGGTCGAGCAGTTGCGCGATGGACGGTCGTTCTCGGCGCGCCGCACCCACGCCCTCCAAGACCACAAGCCGATCCTGTCGATGATCGCATCCTTCCAAGAATCGCAAGAAGGACCCGAACACGCGATGCGCATGCCCGAGGTTCCCTCGCCCGACGCCCTGCCGTCGGGTGTCGACGTGCTCGGCCCCTTCGCGGGGCACCCGACCGCAGACTTCTGGCTCTCATCAGCCCCCTTCGACGTCAGGCACGTCGAAGGATCGATCTTTTTCGCGCCCGACGAGGCGCCTCAGCAGTATCAGACGGCGTGGATGCGGGTACGGCGCACCATCGACGTGAGCGACCTGGTGCATCGGGCCCTCATCGCCTTCGGCTCCGATCAGGTGATCCTCGAGCCTGCACTGCGGCGCCATCGCGCGTCGTGGGCCACGCCGGGCATGGCTTTCGCCAGTTTGGACCACGCCCTGTGGTGGCATCGCCCGGCCCGCGCCGACGAATGGCTCCTGTTCGTTCAAGACGCCCCCACCGCCCAAAGCGGTCGGGGCTTGTGCGGTTCCTGGGTGTTCAGCGAGGACGGCCGACTGGTCGCGTCGGTGGCCCAGGAGGGGATGTTGCGCATGCCCACCAAGCGCTAACAAGGCCGTTTAGCAGGCGCATTTGTCTCGAGGGCGGTACCTTGCTAGCGTGGTCGGGTCGCCCTGTCGATGCGCATTGCGTTTCCGAGGCGGCTACGACAAGCCCAGGTCGCTACGCGTGGCTTCGCTAAGAGTGCGCTGAAACCTGGCTGCGCAGGCCCCGCCATCGGGGCTGCGGGTCCGTGATTGCCGTCCGACGGCTGCGAGTCCCTCGTGGTCAGGAGCGACCGCAACTTGAGTACGCCCCTCGGGGCTGCTCGCCTGAGGATCACGTGACTGACACCATTGCGTTAAGGGCTACCGGCCTGTACAAAGTCTTCGGCAAGCACCCCGAATCGGCCGTACACAGACTGCGGGACGGCGCCACCCGGGAAGAACTCGCAGGCGGCGTCACCGCCGCCGTGATCGACGCCTCCTTCGAGGTCCACCGTGGTGAGATCTTTGTGGTCATGGGCCTGTCCGGTTCCGGCAAGTCGACTCTCATCCGCACCCTCAACGGCCTGCAGCCCGCCACGGCTGGCACCGTGGAGATCGGTGCGGACAGCATCACCGGCGCCACCCCCAAGAGACTGCGCGAAATCCGTCGCAAGCGCATGTCCATGGTTTTTCAGCACTTCGCCCTGCTTCCTCACCGCACCGTGCTCGATAACGTCGCGTATGGGCTCGAGATTCAGGGAATGCCCCGGGCACAGCGCGAGGACAGAGCCCGCCAGGTAACCCAGGTGGTCGGCTTAGGCGGCTGGGAGGACAAGCACCCCAGCGAACTGTCCGGCGGCATGCAGCAGCGGGTGGGCCTTGCCCGCGCGCTCGCGGCCGACACCGAGGTACTCCTGATGGACGAGGCGTTCTCCGCGCTCGACCCCCTCATTCGCCGCGAGATGCAGGAGCAACTACTCGAACTGCAGGCCACACTGGGCAAGACCATCATCTTCATCACCCACGACCTCAACGAGGCGATGTTCCTGGGCGACCGCATCGCGGTCATGCGCGATGGTCGGATCGTCCAGATCGGCACGCCGGAGGAGATTCTCACGGACCCCGCCAACGAGTACGTCGAACAGTTTGTGCAGGACGTAGACCGTACCCGGGTGCTCACGGCCGAATCGGTCATGCGCAAGCCGCGTGCCGTCGTTCACCCCACCGCCGGTCCGCATGGCGCATTGAAGACCATGCGCGACGAACAAATGAGCGGCGTGTACGTGGTCAAGCGCGACCGCACGCTCATCGGCTGGGTGAGCGACCGCGACGCCCTTGACCTCGTCCGTAAGGGCCAAAAGGACCTCGCCAGCATCGTCCGGGCCGATCACGGGGCGGTGGCCTCGGACACCGCACTGTCGGAGCTGTTCATACCGGCACTCGAGTCGTCCCTGCCGCTCGGTGTCATGGACGACAAGGGCCGCCTCGTCGGCGTCGTCCCGCGCGTCACCTTGTTGGCCACGCTCGGCGGCGAGCCAGATGCGGCCGCGCAGGCCAGCCCCGACGCCGACCCCCTTCCCACCCACGTTGTCGACCGGGCCCTGGAGGCCGCCGTCGACTCAGGTGCCCTCACGATCGAGGAGGTCAACTGATGGACTTCCGCATCAATTTTGGAGACTGGATCGACAGCGCGCTGGTGTGGGCCCAGGACAATCTCGACTGGTTCTTCGGCTTCCTCAAGACCGTGTTCCAGGGTATGTACGACGGTGTCAACTGGGTCTTCACTGCCCCATCGGTAGCCGTCATCATCGTGGCGGTCGCTCTTCTCGCACTCGCCGCGCGGGGCTGGAAGTTCGGGCTCGGTACTGCAGCAGGTTTGGTCTTCATCCTGGGTGTCGATCAGTGGGACACCGCAATGAGTTCACTGTCGCTCGTGATTGTCGCCGCTTTCCTCGCCATCGTCGTGTCGGTCCCGCTCGGCATCTGGGCGGCGCGAAATCCGGCGGTTTCGGCGACGGTGAAACCGGTACTGGACTTCCTGCAGACCATGCCCTCGTTGGTCTATCTCATCCCGGCCCTCGCGCTGTTCCGTATCGGAGTGCCTCCGGGGATCTTCGCGACCGTGCTGTTCGCGCTGGCACCGGGCGTACGCCTCACGGAACTGGGAATCCGCAGTGTCGACCACGAAGTGGTCGAGGCGGGTCAGGCTTTTGGTGCGGCGCCCGGTCGCATCCTGAGGCAGATCCAGTTGCCACTGGCCATGCCTTCGATCATGGCTGGAATCAACCAGATCATCATGTTGTCACTCTCGATGGTCGTCATCGCCGGCTTCGTCGGCGCGGGTGGCCTGGGAGGGGAAGTGACGCGGGCGCTGTCCGCGTACGACAAGCCGCTCGGCTTTGAAGCGGGCATGGCCGTCGTGATCCTCGCGATCATCCTGGACCGCTTCACGGGCGCATTTGGCAACAAGCGTGCGAAGTCCCTGATGGCGCGCTGGTTCAGCCTACTCCCGGGCCGCGGCGAGGCCCCCAGCAACTCCGCCGAGACGGTTCCTGCGGACGACAAGATCGCGGACAAAGGCCCTGCCGTCAAGCAGTCGGCCGTCGGCTGACCCCTACCCAAGACCTCGCGGCAACCACACCTGGCGGCCGCGCGCGTCGGCCGGATGCGTATCCGGCCGACGCTCAAGACGGGAGGAAACTCTTCTCGTCAAGAAAGGAAACATACCTATGAAGATGCGCTCTACCGCGCTCCTCGCCACGGCTGGTGCCGCGAGCCTCGTGCTTGCTGGTTGCTCGTCGTCGGCGCCGAGCAACCCGACCACGTCCCCCACCGATGGCTCGGGCGCGACCGCCGCGGGCGGCGACATCACCTTCGGTGTCTTCAACGGCTGGGATGAATCGCTGGCCTCGTCGCTGTTGTGGCAGCAGGTTCTTCAGGACAAGGGCTACACCGTCTCTCTCGAGTACGCCGACCCGGGAACCGTCTTCCAGGCTCTCTCGGACGGCGACTATGACCTCGCGACCGACGTGTGGCTGCCCGCTACTCACGCCGCCTACCTCGACGAGTTCGGCGACAGCATCGAAGAGGTCGGCGCCTGGTTCGACAGCGCCGCTCTCACCGTCGCCGTGAACGCCGACGCCCCGATCGACTCGCTCGCCGAGTTGTCGGACCCCACGGTCGCCGCTCAATTTGGCAACCGTATCGTCGGCATCGAGCCCGGGGCTGGCCTTACGACCGCCGTGCAGGATGGCGTGATCCCGACCTACGGTCTGGAAGGCATGGACTTCCTCACCTCGTCGACCCCGGCGATGTTGGCCGAACTCGACACCGCCATGTCCAATGGCGAGAACATCATCGTCACGCTGTGGGAGCCGCACTGGGCCTACGGCGCATACGACCTGAAGAATCTCGAGGACCCCGAGGGGACGCTGGGCAACGCCGAGTCGATCTACACCTATTCGCGTACGGGCTTCGCGGGTGACTTCCCCGAGGTTTCCGCGTGGCTGGCCGACTTCACCATGTCCTCCGAACTGCTGTACGACCTGGAAAACAAACTTCAGGCCGCCGACGGCGAGGACGAGTACGCCACCATCGTGAGCGACTGGATTGCCGCGAACCAGGAGTGGGTAGACTCGCTCACCGCGTAAGTCTGTCTCGCGTCGCAGCCGCGCCAGTCGCCCCCTGCGGGCGACTGGCGCGGCTGCGTGTGGGGGGGGCAGAACCCAGGGCACGAGAGCCTCCCACGACCACTGCTAGGGTGTCCACGCAATCACGAGGGAGCGACATGTCAACAACGACCCAGAACCCCACCGGCACCCAGCGCGAACAGTTCTCCGGCCAGACGGGCTTCATCCTGTCAGCCATCGGCTCTGCCGTGGGCCTGGGCAATATCTGGCGCTTCCCTGGCGTGGCCTACGAGAACGGGGGCGGTGCGTTCCTGATCCCCTACCTTGTGGCGCTCATGACCGCAGGCATCCCCATCCTCTTCCTCGACTATGCGATCGGCCACCGCTTTCGCGGCTCCGCGCCCACTGCACTGCGCCGCCTGGGCGGTCGTTGGGGCCGCTGGACCGAGTCGCTCGGATGGTTCCAGGTCGGCATGTCGTTTGTGATCGGCCTCTACTACACGGCCATCATCGGCTGGGCACTGAGCTACTTCGTCTTCTCGTTCGACCTGCGCTGGGGCGATGACCCTGCCGGATTCCTCGTGGGCGAGTATCTGAAGGTGTCGAACGATGTGTCCGTGACGGGCGACATCGTGGCCTCCGTGGCCATTCCGCTCGCGATCGTATGGATTGCCGCCATCGTGGTGCTTGCGCTCGGCGTGAGTCGGGGACTCGAACGCGTCAACGTGGTCGTCATGCCGCTCCTCGCCCTCACGTTCGGGGCCGTCGTGGTGCGCGCACTGTTCCTCGATGGCGCCGCCGACGGCCTGAACGCCTTCTTCACCCCCGACTGGGGCGCGCTGTCCGACCCCAACGTGTGGATTGCGGCGTACGGCCAGATCTTCTTTTCACTGTCGATCGCGTTCGGCATCATGATCACCTACGCCTCGTACCGGCGCCGCCGCGCCAACCTCACCGGTCCGGGCCTGGTGGTGGCGTTCGCAAACTCCTCGTTCGAACTCCTGGCGGGCATCGGCGTGTTCGCCACTCTCGGCTTCTTCGCCTTCCAACAGGGAATCCCGGTGGCTGAACTCGAAGGCATCTCCGGGATCAGTCTTTCGTTCATCACCTTCCCAGCGATCCTGTCGCAGATGCCAGGTGGGGCCGTGGTCGGTGCCTTGTTCTTCGGCACACTCACGCTGGCAGGATTCACCTCGCTCCTTTCGATCTTGCAGGTCACCTCGGCTGCCGTGCAAGAGAAGTTCGGACTGACGCCACGCTCCGGGGCCGTCGCCATCGGCCTCGTTTCGGCCGCGCTGTCGTTTGCACTGTTCTCCACCACGTCGGGACTGTACGCGCTCGACGCGGCCGACAACTGGACCAACAACATCGGCGTGGTTGGCTCGGCCGTGATCATGTCGGTGCTCACGGTGTGGGTGTTGCGCCGTGGCCCCGAACTGCTGTATCACCTCAACACGGTGTCCACTGTGCGGCTGGGGGGGGTCTGGCTGGCCTTGATCGGCGTGGTGGTGCCTGCTGTGCTCGGCTACATGCTGGTGCGCGCGATCGTGACGGTCGTGACCGAAGGCTACGAGGGCTACCCGGCAGGGTTCCTGGTGGTGATGGGTTGGGGTGCGCTCATCGCCATCGGCGTGATCACGGCGGTGGCCACGGCACTGCCGTGGCGCCACCACAAGCACGACGTCGAGCCGTGGCCGCCCTACGCGGCGGTCACCACCATCAAGGAGAACTGACATGACCCCCACCGCCATCGCTCTATTCGTGCTGTCGGCCATGCTGGTCTGGGGTGGACTCGTTGCCAGCACGATCTACCTCATCAGACGTCCCGAGACGTCCGCCTACCCCGCTGGCGGTTACGACGAGAGCCCCGAGCACTCCGTCGTCGTACGCGACACCTGAGGACCATTCACCCCGCTGCGGCTCACCGGCCTAATCCCTGGTGAGTTTGCGGTACGTCACACGGTGGGGGCGCGCCGCCTCTTCGCCAAGGCGCTCCACCTTGTTGGCCTCATACGATGCGAAGTTGCCTTCGAACCAGTACCACTTGGCAGGGTTGTCTTCCGTGCCCTCGTACGCGAGGATGTGGGTGACCACACGGTCCAGGAACCAGCGATCGTGGGAGACCACCACGGCGCAACCGGGGAACTCGAGCAGTGCGTTCTCGAGGGAGCCGAGAGTCTCGACGTCGAGGTCGTTGGTCGGCTCGTCGAGCAGTAGCAGGTTGCCGCCCTCCTTGAGTGTGAGGGCCAGGTTGAGGCGGTTGCGCTCGCCACCCGACAGCACTCCAGCGGGTTTCTGCTGGTCGGGTCCCTTGAAACCAAAGGCCCCAACGTAGGCGCGGGACGGCATCTCCACCCTGCCCACATTGATATAGTCGAGGCCGTCGGACACCACCTCCCACAGGGACTTTTTGGGGTCGATTCCGCCCCGGGATTGGTCCACGTAGGAGATCTGGACGGTCTCGCCAATCTTCAACTCCCCGTCGTCGAGCGATTCCAAGCCAACGATCGTCTTGAACAGCGTGGTCTTGCCGACGCCGTTGGGGCCAATCACGCCGACGATACCGTTGCGCGGTAGCGTGAAACTCAGCCCGTCGATCAGCATGCGATCACCGAAACTCTTCGTGAGATTCTTGGCTTCGAGCACCACGTTTCCCAAACGCGGCCCCGGGGGGATCTGGATCTCTTCGAAGTCCAACTTGCGGGTGCGGTCAGCCTCGGCAGCCATCTCTTCGTAGCGGTTCAGACGTGCCTTGGACTTGGTCTGGCGGCCCTTGGCGTTCTGCCGGACCCAGTCCAGTTCGTCCCTGAGCCGCTTCTGGAGCTTCTGGTCCTTCTTGCCTTGCACCTCGAGGCGGGCGGCCTTCTTCTCGAGGTAGGTCGAGTAGTTGCCCTCGTACGGATAGGCGCGCCCGCGGTCTAGTTCGAGGATCCACTGAGCCACGTTGTCCAGAAAGTATCGGTCGTGGGTGACGGCCAGCACCGCACCGGAGTACTTGGCAAGGTGCTGCTCCAGCCACTGCACCGATTCGGCGTCCAGGTGGTTGGTGGGCTCGTCCAACAACAGGAGGTCGGGCTTCTCGAGAAGCAACTTGCACAGTGCCACGCGGCGGCGCTCACCGCCGGACAGCGTCGTGACGTCGGCGTCCGGCGGCGGGCACTGGAGCGCGTCCATCGCCTGCTCGAGCTGCGAGTCGAGGTCCCACGCGTCGGCGTGGTCGAGCTCCTCTTGCAGTGAGCCCATCTCCGACAAAAGCGTGTCGTAGTCTGCGTCGGGGTTGGCCATCTCTTCCGAGATGGCGTTGAAACGGTCCAGCTTGCCCTTGATCTCGGCGACGCCCTCCTCGACGTTGCCCAGCACGCTCTTGTCTTCGTTCAAAGGAGGCTCCTGCAGCAGCATGCCCACGGAATAGCCGTCGCTCAGTCGCGCCTCGCCATTGGAGGGCTGATCCATTCCCGCCATGATCTTGAGAACCGATGACTTGCCTGCACCATTGGGACCCACCACTCCGATCTTGGCGCCGGGGTAGAACGCCAAGGTGACATCGTCAAGGATCACCTTGTCGCCGTGCGCCTTGCGTGCCTTGTGCATGGTGTAGATGAACTCAGCCACGACCGCTCCGAATCTTGTCGACGAGGCGACACAGTGCCGCCAGAACCGGGTACAAGCCTACGCGGTGACGGCACGGGCGTGACCCTGAGCGGGCCGCGGGGCGCCGAGGCGTTTCCGGCGCCCCCTGCAGCCCACACCTCTAGACGGCGACCGCCGCTACGTCGTCCGCCCCGGCGACCGGAGCCTCGTCGTCCGCGACGGCGACCGGAGCCTCCTCCTCGGGCTCCGCGTCCGTCTCCACGCCTTCTTGGGGTGCGGGTGCCACTCGGGATCTGGGGTCTTCGAGCGCGGGGTCTCCCGTGGCACGCGTGAACTTCGCGATGCCCCGTGTCAGATCATGACCCACGTTGACCGCGTCGATGATGAGGTCGGTGCGCGGCCCGGAGTCGGATTCCCATTCGTTGCTGCGGAAACGCCCCTGGACGACCACGGGTTGACCCTTCTCGATCGACTCTTTCACCGTGATCGACGCCGCTCGAAAGACGCGCACCGTGAACCACTCGGTCTGCCCGTCGACCCATGCGCTCTTGTCCCGGTCGAAATAGCGGCTGGTCGACGCCAGCCGAAAACTTGTCAGGTGCGTGCCGGTCGGCCCCACCACGTGGCGCGGCTCGGTGGCAACCCAACCGGCCACCGTCATCGTCACATCATTCATCGCGTCCTCCTCGAATGCAGTACCGCGGTTGCGGCGTCCATCCAGTGTGCACACGACCATGAACCGACCCAGTGGCCAGGCACGGCAACAGTGGACAGCGGGCGTGGCATCGGCCTGGGCACGACGCACGGGCTCCACCCGTGCCGTCGAGGACCCGGGCGGAGGCGGACGCTAGGACAACTCCGCCAATTCGTCCAGATTGCGATACGCCTGGTGAATCAGATCGGTCGGCTCGACCACGTGCGGCATCACCGCAGACCTGATCGCCTCGCGCCCGACAGTGCGTACCGCGCTTCCTGCCGCGCGACCCTTGGATGCCCTCGACGCGAGTCCCCGTAAACCCTTGGGAGCCTCCACCGGCGGCCACGCGACGGCAGCCAAAGACTCCTCGACCTCCTCGGCCAGGGTTGCGGCTGGCGTCACGGCATCGTTCACCACAATGCGCCATGCCAGCGGCAACCCCGCTGTGGCCGCGTCCACCCATTCCAGCCGTACCTGCTCGATCGCGGCCAAGGAGGCCCCTAGCGCGTCCGGAACCGATACCGAGCGTCCGGACGCAACCGCTGCTGCGGCGTCGGCTCTCGCCTCAACGCCCGCCGCACGCGCGCATGCGGCGACCAGGACTTCGATATCGGGAAGTTCGGGATCGGCGTCTCGTGCTAGCGCACCCTCAAGGGCCCGCCCGGCAGCCACGAGGTCGGCGCGCACGGCCTCCGCAGCGATCGAGCGCGTGGCGGCTGCGCCCGCGATCTCTGCCCGCAGCGCCTTGACCCCCTTGCCCGTGCGCGCGCTCACCCGCATCACGGGGGCATCGGCGACGCCCTCTTCCCTGACCAGCCGCGACAGGTCGTTTGCTACCGCAATGGCGTCGCTCTCGCTCAGCCTGTCCACATGATTGAGCACGATTAGGCATGGTTGGCCGTGGTCGGAGGCGACCTTCAGGTACGCGGAATGCAGAGCGTGGTCGGCGTATTTCTGGGGATCCACCACCCAGACAATGAGGTCCGCGAGGGGCAGGACCCTGTCGACAGTGTCGCGATTGGTGAGGTTGATCGAATCGTGGTCGGGTAGGTCCAGGAGCACGACACCGTCCATCTCGCCGTCGCGATAGCCATCGAAAACCAGCCTGCGCTCAGGGGCCACCCCCAACCACTCCAGCAACGGTTGTGCGCGCCCCCACACGGCTGCGCAGACCTCGGCAGTGGTGGGGCGCGCAACGCCCACGACGGCGAACTCTGTGCCCACTACCGCATTGAAGAGGCTGGACTTGCCAGAGCCGGTCCCGCCTGCGAGCGCCACCACGGTGTGGTCCACGCCCAACGCAAGCCGCTCATCGCACCGCTTGACGGTGCTCCACACCTGCTCGCGCACACCGGCATCCACGGCCTCCGCAGCCCACTCCATCGACGCCTTGAGGCGATCCACTAGAGCCTGCAACTGCGTCGTCTCCGTGCGCGGCGGTAACTCTTGGAACGTCGGGCTCACAGCAGAGCTCGCAACTCGGCGCGGCGCAAGCGCACCTTGGCCGACGCGTCGGCGCCGAGCGACACCAGGTCCGTCGGCTTCATCATGTCGAGCGCCTCCTTGTTGATCACGGACCGACGCGCCGTGGCGAGCGCCTCGCGCGCCGAGGCTATCGCCTGGGTTGCGGTGTCCTTCAGGAGCACGGCGAGCACGGCCTGTGCGGCCTCGACGCCAGCGGCCGCCGACGCGAGAGTCACGGCAAGCCCCTCGCCGCCCACCACGGCGATGCCGCCCGCTGAATCGTGCAGATCGGCTGCCATAGCGGCGCACGCGTCGAGCCAACGCCGTGCCGCGTCGGCCGCTCGACGCTCGCGTGCCACGCGGGCGTCACGGGGGTCCCTCTGTGCGATCAGCCAGGGGCCTACCCCATCGTCGGTGGAGTTCAGGGAGGCCATCATGTGGTCTGTCGCAGAGGCGGCCGCGTGCGCAAACGCCGCCTCGACCGCAGCAAGCAGATCCACCCGGATTTCCCCATAGGTGGCGTCGCGCGCCTCGCGTGCACTGCGCCTCTTGACCCACACGGAGTTGCTCACCCGAAACAGTGGTCCATGCTCGGCCGTGGCCTGGAGCCAGCGCGACTCGACCGGGCCCCTGCCGATGGCGAGGTACCAGTCTTCGCCGTCGGCCACCTCGGCGCGGGCCGCGCAGCGGCGGACCTCGGCCCGCACGTCCCGCGCGGCAGCGGCCTGGTCGTCCATATATTCGGCCAAGCGCTCAAGCCACTCCTTGAGCGACTCGATGCCGCCGTGCAGAGTGCGCTCCACGATCGTATCGACCGACGCGGCCGCCACCGTGTCGAGCCATCGACCGAGACCCCCGACCACGTCGCGCGGAATGTTCGCCTCGCTCTCTTCGGGAACGACAAAGAGCGGCAAGGCCTCCAGCCGCTCGTGGGCGAGCCTCGCCACGAGTTCCCGCCTGACTTGGGCCGCAACGTCGGGAGTGACGCGATTGAGGACGATTGCGACGGAAGCGCCGCGATCGGTGGCCTTGCGCAACGCATTCCAGGGCACCGCGTCGCCATACCGCGTCGGGGTCGTAACAAAGAGCCATAAGTCTGATGCCTCGACGAGATCCTCGGCGATCTCCCTGTTTTCACCGCGTACCGAGTCCAAGTCGGGGCTGTCGACAATGGCCAGGCCACGCGGCACCGCCTCGGTCACGTGAACCGACGCGCGCCGGGCCACAACGTCGAGTACGGCCCCGTCCAGCGGGTGGTGGAAGAGGTGGGGCACCTTGGTCGTCGGCCTGAGCACCCCGGACGGGGTGAGGTCTTCCCCCAGCAACGCGTTGACGACGGTGGACTTGCCCGCGCCCGTCGGCCCACCCACTACCACGATTGCAGGCGACGCCTCCTCACGGACGCGGGCAATGAGGTGGTGATCGAGTTGATCGACCATGTGCTCGACGAGCGCGTGCGCCTCGCGCTGCCTGCCGGTGGGCAACGGCATCTGCACATCGACCACCACACGGCGCGTGTCCGTCAACGCGTCGAGGAGCGCGCCAGGGTACGACCATGTCTTGATTGGTCTGAAGTCCATGTCGCTAGCCTGCCTCCTCGCGCTCGTGGCACGAGGCTACCGCGCCGTCGACCTATGAGTTCCGCGCGCCGCTACCCTTGTAGGGGCCCTTACTGGGTCTTCGCCCTCGTAGCTCAGTTGGATAGAGCACCGGACTTCTAATCCGATGGTCGCAGGTTCGAATCCTGCCGGGGGCACTGAATGGACACGACGGTGCCGCGCCCGTTCCTCTTTGCCTCGAGCATCGCCCGGTCCGCCCGGCGCAGG
>JASBTB010000049.1 GCA_030148645.1 Demequina sp. | reverse complement strand
CGCAGATCGCTGCTGTGGTCGGTGTACTTGAGTTGACGCGCGATCTTCGCGTCTTTTGCCTTCTGACGGCCGCGCCCCATGATCGCCCGTCCCTTCTGACTACTGAGGACACGCACGACTGCGGTCCTCGACCTCGAGCCCTGTCGATACTCTACAACCATCATTCGACCACTCGCGAATCTCTGGACATACCGCCCAAAACCGGAAATCTTTCGGGAACCGCGTCATAATCGGATGAGTCGACAGTCTCATGGGGCGACGATGCCCGCAGGGCTACCGGCACAACTGAGGGAAAGAAAATGATGGCTGATACTCTCCATGACCCGGAGAAGCTGCTCACGCCAAGTGAGGTCGCCGCGATCTTTCGCGTCGATCCGAAGACCGTGACCCGTTGGGCCAAGGTCGGCAAGCTCTCTTCGATTCGCACGCTGGGTGGTCACCGGCGTTTCCGTGAGCTCGAGGTTCGTGCCTTGCTCGCTGAGGCGCAGGAACAGGCCCACTCCGCTTAACACTGCAGGTAACCACGGCCCTCGTCCCTCAGGGACGGGGGCCGTTGCCGTTGCCCGGCGCACGCTCGTTGCGCGTGAACTCGGACGGTGACGCCGGGAGGTCAGGCGGCCTCGCCTCGGAGCCGGGCCTTGGTCGTAATCTTGGCGCATGAACTATGCCCTGACCCATGAGCGCTTCGAGACGCCCGCGGGTGGCCTCAGTGTGTTTGCCAGCGAGGATGGCGTGGTGCGGGCCGCCGGATTCGGTTCGGCATCCGAGGTGGCCGCGCGGTTGCCGTCCGGGCTGCGGGACGGGGGGTGGTCGCACGGTGCGTTGCCGCACGTCGGGACCGCCGTCCAGGCGTGGCTGGATGGTGACGGCAGCGGCCTCGCCTACGTCCCCGTCCATCACGAGGGTGGAGCGTTCTTTCAGGACGTGTGGGAGGCCGTGCGGGGCATCGTCGCGGGAGAGCCGGTGTCCTACCAAGAGGTGGCCGTGGCGGCGGGTCGGCCGCGGGCCATGCGCGCTGTGGGCACGGCATGCGGGCGCAACGCGATCGCGTTGTTTGTCCCCTGCCATCGGGTCATTGCGGCCCGCGGGAGGCTTGGGCATTACGGTCCGGAAGGCCCCGGGATCAAGGCGGCGCTGCTCGCGTTCGAGGCGGGCTGGGGCGACGCGGAGGTGCTGCGTGCCGGGCGACAAGCCCACCCGGACGATGCCGCACCGACGACGGACGGCTGGTACCGGGGTGCGCGTGCGGCTGGCGGCCACCGATGACTGGAGCGGTCGTGACGCACCACGCGCCCATGCGGATGTGGCTGCCGTCGTTGGTGGTGGCCGCGCTGGGTTGGGGATCGTCGTTCCTGTTCATCAAGATGGGCCTGGAGGCCTTCACGCCCGCCCAGGTGGGTTTCGGGCGGCTGTTGGTCGGGACGGTCGTCCTCGTGGCGATGGTGGCGTTTTCGCGGCGATGGCCACACTTCAGTGGAAAACAGTTGGGTGCGATCGCGGTGGTCGGGGTGGCGATGTCGGGTGCACCGATGGTGCTGATTCCCATGGCGGAGCAGGACATCACCTCGATTCTCGCGAGCCTGCTGAACGCCTCGACGCCGTTGTGGACTGCCTTGTTTGTGGCGCTGCTCATTCCCGCGGAGCGAACCACCCGTGCGCAATTGATCGGCCTGCTGGTGGGCGCGGTCGGGATTGCCGTGCTGGTGGGTGCGTGGGATGTGCGTGAATTTTCCCTGCGCGGCACGGTACTGATGCTGATCGCCACCGCGTTCTACGGCATCGGCGGCACGTTGTCGCGGATGTTGCTGACGCGCGTGAGCGCCGGAGCCGCGGGACTGTCGATGACGCAGGTGGGGCTCTCGGCTGTCATGCTCGCACCGGTGGCGGTGTTGTCGGGGGCGCCGGGGGAGGGAGCCTTCTCGCCCACGGGGTCGGCGTTGTGGGGAGTGCTCGCGTTGGGCGTGATTGGCACGTCCTTCGCCTACGTCATGTTCTGGAAGGTGGTGAAACTTGCGGGCGCGACCACCGCCACGTCGGTGACGTTCCTTGTGCCCGTGGTGGCGACGGTGCTGGGCATCACCGTCTTGGGCGAGTCACTTCAGTGGTATGAGCCGGTGGGCGCGCTCGTGGTGTTCGCCGGGGTGTGGCTCGCGGGTCGGTCCCGACCCAAACCGCCGCTGCCCCCCGCGGCCACTCCGCCCGGGGCGCCGTCCGTGGATGTCGCCTAGTTGCCGAAGAAGCGGCGCAGGCTGGTGATGGCGCGTCGTGGCTTGAGATCCTTGTTCTTGTTGATCTTCGAGACGCCGATGGCGACCAGGATTGCGCCAATGACCAGCAGGACACCGCCCACCACGAGCGCGGCAAGCCACGCGGGCCACACCTGCGCCAGCCCGATCACCGCGGCCGCGAGGAACACACCCAGGGCGAAGAGGAGGAATGACGCGGCCACGGCCACCAGACCCACGCCGATCCCGATACCCTTGGCCTTGTGCTGCATCTCGGTCTTCGCATCGTCGAGCTCGGTGCGCAGAATCCCCACGGCCTGGCCCGCGACGGCCGCCACCAGTGCGTTCACCAGGTACTTGCCAAAGCCAGCGGTGTTCATAGTTCCTCCTAGGAATGGTGACTCCAGTACAGCGTGTCAGGGGGGCTTGGCGCAAACGCACGGGGCTTGGGGGCTCCGGCCTAGACTCCGACCATGAGAGTCGCGATAGCACCCGACTCGTTCAAGGGCTCTGTTGGCGCCGCTGCCGCGGCGCGGGCCGTTGCGACCGGTTGGCTTGCGGTGCGCCCCGGGGACACCCTGACGCTTCTGCCTCAAGCCGACGGCGGTGAGGGCACCCTGGACGCCATCGAGGGGTGCACAGCGGGTGCGCGCAGGCACGGGACGTTCCCGGTGGACGGACCCGATGGCCGCCCCGTGCGCGGCGAATGGCTGATGCTCACCGACGGTACCGCGGTGGTGGAACTCGCGCAGATGTGCGGCCTGCCGCTCATGGCAGAGCCGGACCCGCTAGGGGCATCCACGCGTGGACTCGGCCAGACCATCGCGGCGGCCCTCGACGCCGGGGCCAGCAGTCTCGTCATCGCCTTGGGAGGGTCGGCCTCGACCGACGGGGGAGCGGGGGCTCTCACGGCGCTCGGCCTTCGCCTGCACGATCACGCTGGCAGGCCCTTGCCGCCGGGTGGGGGCGCGCTTGCCGATCTGCAGGAGTGCGTCGGCTCGGGCCTCAGGCCTCCCCCAGTCGGCGGTGTGACGGTGCTCACGGACGTGACGGCGCCGCTGTTGGGCCCCACGGGCAGTGCCGCGGTATTCGGGCCACAGAAGGGTGCGAGTGCCGCCGACGTGCGTCTACTCGACGACGCCCTTGCTCGCTACGCGGCGCTGTTGGGAGGCGACGCCGACGCCCCCGGCGCCGGCGCGGCCGGGGGAGCGGCGTTTGGGTTTGCGACCGTGTGGGGTGCTCGCGTCGAGCCCGGAGCCGAGTATCTTCAACGCCTCACGGGGCTCTGGAGCGCCATCGACACCGTTGACCTGGTGATCACCGGCGAGGGGCAGTACGACGCGCAGTCCCTGGGCGGCAAGGTGGTCGGTCAGGTGTTGCGGCGAGCCGGGCACGTGGGCACGCGTGCAACCGTGATCGTGGGTCAACTGGCCGACCAACCACCGGTTTGGGCGACGTCGCTCGTAGGACTAGCGGGCTCTGTGACCGAGGCGATGGGGCATCCAGAGCACTGGCTGCGCGTGGCAGGCGAGGCGGCGGCAGCCGAATTGGGGGAAGGCGCGGGCTCTGACGAGGGACCCCGCCCAGACATCGTTTCGGCGCTGTGAACACGCGCAACGCCGCGAGGTCGGCGGAGTGCTTGTGGTGGCTCCGACGGGCGTCGATCCCGTGACCTCACGATTTTCAGTCGTGCGCTCTACCAACTGAGCTACAGAGCCCTCGGGGCAGTGGCATCGGCGAGAGACCACTCCCCCTGTGAGACGAATGCCCCTCTCGAGAGAGGGGCATTCACACCCGCGACCCTGACGGGACTTGAACCCGCGACCTCCGCCGTGACAGGGCGGCGCGCTAACCAACTGCGCTACAGGGCCTTGACGTCCCGCCGAGGCGGAACAAGACCACCGAAAGTGTAGACCATGAAGGTCTCCACGTCGTACCCCCAACGGGATTCGAACCCGTGCTACCGCCGTGAAAGGGCGGCGTCCTAGGCCACTAGACGATAGGGGCTGAGCCAGGTGTCAATGATAGGGGTTGTCGGAGGGTGGGTCCACTCGCCCATGAGACACAATGGGCTCATGGTTGCGATGACCCCCGCGGAGTTCGAGCAAGCGGTCGACGATGCGCTCGACATGGTGCCCGACGAACTGTTGGACTTGATGGACAACGTGGTGATCCTCATCGAGGACGATTCTCCGCAGGGCGAGCCCGACGTGCTGGGTCTGTATGACGGCGTGTCCCTCACCGACAGGGGCGCCGATTGGGGATTCGGAGAACTCCCGGATCGCATCTTTATCTATCGCAACCCCACGTTGAAGATGTGCGCCAGCGCAGACGAGGTGCGTGACGAGGTCGCGGTGACGGTGGTACACGAGATCGCACATCACTTTGGGATAGACGACGCACGGCTCGATGCGCTTGGTTGGGGCTGACTGGCCTCACGGGTAGCACCAGTGCCGGAGGTCCCGCTGAGGCCTCCGGGCAAACACCGTAGTGTGAACGCAAACACTCTGGAGTCACGTGTGGCGTGGCTGAGCGTCTCCACGGTGAAGCGGCCGGTAGTCTCTCGATGTCGACTTCAGCAGCAGGAAGGTTGCGATGGCGAACGTGGTGCGGGGTCCAAGCATGCACGACGTCGCAGCACGCGCGGGTGTCTCGCACCAGACGGTGTCGCGGGTACTCAACGGATTCGCGGGCATTCGTCCCGGCACCAGGGACAGGGTGCTTGCCGCGATCGCCGACCTGGGATATCGTCGCAACGTCGCAGCGCGTTCGCTTGCCACCGGGCGTTCGCAGGCCGTGGGAGTGCTGATCCCCAATACGCCCGACTTTGGCCCCACGTCCAGTTTCTATGCGGTCGAACGCGCCCTCAGGGACGCAGGCCTTCAGGCCCTGAGCACCACGACAAGCAATGACGCCGAGTCAGTCGACGAGGCACTGGACTTCCTGTTCGGACGCTCGATCGAGGCTCTCGTCTTGATGGCGCCCACCCGAGCAGTGCTCGACGTGGCGGATGCGCGCGCGAGCGACGTCCCGGTCGCGTACCTGCTGACGGGCGGCGAGCGTGCGCCGTGGTCTGTGTCGGTCGACCAGGGCCAGGGGGTCCGGCTCGCGATCGACCACCTTGTCGCACACGGGCACACACGCATCCAGCACATCACCGGACCCGCCGACGCCACCGAGGCGCAATTGCGCAAGAATGCGTTCGTCGCCGAGACGATGCGCCTGGGCCTGTCTCGCCTGCCCATGATCGAAGGCGATTGGTCGGCCCAATCGGGTTTCGATGCGGGATCCCACGTGGATCCCTCTGCCACAGCGGTCTTCTGCGGGAACGACCAGATGGCATTGGGCCTGATCCATGCGCTCGGCCTGCGCGGCGTCGGCGTTCCTCGCCAACTGTCCGTGATCGGTTTCGACGACATCCCGGAGGCGGCACACATGATGCCGCCGCTCACGACCATCCGGCAGGACTTCCGCCGCGTGGGGGCGCTCGCGGTCGACGTTCTGGTCGCGGCTTTGGCGGGTGAGGACCTACCGGACACGACACCCTTGCCTGCCGAACTCATCGTGCGCGAATCGGTGGCCGGACCCGGCGCGTGAACCGCGCTGGCGTGTGACAGGGGTGCGACCCACCATCGGACCCAATGTTCTGGTTGCGCCCAGAAATGTTAGCGTTACCATTCAGTGGTGGGCGTTTGCGGTTGCAAACCGAAGGCGCCACCGTCCCTAGGGTAAGGAGGCCCCCGTGCCACAGGACACCTATGTAGTGGGCGTTGACTACGGCACCCTGTCCGGGCGCGCTTTGGTGGTCCGCGTAAGTGACGGTGAGGAGATCGGCACCGCGGTGCACGAATACCCCCACGCCGTCATGGACGCCGAACTCGCGGCGACAGGGCAGAAGTTGCCCCCTGAGTGGGCGCTTCAAGTGCCCCAGGACTATCGGGAGGTGCTCCAGCACGCCGTTCCGGCGGCCATCGCGGCAGCGGGCATCGACCCCGCCCACGTCGTCGGGATCGCGACCGACTTCACGGCGTCCACGCCGATGCCAGTGCGCGCGGACGGTACGCCGATGTGTGAAGTGCCTGGACTCGAAACCCGACCGCATGCCTACGTGAAACTGTGGAAGCATCACGCGGCTCAGGCACAGGCCGATCGCATCAACGATCTGGCGCGCGCTCGCGGCGAGGCATGGCTACCCCGATATGGGGGCTTCATCTCCTCCGAGTGGGAGTACGCCAAGGCGCTCCAAGTGCTCGAGGAAGACCCCGAGATCTTCGCCCGCATGGACCGCTGGGTCGAGGCGGCCGACTGGATCGTGTGGCAACTGTGCGGCGAGTACGTCCGCAATGCGTGCACCGCTGGCTACAAGGGCATTCTTCAGGACGGCGAGTACCCCTCGGAGGACTTCGAGGCCGCACTCAACCCCGCGTTCAAGGGCTTCGCCGCGGACAAACTGCGGCACCACATCGGCCAATTGGGCGATCGCGCGGGAGGGCTCACGGCGCAGGCCGCCCTCTGGACCGGTCTAACGGAGGGCATCGCGGTCGCGGTGGGCAACGTCGACGCGCACGTCACCGCCCCCGCCGCCAAGGCGGTGCAACCGGGGCAGATGCTGGCGATCATGGGCACCTCGACCTGCCACGTCATGAATGGCTCCCACATCGCCGACGTGCCGGGTATGTGCGGTGTTGTCGACGGCGGCATCATGGCAGGGCTCTACGGCTATGAGGCGGGCCAGTCGGGCGTCGGCGACATCTTTGCCTGGTATGTGAAGAACCAGGTGCCAGCGCGCTACTGTGACGAAGCCGACGCGGCGGGTAAGTCGGTACACCAGTACCTCACCGACTTGGCCTTCGCGGAGCCCGTCGGCGCTCACGGGCTGGTCGCGCTCGACTGGCACAACGGCAACCGTTCCGTACTCGTCGACACCAACCTGTCGGGCGTGATCGTGGGTCAGACCCTGGCCACCCGCGCCGAGCAGGGCTACCGCGCGCTGCTGGAGGCCACCGCCTTTGGTACCCGCACCATCGTCGAGACCTTCAACGCCGCAGGCGTGCCAGTCACCGAGTTCGTGGTGGCTGGCGGACTGATCAAGAACCCGCACCTGATGCAGATGTACGCGGACGTGCTGCGCCTGCCGTTGTCCACGATCGACTCCGAGCAGGGGCCCGCACTCGGTAGCGCCATCCATGCGGCGGCCGCAGCGGGCGCCTACAGTTCGGTCGCCGCGGCGGGCGAGGCGATGGGCCGAATCGAGCGCGGCAAGTATCAGCCGAACCCCGCTGCCGCCGACGCGTACGACCGGCTGTTCGCCGAATACCAACTGCTGCACGACTACTTTGGCCGCGGCGGCAACGACGTGATGAAGCGCCTCAAGGCAATCCGCAAGGAGGCGCTTGCGTGACCACCCACGACATCGGCGCCCTCGAAGAGGCCGTTGCCGGCCTGCGCCAACAAGTCAGTGACTTGCATGCCGAGTTGCCTCGGTACGGGCTGGTGACCTGGACCGGCGGCAACCTCTCCGGGCGCGTTCCGGGACACGACCTGTTCGTGATCAAGCCCTCGGGTGTCACCTATGCAGACCTGACTCCCGACGACATGGTGGTGTGCGACCTGGACGGGCACGTGATTCCCGGCACCGTCGGAGCGGACCGGTCGCCCTCGTCGGACACCGCGGCCCACGCCTACGTGTACCGGCACATGCCCCACGTGGGCGCGGTGGTGCACACGCATTCCACCTACGCCACGGCGTGGGCTGCGCGCCGCGAACCGATCCCCTGCGTCATTACCGGCATGGCCGACGAGTTCGGCGGCGAGATTCCCGTGGGTCCGTTCGCCATCATCGGCGACGACTCGATCGGTCGGGGCATCGTCGCCACTCTCGATGGTCACCGCTCACGCGCGGTGCTCATGGCCAATCACGGCGTCTTTGCGATCGGCAAGGATGCCGCAGATGCGGTCAAGGCCGCGGTGATGTGCGAGGACGTCGCGCGCACCGTCCACATCGCGAAGCAGGGCGGCGACATCGTGCCGATCCCCCAAGACACGATTGACGCGCTCTTTGATCGCTACCAAAACGTCTACGGACAGAAGCCGCAGGGAGGCCTTTCGTGACCAGCATCGTTCCCGATCTCGCCCAGTTCGAGGTGTGGTTTCTGACGGGCAGCCAGACGCTGTATGGCGACGAGGTTTTGGCCCAGGTGGCCGAGCAGTCGCAGGGTGTGGTGGCGCACCTGCAGGGCGCCGACGCCGTGCCCGTCACGGTGACGTGGAAGCCGGTGCAGATCTCCCGCGAACAGATTCACGCGACGATGCTCGAGGCCAACGCCGCCCCGAACGTCATCGGCGTCATCACGTGGATGCACACGTTCAGCCCCGCCAAGATGTGGATCGCAGGGCTCCAGGCCCTCACCAAGCCGCTCCTGCACCTGCACACGCAGGCGAACGTCGAATTGCCGTGGGAGACGATTGACTTCGATTTCATGAACCTCAACCAGGCCGCTCACGGCGACCGCGAGTACGCATACATCGAGTCGCGGCTTGGCGTTGCGCGCACCACTGTGGTGGGTCACGCCGCGCACGCCTGCGTTCAGGAGCGCGTGGGCGACTGGACGCGCGCTGCGGCTGGCGCGCACGCGGCACGGTCCATGAAGGTGGCCCGCTTTGGCGACAACATGCGCTTTGTGGCTGTCACCGAGGGCGACAAGACGGAGGCGGAGGCGGTCTTTGGGACACAGATCAACACGTGGGGAGTGAATGAGCTCGTCCAGCGCGTCCACGCGGCGACCGATGCCCAGATTGACACGCTGATTGCCGAGTACATTGCGCTGTACGACGTGGCCGACGAACTGCTTCCGGGCGCGGCGAGGCATCAGTCGCTGCGTGACGGCGCCGCCATTGAGGTGGGTCTGCGTTCGTTCCTTGAGGAGGGTGGCTTCACCGCCTTCACCGACACGTTCGAGGACCTGGGCGAACTGAAGCAACTGCCGGGGCTGGCAGTCCAGCGACTCATGGCCGACGGCTACGGCTTTGGCGCGGAGGGCGACTGGAAGACCGCAATGCTGGTGCGGATCGCCAACGTCATGGGTGCGGGCCGTCCCGGCGGTGCGAGCCTCATGGAGGACTACACCTATCACCTGGTCGAGGGTGAGGAACTCACGCTGGGCGCCCACATGCTCGAGGTGAGCCCGTCGCTGACGTCGGCGAAGCCGCGACTCGAGGTGCACCCGCTCGGGATCGGCGGCAAGGAGGATCCTGTGCGCTTGGTGTTCACCGCCGATGCTGGCCCGGCGGTGGTGTGGGCACTGTCCGACATGCGCGACCGGTTCCGCCTGGTGCTCGCCGCCGTCGACACCGTCGACCTTCCCCGGCCGATGCCGAATCTCCCGGTGGGGCGCGCGGTGTGGCGCAGCAAGCCCGATTTCACGACCGCTGCCACGGCATGGATGATGGCGGGCGCGGCGCACCACACCGCGATGTCGAATCAATTGTCACCCCAGGTAATCGAGGATTTCGCACGCATTATGGGTGTTGAGTTGGTGACGATCGACGACGGCGTGACGGTGTCCGACGTGGAGCGCTCGATGCGCTTCGACGCGGCGTACTACGGGTCACCGGGACGCCGCTGACGTCATCATGGGGCATCGGGAACGGCAGCGACGTTCGCACCGGCTCAGGTCGTAACCGGATCGTGACCA
>JASBTB010000039.1 GCA_030148645.1 Demequina sp. | reverse complement strand
TGCCCGCCACCAGGTAGGCGAGGGTGGTCTTGCCGGTTCCTGGCGGACCCCACAGGATCACGCTCGCGGCCGGGGTGTTCTGCCCGATGAGCCGCCGCAGCGGCGCGCCGTCACCTAAGAGATGCGACTGGCCCACGACCTCGTCGAGCGTGCGGGGCCGCATTCGGACCGCGAGGGGCGCCGTGGAACTCGCCGCGGGCACACCGGTGGCGTCCATCCTGGCGGCGTCGAAGAGGTCCACAGTCTCAACTGTAGGCGGCGGGCGAACGGTTCGGTCGACCCCGCTCGCCGTAGTTCGCGCCCTAAGATGACGAACGTGTTCACCCGCATTGCCCACCTCGTCGTGCGCCACCCCGTTGCCGTCTTGCTCACCTGGGCTGGTGCGGCGCTTGCAATGGCTTCCTTGGCGCTCGTGGGCGTGGGCCAAGGAAATCTGTTTGACCGCACAAGCACCGGCTTGCCCACCGTCGTCGGCGCCGATTCGACCTTCGTCTACGAACACATGCAGGCGGTGAGCCCCGACGACATGGGGCCGCAACTGACGCTGCTCGTCGAGAATATCGATCCGGCCGCGCCCGAAACACGGGCGGCGCTCACCGAGGCCGCCACGTCGGTCGCGAAGACGCAAGCAGTGGCCGCGGTGTCGACGCCCTACGGTGTCATTCCCGGTCCCGCCGTCGATACGCTCACGGGCAAACAGGGCCTCCCGCCCATGCCCGACGGCGCCAGTCCACTGATATCGACCGGCCAACGTTCTGTGCTTGTCCTTGTTGCCTATGCGCCCATCGACACCAACCCGGTGCCCCTTCACCGGACGGCGGCCCGAGTATTCGCCGAGTCGTTCCCGGAGCCCGCGAGCATTTTGGCGTATTCGGACCCGCTTCTTTACGACGACTTCACCACTCAGATTCAGGGCGACCTCGTGAAGGGCGAAGCCGTGGCACTGCCGGTCGCCCTGCTGGTCATGGTCCTGGTGTTCGGCGGCTTCCTCGCGGCCTCCGCGCCCCTCATCGGCGCCCTCGCTTCCATCGCTGGGGGCATGGCGATTCTGTTTGCCTTCTCCTACCCCATCACCCTGGACGAGTCGGCCATCAATGTGGTGACTGTCTTGGGAATCGGCCTGTCGATCGACTACGGACTGCTGGTGGTGTCTCGGTATCGAGAAGAACTCGCCCAGCGGGGGGACGATTCGACGCACGACGCGAGGGCGGAGTCGCTCGTGGCGACCCTCACCACAGCGGGCCGCACGGTGTTCTTCTCGTCGGTGACCGTTGCGATATCGGTGGGCGGCATGCTCGTGTTCGGCGCCGAGTTGATCCGCGGCATCGGCGGTGCCGCTCTTGGCGTGGTGCTGATGGCCCTCGCCGCAGCCCTCACGCTGGTGCCGGCAGTCCTGTTTCTGTACGGTCATCGCGTCGCGAAAGTCTCGGTGTTACGCCGGGTGCCAGGGCTGCGCGCCGTGTTGCGTCGCACCGCCGACGTGCAGGCCGAACACGGCTTCTTTGAGCGCCTGGCACGCACGGTCCAACGGCGCCCGTGGCTGGTGGTGGGTGCCGTGACCGCGGTACTCGTGGTCTTGGCGAGTCCGCTGATCACCATTGCGGTACGCAATTCCCAAGAGGAGCTCCTTCCCGCCTCGAACGAACGACGCCAGTTCATCGAACTCTTCGATGCGCAGTATCCGCTGCTGGCCGAGCCGCAGATTCAGGTGGTTGCCGAAGCCTCCCTTACCGAGTTGGACCGCTGGATGGCTCAGGTAGCCGCACGCGAGGGCGTGGTCCGCGTGACGGCCGCCCAGGCCACCACGGACGGGCTGTCCACCGCGGGCATTCTCACCCGCTACAACGATCAAGCTGGACCCCAAGCCACGTCACTGGTTCGCGAATTGCGTGCCCTCGAGGCGCCCTTCGCGGTGTTCGTGGGCGGTCAGGCAGCCATTCAGGTGGACTTTGTGGATTCACTGGCGCAAGGTGCGCCGTTGGCCGTGGGGCTCGTCATTCTCGCGACCTTCGTATTGCTGTTCTCGATGACGGGTTCGCTCCTGGTGCCCGTCAAGACGCTCCTCATCAACTCGCTTTCGTTGGGCGCGAGCGTGGGAATCGTGTCCTGGATCTTTGTGGACGGGAACCTCGAGGGGCTGTTGGGCTTCACCTCCACGGGCGGGATCGAGACGTACGTACTGGTGCTCATCATCGCGTTCGGTTTCGGGTTGGCCATGGACTACGAGGTTTTCCTGCTCGCACGCATCAAGGAGCATGTCGACGCGGGTGACAGTAACGATGTGGCAGTGCGCAAGGGCCTGCAACGCTCCGGGCGCATCATCACCTCGGCAGCGGCCGTCATCATCATCGTGTTCATTGGCTTCGCCACCGGCTCGCTGCTTGTCATCAAGGAGGTCGGCATCGGCCTGGCCATCGCGGTCTTCCTCGATGCAACCCTGGTACGGATGCTGCTGGTGCCCGCCACCATGACCCTGTTGGGCGACTGGAACTGGTGGGCCCCCGCTGCCCTGCGGCGTCTCTATGAGCGCAAGGGCCTGTCCCACTAGGCAAGTTGGCTGCGATGCCACACGCCCTCACCGCAGCGCCCCCACCCCCACCGACCCACCGACATCTCCATGAGACCGCCACCGACACTTTGAACCGTTCTGAGCTCCAACGCGCCGCCGATTCACGTTGCGGGGCACCCACGCCCCGCGCGTCGTGCGCCGATTGGTTCGAACTGTCCGGACGAGGAGGCTGGCGTCGCGGCCGATGCTGGTCGCGTCTGCCTGACGATGCGCCGCTATCTTGCGCGATGCGCCGCTATCCCGCACCCACCGCCGGTCAGGACTTGGGCGACTCCTTTTCGGGAACGAAGTCCACGCCCGTCTCCTTGCGCTGCTGCGCGGGGATCGGCGCGGGCGCGGACGTGAGCGGGTCGAAGCCGCCACCCGACTTGGGGAAGGCGATGACGTCGCGGATCGATTCGTAGCCGCCCAGCAGCATCACGACGCGGTCCCAGCCGAGTGCGATGCCGCCGTGGGGTGGGGCACCGAACTGGAAGGCATCGAGCAGGAACCCGAACTTCTCCTGGGCCTCCTCCTCACCGATGCCCATGACCTCGAACACCCGCTGCTGCACATCGCGCCGGTGGATACGAATCGAGCCGCCGCCGATCTCGTTGCCGTTGCAGACGATGTCGTAGGCATACGCCAGAGCCTCACCAGGGTTGGACTCGAACGAGTCCATCCACTCGGGCTTGGGGCTGGTGAAGGCGTGGTGCACGGCGGTCCAGGCGCTCGAACCCAGCGCAACGTCGTCGTCGTCC
>JASBTB010000032.1 GCA_030148645.1 Demequina sp. | reverse complement strand
GGGCATTGTGGTGGCCCAGACGGCCCGTGTGTCCGCGGCGTCACCGCTTGAGCCTCCCGCCGTCGGCGAGAGTCGCCCGCCACCTTGTGAAGGGTGCGCCGCTGAGGCTGCCGCAGCGGGTCAGTCCAGGTAGTCCCGTAGTCTCGTGGACTTAGCGCTGTGCCATCTAGCAGGACAGACGCAAACGAATAGAGCGCTGTTGCCTGAAATATCCTGGACTAAATGTCAGGGGTTCACGGCACAGTGGAATCGGCTCCCCGGATGGACCGGGGGCCAAGCATGAAAGGTCGAATCATGACTGATCAACTCGCAAAGCCTGAATGGCTGGCCAACTTCAAGGCCCCTGAGTGGGCCGTAGAGGCTCGTGGCATGGATGACGGCCTCGCGCCGTGGTTCGTGGCTCCCATCGGTCGCGGCTACTTCCTGCCCGGCGCAGGCCAGGAACCGCACCACTTCACGCGGGATGACGACGCGCTCACGTTCGAACTCGTGGACAGTTCCCTTGGCGGGAACGAAACCGATCCGCAGTCGCCGTACATCGACCAAATTGGCGGCGGGATGGACGGCTTCCACGCGGCATTCGCTAGCACGGACACAATGCGCCGCTACGCGCAGATTCTGCTTGAGGTTGCAGACGACGCCGAACGTCTTCAGGCAGGCAACCTGTGACGGCGCGACACCCGGGCGCCACGCTCGCGCAGGCGATCGGTGCGAACTTGCTGGAGTTGGCCGACGAACGGGGCCTAACGCTCAACCAAGTCGCCGACCTTGCCTACATCCGGGGCCCACAGTTGCGGCGGATGATCGACGGTGAAGATCCTTTCAACACCGATCACCTCGCAAAGTTGTCGCAGGCCTTTAGAGTCGCCGTTGGTGACCTGCTGGGCAACATGCCAGACCGGATCCAAGAGCCGATCGATCCGGATGCCGCGTTCGAGCAAGCGCTCCAAAACGCGCACGAGCACGGGTGGGTGATGCAGCGCGCATAAGATTGCCCAGGGAGAGACACCCCAGAAACCCCCTAGTGACCGACCACACTGGGGGGTTTCGTCGTGTGCGGCCGCTGGTTGTCAGCAGGATGCGAGACAATCGTGATACCTGCAATCACGAGGAGTTATCATGTCCGATCTTGGCTCTCGGAAACCTGCCGACGAACTCGCGAATGACGCCGCGCTTCACGCCGATGTGGCAGTCCGCACAATGAATGAAGCGGAGGGCGAGGACTTTCGCGACCGGGCGTTCGAAGAGCTCGGGATGGCAGTCACCTCGCTAAGCATGGCCATGAGGGAACTCTCGCGCGACGTGCGACGGCTTAAGGAATGACTCAGGTTGAGACAGCCCCGCCCGGGGTCTCAGGGGGGGCGAGACACGTCCGGGCGGGTGTGTACATGTTGGCGCGGATTATGGCCGTGCGCAAGACTGGGCGGACGTGCGGGGGCTTTGTCGCGTGATGGCACAATCGCAAGATGGGCGAATGGATAGCGTGGGTCGCCGGGACAGTAGTCGCAGCGCTCCTGATTGCTGTGGCAGGTTGGGGCGCCAATAAGTTCATGCAGACACGGCGTGTCAAGAGACAGCCACGGTGGCGCGCTCTACCGCGAATAGACGGGACGGGCCTGGGCGTCCACTTGAGGATGGTCTGGCTCATGGAAGCGGAGGCAGCAGACGTAGCACTGACCCCAGATCCACCAGTTCGGCAAACCTCCAGCGGTGGGACTACGCGGCAAGTGCTCAAGACAGGCGAGTCTGTGGAGGCGGTCCTGCGGTGGGATCAGTTAGTCGAGCATGCGACTGCCACGATTACGTGGCGCGAAACGGGGGCATCGGGGGTATTTAGCGAGACGCTAGATCTGACGGGAATGGTAGCCCGCTAGACGGCCTCCCTTCCGACTCCTGCGATATTGGCGAGGCGTGCGGACTGTGTGGCGCCGGTCGACGGGCTGACAGCGACACCCCGATACACCGAGTAGTGGGATCGTCGGCATGCGCCCCATACGGCGCGACGGGGCGCGCACCGGTTGCGCGCGAGACGCGCGCCTCGATCTCGTGGTCGATGTCGCCGCGCAGGATGGCTGCACCGTGGCTCCGCGCATGTGCGATGGCGCCGCGAATGAGTGTCCGTGCGTGCCCATGGCCTCGATGTGCGGGGCGAACGTAGAGCCTGCTGGCGGTGACGGTCTCCCCTTCGACGTGTACGGCGATCATGCCTGCCTGCTCGCCCTGGCACTCGATGACGATCACGTGCTTGCCGTCGAGGTCGTCCTGCGCGATGTCACTCGAGCCGTAGGTCACGCGGTAGTGCTCTCGCAGTTCGTCCAGTAGCTCGCTCATGCCGCGGCCTCTAGTTCAGCGAGCTTGGCTCCGGGGAACGTGACGTGCGCGAGGCCGATGCCGGGATCTCTCAGGATCTCAAGTCCGTCGAGTGATTGAAGACGCTCGAGGTACGCGGCACCCTCTGGCGTGTTGTCCAGGAACCGTAGGAACGCGGCACCGGTTGCGAGAGTGTGCCGGTAGTTGGCGGCCCTGTGGTCTCCCGTCATGACCCGCTCAGACTCGCCAGGCATGAGCGCATCCGTGACTTGGCGGAGGTTCACGCAAGATGCCACCGTGGTCACGCCGTGGGCGGTGAGCGCCTCGACAAGCGGCACCAGTTCGTCATCGATCATGGCGGAGCCCGCGAGGGTCTCGAGTTCCGTCTGCGCGTGCACCTCGCCATGACGGACGCAAGCCGCGCACGTACAATGCAGCTCGTAGGGCGCTGCGGCCTCGGTAGGATCTTCGCCCATCGCCCGTTGCATTCGCTCGACGATGCTCAACAGGTGGTTGGCGTCCATCAGCTCAATCCCCGTCATGCCGTCCTCGTGCCCTGGGTCGATGACGTCGACGTCTTGGGTGAGGCCGTCGCGGATGGGAGGTAAGCCGCTCACCGTCTTGCCGCTGAATCGCGCGTGCCAGAACTGCGCGGCCTCCTTGGTGAAGCCGTTCGGATGCGCCTGGTGATACGCCTCCCAACTTCCCGCCTCCCACATGCGCTCCCACTCGCGCCGTGCGGCCACGAGCGATCCGGCACACTCGCGAGGCTTTGCGTGCTCGGGGATTGCCGCGAAGCCCGCGCCGATCCACGCCGGGTCCTTGCCATGAGGGAACGCCTCTCCGTCACCGGCGCCCATATGGCAGTCCTGGGCTCGTGAATTGCGCAGGTCCGACCACAGGGTGACGCGCTGCTCACGGGTGTAGGCGGTGCTGTACTCGTCGGGCACGGCGCGCCCCTTGTTCTCGGTGCGCCACGGGCATTCAGCGCAGGGGTTGATCGCGGACTGTGCGGGCGGTTCGTTGTTGCAGGAATCAGTCATCACGGTCTCCATGTCGTTCGATCTTGTGGCGGGACCGCGCCATGAGCGGCTCGCGCACTTCAGGGGCTAGGTGACTCCACCAGCCGTTGTGATTGCCCAAGACGGAAAGCGACCAGTGCGTGGCGGCGATACGCCAATCCCGCTCGGGCCGCCCGGTGTTCGCCCAGTCCGGATGCGTTGGGCCATCCGCGATGGAAGCGGGCATCTCCAGTTGCGGGGCTGTCGGGCGTCGTAGCCGGGCCATCTACGAGCCCTCCCCCGGCGCGAGGTCGCGCATAGTGCGCAGGCCTTGAGCGGTCAGCCATTCACGCCTCGCGGTGCTCCATAGTGAGCGAGACACGATGGCGACCATGCGGGCGCGTCCGAACGTGGGGGCCATTGCCTCGACACGATCTAGCGGTGGTGGCCAGTCCTTCGGCGAGTGCTCGCGCAGCATGGGGGGCATGTTGTCGATCGAGGGAAGCCCCTGGGGTCTCACGCGGGCCATCAGCGGCTCCTCTTTCGTCCGCGCATCTGCGTGCCGCTCGGGACGACCGCGCCGTCAGCATCCGGTAGTGCCAGGGCCGCTAGGAGGCGGTGAAGCAATGCGCGTTGACCGCGTGCCTCGGTCAGGGCACCGTTAACAACCGGCTGGCCCATAGATCCCGTGACGATTGCCCCGTTCTCACGGATTGAGGCGTCGAGTGCGTCGAGGTTGTCTAGGGTCCGGCAGGCTTCGGCAAGCAATGTGAGTTCCCCATCGCTGAGCTCGTACTGTTTGACGGTTGCCGCCCAGAATCCAGCGCCACGGGTGGCGAGACCTGCGGGTGGCGGTGAGTGCGTGTCATTCATGGTGCTCCCGGTGGTGTGTGGTGGTCGAAAAATGAGTGCTATTTGGTCCCGCCGGGTTTGTCTCCATCCCCGGCGGGTCGGGGTCTATCAGGGAGTTTGTGCCCCCGCCACCCCTTCATCGTGTTCGCTCGCGTCCGCGTCGGTGTGCTTGTCCGAGCAGTTCAGCGTGATCGCTGGTCGTCGTGATCTGTTGCCAGCCACACTCGAGGCAGCGTGAGGAGTACTCCTGCATGCCCTGGTATGTGAACACGGTGAGCAGTACCCGGTGCCGGGCCGTGTCTTGGCCCAGCACCGCGTACGCTCTTGGATCACTCACGCGTCCTCGTGGCTCACTGTCTGCACGTCAGTGAGTTGTCCTTTTGCGTCATACGTGAAGCGACGACGTGAAGCCTTCGGGTCGATGGGTCGCCCGTTCGCGTCGACCCGTGGCCGGTTCATTCGCTTGGCAAGGATGCGCGCGTAGATGGAATCTGGCGCTGGGTCAAGTGGTCGCGTTGTCATAGTGGTGCTCCTCTACTTCTCGGTGGTGGTCGGGTCGGACAGGCTTGCGAAGGCTTCGATGGCGTTGGCGATCTGTTCCACACTCACGGGCGTGTGATGCGTGGCTGAGTCGCCGATGTGTCGTGCCAGGCCGGGGGCAACCTCAAGGGCCACAAGGGACGTAGACCCGTCGTAGGCACCGTTCTCGCATACCCACGAATACACGCCCAGGACCGGGCCAGCCTCGGCGGCTGCGGCTCGCAGTTCGTTCGCTGCGGCTTGCATCCTGGCCTGAGCCTTGGCGACCGCTTCGGCGTAGATGGGCTTGCCTTTCTCTGCCTCACGTATCTCTGAGTAGTCGTTGAGCACCAGCCTGTGTGCGTTGCCCAGTGACTCCACCTCGTTCTCAAGTTCCTCCTTGCGGCGGCGTAGTGCGTCGACGTTCGCCATGGGATTGTCGAGCGTGGTGCCTGCCCGTGCCGCCTTGGCTCCAGCGTCGGCGTCAGAGCGCCGGGCCTTGTCCTCGTAGACGCGCCAGTTTTGGTTCAGATCGAGCAGCTCACGCGCGGCCTTTTGCTTGCGTCCCTCGATGTCGTCGCGCTCGGCGGCGATCTTGGCGAATGCTTTGGGAAGGTGCTGGGCGGGGGGTCGCACGTTGGGGTTGAGGTAGTCGCCCTGCTGAATGGTCTTGCGCTGGACTGATCGCATGCTGGTTCTCCTTAGTTGATGTACGCGGCGGTTGCCGTGGTCTCGTGGGTGTAGTGGTCTGAGTTGATGACGGCGCGTGCATGGGCGCACGAAGGCCAAGGGGACGGGCCGCAGACATCGCATCGCCAGTTGCCCGGCGACCAACGCACGCGAGTCTCGGTCTCGTTGGCGATGGTGACAAATGCGAGGATCTGATCCGCGCTCACGGTGCGGATTCGGACGGCGGGGCTCATCATGAGCGATCTCCTGACGTGGTGCGTCCCGCGCGCTTGCGAGCCTTGCGTCGCCACTCATTGCGGCGCCTGGTTGGCCATATGGGGATGTCGGTTGCCTTGGTCATCGCTTCGCCTCCTTCGTGCGTTCGCTCTCGGTGAGACCGCCATAGACGCCAACTTCTTTGGGGCGGTCAATTCCGTACTGGCGGCATTGGTTGACGATGGGACAAGTGCCGCATTCGCGTGCCGCCTCTTTACGCTCGGACGCGTTGTCAGATGTCCACCAGGCGTGCGACACGTCGCGACCGTTGAAGCACGGGACCACTTGCCGGTGGGCGGTGGCTTCGATGAGGTCGGCCAGGTTGCGCCAGTCGTGGCGTAGGGCGTCGGGTATCACTTGGGGGACGTTGCTCACAATGCGCCCCCATCTGTATCGCTTGTAACGCTTGTAATGGATTCCTGGGGTTGTACGGGGGAGACGTACCGGCTCCACGGATCGGCAAGGTCGGCCACGTCATATCCATGAAGCGGTCCGCTCTGTCCTTCGATCCTCAAGAGTCGAGGTCTCACGTCGTACTTGCTCAGGAACCGGGCAAGTGCTCGCGCGTCCAGTTCCTTACCCCGGAGATTTCCCCAGGGGGATTCGGTCATCCCGTTGAGCGCGTCCAGAATCTCGACCGTGGACATGCGGGCGTTGGAGCCGAACACAGAGCGAAGGTCACTCAGTAGTCGGATGCCTAGGCTCTCTCCCCTTTGACGCGACAAGTCCGTTACAGCCGTTACAGCCGTTACACGCGCACGCTGGGGCCAGTCGCCTCCCGCTAGGTCCGCGACCGCGATAAGGGCTTCCCATACGTCGGCGTTACGGTCCTCGACGCCCTCGGGCATATGGGGCCATTGCGCCGTCGCTTTGGATTCGACGGAGGACGCCCACTTCGCGAGCCGTTCGAATAGCACATGCGACTCGGGGCCATTGATGCGAAGTCGCCACGGCTCTACGCGTTCATGCTTTGCCCGTCGGCGCATTCGAATAACCACGCTCCGCGTCATGATCGTGTCGGGGAGGTCGTTGAGACCCGCGAGCGCTACGGCACAGTAGGCCGGCAACTCCTCGGTGAATATCTCCTTGCCCCGGACCACGCAGCGCCCTGCGGTCGCACCCTTGCGGTGTCCCGCGTTGAGCATCCCTCGAATGTCCTCGTTGTCCTTGGCCTTGGGACCAAACACGGTGTCTATCTCGTCGTAGAGGATCGTCGGCGGGCCTGCTTCGTCTGAGACCTTTCGGAATAGGTAGGCCGGGGTGGTGTTCACGGCGTGGACGGGACGGGGCACTAACGGCTCGGTCACCTCTAGCGCGCGAGACTTGCCGCTCCCAGGTTCAGGTGAGAGGAACGCAATACGCGGCGTTGACTCCCACGCGAGCATGAGGTGGGTGTGGGCGATCCAAAGCGTGTGCGCGTCGGCCGTCCACGTATTCGGGTATGCGACGAACCGTTCTAGGTGGCGGCGTACGTCATCGAGAACTTCCGCGCCGGTCATGCATTCACCGCCCGACCATTGGAAGGCGCGGGCAAGCCCAAGCGGCGGGCCGTGTACTCGACCGTGAAGCCCTGGCGAACAAACTCGTTGCCCAGGTCACGGGTCCAGCCTTCGGACGGTGCGAACCAGCCGAAGGACTCGCGCTCACGCACCTCAGCGGTGAATGAGTTGAGGGCACGAGACGCACGGCGGCGCTCATCGGCCTCACGTAGACGCCTACGGGCGCGTTGAGCGCGTTCCTCGCGTTCCTGCGGTGTGCTGGGTCCCGGGGCGTCCTGGTGCTTCTCGGAGTCAGGCTGTAGAATGAGAGTGTCAGCGTGACCCTGCTGAGTTTTTGCTTCGCCCTCGGTTTCCCAGCCGGGGGCGGCGCTGTTTCTGGGGTCAGACTGCATCGCGCATCACCGCCCCGTTGGGGATCGGTGCGAGCGCGGCGTCCAACTCCGCGACATCTACGCGGATGAGGCGCGAGGCCCCAGGGAGGCGATAGGCGGTCAGGGAGCCCTCGGAGATGCGGCGGCGGAGAGTCTTGGTGCAGACGCCGTAATAGTCGGCCGCTTCAGCGAGGGGAACTAGTCGGCGCGAACGGGAAGCAATGGGCATAGCGAATACCCCGAATCGGGTTTCGCGTGATGCCTAGTTCACGACGTTCGGCGCATGGCGCGCGGGCCTTCCCATTAAGTGTACAGGTTTACCCCTATGTCCACAACAGTCCCAGCCACGGTGTGTCCCGCAATTACTGCCGCCCGGGGTGTCGCTGGGTACGGCGAGCCAGCGCGTCGCTCGCCTGTTGTTGCCGCGCGGCGAAATCCTCGTTGTTTGTGGTGGGCCAGGTTCGGTGATCGATGAATATCTCCGTCTCGCCGGGGTCAAGCGCGTCCAGACTCGCCCACACATCAGCGATAGACGAATGGAAATTGCCGCAGCGACAGCGCATCGAAACCGAGCCGGTGTGGCTCCCCCGTCGCTTCACGTCGGTTTCGATCTTGCGCTCTGTCCCGACTGGCTCGGCCCGGGGGCCACCGATCTCTCTGATCGGGTCGCGGACCAGGATTGTTGCGCCCTCGACGTCGAAAACCCTCGCTAGCGCGTGGTGGCGCGGGCATCGAAGCGTCGCGGTGGGCTTTCTCTTGGCGCCACGTAACAGGCGCCCAAGAGCGTCGAGTTCTGCCTGGTCGGGCACCACGTCCAGCCACTCTTCCAGCGGGTCTCGCCGCGTGGGTTGAGCGTCGCTCATTCCGCTCCCGCCAGTCCCGACAGCGCCGCCGCGATCACCTTGTCACGGTCAGCGGCGGCGTGTTGATATCGCATAGCCATCGAGGGTGACGAGTGCCCCAAGCGCGCCATGAGTTCGGCCAGCGTGGCTCCCGTAGACGCCGCGAGAACGGCGCCGGTGTGTCTGGTGTCATGGAACCGCAGATCAGGCCGTCCGGCGGCCTCACGTGCCCTGCGCCAGTGGTAGTCGAGCGCGGATGCCGAGTAGTTGCGACCGTCCGCGGCCGGGAACAGCAACGCCTTTGCCCCGCCCGCTGTGTGCTCGTCTAGGTGGCGCTCGAGTACCGGTATGAGGTGTGGCGGGATCGCGACATCCCGCACCCCGGCGGCGGACTTGGGCGTGCCGACGATCGGCTCCCCCTTTACCCACGTCACGCCGCGTCTGATTCGCACGATGCCTGCCGCGAGGTCGATATCCGACCGGCGGAGTTCCGCGAGCTCCCCGAACCGCAAAGCGCACCAGGCGGCAAGCATCACCATCACGCGAAGACGGTCGGGCATTGCGTGGGTGATCTGCTCAAGTTCCCCAAGGGTTGCCGGCCGGATCTGCTTTGCACGCCTCACGGCGCCAGCGCCGCGAATACGGCAAGGGTTCGCTGCGATCCGCTCCTCAGCCACTGCCGAATTGAGGATCGTCCGCAGTAGGGCGTAAGCGTGAGCGCGCATGGTTGGTGTGTCTCCGCCTTGCTTGTCGTGCCAGTCCCTGACACGCGAGGGCGTGATCGCCTTGAGCGGGTCGCGCCGAAACGTGGGCAGGATTCGTGAGTCAAGCAACTTCGCGTAGTGATCGCGGGTGCGCGGCTTGAGGGTCCTGCCGTCGAGCCATTGCGCGGCGTAGTCGCCAAAGGTCAGCGGCGTTTGGTCGGCCATATGTGGCGACCACTCCCCTGACTCGACAATCTTGCGCATGTTCGCGAGCCAAATTCTCGCGGCGTCGGCATCCTCGAAGGTGTGGGGCGCGGTCTGGCGGGCGCCGAGCGGGTCCATGTAGGACGCCTGGTAGCGCCCGGAGGGGAGCTTGCGCAGCGCCCCCCACTGTCTCCGAACGTCTGCCATGGCTCCCTCTCGTGCAACGAACGTGCAACATCAGAGTATCACCGTGTCCGGTTGTGTCCAGTCGCGTCCCCTGGTATTGTCGGCGATATCGCAGGTAATCAGGCATCGTGCCTGGTTCACCCAGTCGGGAGCGAACCGGATAGAACTGGTTCGAGTCCAGTCGGGGGAGCACGCGGGCTGACGCCGACTAGGCGGCGCTGGACGTTCCAGGGACGTCTCACATCGGGTGGCCTCACGCAGCCGTGCTAGTCGCTTCTCAGGGACCGCCTCTTGGTCTCCAAGGCGATCATCTCGACAAACAGCCGTTGCGCCTCATCCGTGCCCTCCCCTGCGCGTTGCATCGCGCCTCTCAGGTCGCCGATGCGTCGGGTGAGATAGCCGTCGAGCACCTTGCTCATGACCGAGCCGCCATAGACGCCCAGTGTGTCCGGCTTGTCGTGCGGTAGGGGTGTCACAGCCAACTCGTTGACGACGCTTGCGAAGTCCTCGCCCGCCTCACGTGCCACCTGAGTGACCCAGTCCTTGCCAGCGGCCCGCACTCCCCCTGCCGCGGCCACGGCAGAAAACACGGCGCGGTACTGCGGCACGACATACGCGTCGGCCGCAAGGTCATCGGCGACCCGCAACGCGGCAGGGTCGGCGCGAATCGCCTCGGGCGCCTGAAGTAAGGCGCCCAACGACAGCGCCTCGGCCCGCACCATCGGGTCCCGACGATCGGGGCGTCTTGACGATTGCCCTCCTGAAGCGCTGGCCGCCTGGTCGGCCGTTGGTGACCGAGAGCCGGAGGTTCCCGCCCTCGTCACGGTCGCCAACACCGTGTCGGTGTCCATACCGAGCCAGCCCGCCAGCCTGCGACCGTATTCTGGCCTGAGCGCGGAATCTCGTAGCCGTGCGACCACGGGGGCGGCCGCGCGCAGCGCAGTCACCCGCCCCTCGGGGGTGTTCAGATCGTGGCCCGCAAGCGTCGTCTTGATGACGAACTCGAACAGAGGCACGCGCGCCTCAAGAAGGCCTCGCACGGCTTCGTCGCCACGGTGTAGACGCACGTCACACGGGTCCAGGCCGTCCGGGTCGACGGCGACGAAGGTCTGCGCAAGGAACTGTTGGTCGAGACCGAAAGACTTCAACGCGGCGTTCTGTCCCGCTTCATCTCCATCGAAGGTGAACACTACCTTGGCGCCCACTGCGCCCACGGTGAGGCGTGCGCCACCCGTGTCGCCCATGAGCCGGCGGACGATTTTGACGTGGTCCTCGCCAAAGGCCGTGCCGCATGTCGCAACGGCGTTGCGGACACCTGCCAGATGGCATGCCATCACGTCGGTGTATCCCTCGACCACCACAACGGTCCTGTCGGTACGGATTGCACTCTTGGCCAGGTCAATCCCGTACAGTACCTGGGCTTTCTTGTAGAGTTGCGTGTCCGGAGTGTTGAGGTATTTGGGCCCCTGATCGTCGTCATGCAGACGGCGGGCACCGAAGCCGATGACCTCACCGGTCACGTCCCTGATGGGCCATATGAGTCTGCCGCGAAAGCGATCGTAGAGGCCGCGCTGTCCCTCGGAAAACAGGCCGGTCGCCTTGAGTTCAGGCTCGGTGAAGTTGCGGCCCCGCAAGGAGTCGAGCAACGCCGACCACCCTTGCGGCGCATAGCCGACGCCGAAATCCTCGGCGGCCTCCTTGCCAAAGCCCCTACCGGTCAGGAATTCGCGACCGATCGCGGCCTCGGGACCGGCGAGGGCCTCCCGATAGAACTGTGCGGCAAGGCGATGCACCTCGAGCAGCCTCGCACGTTGCGGTCCCGACGGCTCGGGGCGCTGCCCGCCCGCCTCGTAGCGCAATTCCACGCCAGCGCGCGGCGCCAGATACTCCACCGCCTCGACAAAACTCATCCCATCCAATTTCATGATGAAGTCGATGACGTCGCCGCCCTCGCCACAGCCAAAGCAGTGGTAGCGGCCCACGGCGGGACGCACGTGAAAGGAGGGCGATCTCTCGTCGTGGAATGGGCACAGGCCACGCATCGATCCGACGCCCGCTGGCGTGAGCGTGACGTATTGCCCCACGATCTGCTCGATCGACGCGCGCTGTCTCACGGACGCCACATCGTCCCGATTGATCGTGCCCGCCATGGGTCACACTCTAGGCCCGTCGCGCCCCGAGTTCGTAGGTAGGCTAGGCGCAGTGACGAGAGGAGATGAGCGTGAGGGTCGATGCCTTCCTTGCCGATTCGGCAGAGGTGGTCAATAACAAGATCTATTCCCTCGGGGCGGGGTGGAACACGGTCTTCGTGCGCTCCTTCCCGGCGGTGCACCGGCGACTTGCCGTGGCGGCCGTGGTGCACGTCCCCTTCACGGACACGAACATCTCTCACCGCTTTGAACTGCGACTGATGACGGAGGACGGCAAGCCGTACCCCGTGGGCATGCGCATGGGCGATGATGGCAAGGCCGAGGCCATCCAGGCGCTGGGCGGGGAGTTCACGCTGGGTAGGCCGCCGATGCTGGTCGACGGAGACGAACAGGTGGCCTGCTTCGCGTTCGCGGTCGACGGAATGCGTTTCGTAGAGCCGACAAAGTTCTCGTGGGTCTTGTCCGTAGACGGCACGGAAGAGGCACGTCTGCCCATGCGCGTGCAGTTGGCTCAACAGCAATGACCGCGTTCCTCGACGCCGTCTACCCGGCGGTGTTGGTCGCGACGGCGGTCCTCTTTGCGGTCGCGACGCTCACGCTTGCGTGGATTCGGGTCCACCGCGTCTTGCAGTGGGTGGTCACGGCCTTCTATGTGGTGACGCTCGTCGAATTCTTGACGGTCCTCGCGACGATTTTCGCGGGCGGCGTTCCGGTAGTGATCACCGTCGGTTACGGACTCGCGGCGATCGCGCTGCTGCCCTTGCTCGGCATCTCCCGCTTGGGCTCACCCGATCCCGACGACCCGGACCCGGACCGCCCGGTGCTGCAACAGGATCAGATCGCCCGCGTCGACGCCGTGGCGGCCATGATCATCGCCGTCGCCGCTGCGGTGGTGGCGTGGCGCTTGGCCGAAATCTTCAAAGGAGTGTTGTGAACCCGCTTGCCCGCATCGGCCTGATCGTCGCGTACGCTGTGCTGGCGCTCGCAGCGCTCGGCAGGTCTTCGTACCAGGTCGCCACCAAGTTCCCGGACGCTCCCCTCGCCTACTCCGTGTCGACGCTCTCCGCAGTGTTGTATGCCGTGATCGCGGTCGCACTGTTCAAGGGCCTCAGTCAATTGGCGCTGGTCGGCACCTCGATCGAGCTGGCCGGAGTCGTGATTGTCGGGACGCTTGGGTATATCGAATCCTCGTGGTGGCCGGATGAGACAGTGTGGACAGGTTACGGCTCCGCATACGGCTGGGTCCCGCTCATGCTGCCGGTGTTGGCTCTGTGGGCACTGTTGCGCACGCGCCACACCGCCGCTGCAAGGCCCGGAAGCGAGCCCTAGTCCTTGACCCGCCTGGGCCTCACCACATATCTGTGATGCCAGTCGTAGGCCGATTTGTCGGTGAGCGACGCAACCTGGTCCACGGCGACACGCAAACGTCCGGCGTCGTCCGCCGCATCCTGCCACGAGACCGCGAAGTGAGGCTCGAGAGCGTCGGGGCCGCGCTCCGCGAGCGCTTCCACCAGGTCGATCAGCCGCTCACGCTGAGCCTTGTAGGCGGGCTTGCGCTCGCGTGGTGCCATGAGGAAATGTACGGCCACGCCCTTGAGCAACAAAATCTCGGCCTCGATTTGCTCGGGGATCACCAGGCGCGCGGCGTGGCGCGTGAAGGGACCGGATCCGTACTCGGCGCGCGTGGCATCGCTGATCGAGGACAACAGCCTGCCGATGAGTTGACTCGTCATATCTTTGAGGCTCGCCAACGCGCGGTGGGAGCCATCGTAGGCGTCCATCCACCACGACTCGGCGCGTAGCCGCTCGAGTGCACCCAGCACGGCCGCTTCGTCACCCTTGCCGTACCACTCACGCACGTGAGCCGCGACGGCCTGTGCCTGACCGGCGTCGCGTAGCCTGCTGAGCGCCACGCCGTTGTGCACCACGGCATCCTCGACATCGTGCACCGAATAGGCGATATCGTCCGCGACGTCCATGACTTGCGCCTCGAAGCTGGGTTCGCGATCGGGGGCACCGCGGCGCAGCCACTCGAAAACGTCGAGGTCGTCTTCGTAGACGCCGAACTTGCGCGTGGGCTTGCCGTCGGGGCGCACCGGCGTGGCCCTTTCGCGCCACGGATACTTGATGCTTGCGTCAAGGGTCGCGCGCGTCAGGTTGAGACCCACGCTTTCCCCTGTGAGGGGATGTACGGACTTGGGTTCGAGCCGCGTCAACAGCCGCAAAGTCTGGGCATTGCCCTCGAAGCCGCCGATGTCTTTGGCCACATCGTCGAGAGCCCGCTCACCGTTGTGACCAAACGGCGGGTGGCCGAGGTCGTGCGCCAGACACGCCGCATCCACCACATCGGGGTCGCACCCGAGTTGCTTGCCAAGCCCGCGCCCCACCTGTGCCACCTCGAGGCTGTGCGTCAGTCGCGTGCGCACAAAGTCCCCGGTTCCCGCACCCAACACCTGGGTCTTGGCACCGAGGCGCCGCAGCGCGCTCGAGTGCACGATGCGCGCCCGGTCGCGCTCAAAGGGGGTCCGGTTGGCCTGCTTGGGCGGCTCGTCAACAAACCTCTCGATGTCGAGCGGGCCGTAGCCCTCGGGGAAAGCGGTCACCATCCGATGCTATAGCGCGCTTCGGCGACGACGTTCCGCAGTGGCGATCGGCAACCCCTTGGTCAGACCGGCGATGCCGCCACAGGAGGGCGCAGGTGGATTTGCACCAGGCCGTCCCCCCAACGCACGACGCGTTCCACCGTCAGTTCTACCGGGAACATGAGCCCTCCGAATAGCGATATGCCGCGGCCAAGGACCGTGGGCACTATGGTGACGACCAGATGGTCGAGGAGGTACCCGGCGAGCACCTCGCGGATGATCGCGGCACCATCGACGTAGACGTCGCGCCCTCCCGCCACATCTTGGGCCAGCGTGACCAGGTCGCTGACCTCACCCGAGACGGGCACCACCCAGGGTCGTGGGGATGCGAGTGGGCGATGCGTGACGACTCTCATCGGCACTTCGCCATACGGCCACTCGGGAAACGCGGCCACGATGTCGTACGTGCGCCTGCCCATCAGAATGCACCCGGTGCCAGACAGCAACGCATCGAATTCGAGCGCGCCGTGTCCCGGCGAGTCGATCCAAGGCGTAGCACCGAATGGCGGCGCGCCCGTGTCACGACCGGTGAGCCACGCGAGTTCGTCGTGGGTTCCGGCGACGAACCCGTCGAGCGAGGTAGCCACGTAGGCGCGAATCATGCTCACACCATGACGATATCGCCGGGGTGTGACGTCCGGCGGCTAACCGCCCGACACCGACAGTTCCGCCTCCCGCAGCCGGCGCTCAAGGTCGGGAGTGATGTCTTGGGTGTCGAGCCATCCGTCGGGACAGGCGGGCTTGCGGGCAGTTCCTTGACGTCCACGAGGTCCCTCGGCATCGGGACCGGGGAAGGGCGAGTCAAGATCCATCTCGTCAAGGATTCCCCGCAACTGGGTCAAAGACTCGACCAAGCCAAGGCGCCGACGCACCTCTCCCCCTACCGGATAACCCTTCAGATACCAGGAGATATGTTTGCGTATCTCGCGCATTGCGCGGTTCTCGTCGTTGTCAAAGTGGGACACCATCAACTGGCCGTGGCGGTGGATCGTGTCGGCCACGTGGCGCAGGTCGGGCTGCACCCGGTGCGGTCGGCCTTCGAAAACGGCCTGCAGGTCTGCAAAGAGCCACGGCCTTCCCATGCATCCGCGCCCCACGACGACGCCGTCACAGCCCGTCCGCTCCACCATCGCGAGAGCATCCTCTGCGGCCCAGATGTCCCCGTTTCCCAGCACAGGGATGGTCTTGACTGCGTCCTTGAGGCGCGCGATCGCCTCCCAGTCGGCGTGGCCCGAGTAGTAGTCGGCTGCGGTTCTGGCGTGCAGCGCCACTGCGGCGACGCCCTCACGTTCGGCCATGCGTCCCGCATCGAGATAGGTGAGGTGATCGTCGTCAACGCCCTTGCGCATCTTCACAGTGACGGGGATGTCGCGCTTGGACGCCTCCCGCACGGCGGCGCGCACGATGTCGCGGAAGAGATCCCGCTTCCACGGCAGCACCGCACCCCCACCCTTGCGCGTCACTTTGGGCACCGGGCACCCGAAGTTCATGTCGATGTGGTCCGCGCGATCCTCTTCCACGAGGATTCGCACGGCCGCGCCGATGGTCGCCGGGTCCACTCCGTAGACCTGGACTGAGCGCGGCGTCTCGTCGGGGTCGTGGGCGATGATCCGCAGGCTCTCTGCAGAGCGTTCTACCAACGCGCGGGACGTCACCATCTCTGCCACGTACAGGCCCCCGCCGTGTTCGCGGCAAAGCCGACGGAAGGCGGCGTTCGTGATGCCAGCCATGGGCGCGAGGACCACAGGTGTGTCGAGCGTCAGCGGCCCGATGCGCAGCGGAGCCAACAGGCGCGTGTCAGTCGTCCGAGAGATCACCCCTCCATTGTCCCCCGAGCTGTGCGGCGTCTGGACCGTGTGCACCGGGCCCAAGCCCCTCCGGGTTAGGGGCAAGCAGTGTCAGGGCCACGAAGGCTCGCGTCGTCGCGATCGGGTTTCCGCGACCTCGTGGGGCAACTGCGAACCCCTTGAGGAACGGTGACGTGACGTGCCACCCGCGCGCCCACGAGCCGTCTTCGCGCCTGCTGGCCATGAGCACATCGACGGCACGTTGGGCCCGTGGGTCCGCGCCATGGGGGCTTCGCGCCACCGCGTGAATCACGTCGATCAGGTCCACACGCCAATCTGAGGGGAAGGCGGGCAGAGTCCATGCGGAGGGAGTCCTCGCGGGGGCGGGCAGGTCGAGCAGACGTTTCCCGTCCCTCGTGAAGGCGAGCGAGCGCTCGTGAAGCACGTCGCGCGCACACGCATAGGCATCGCGGTGCTCCTGCCTGTCGCCTTCCCGCCACACCTCCGTGGCGCGGACGATGCCGATCAGACACGAGGTCGATGAGAAGCAGCCCCCGTATCGGTGATCGAGGCCGTGTCCCCACTCGGCGGCTTCGCGGCGCGTCTGGCCTGCCACGGACACCTGCTGATGGCGCGTCAGCCACTGCGTCTGTGTCTCAACAAGGTCACCGCGGCCCGCATCGCGAAAAACCCTCGCCGCGAGCCCTACGTAGCACGGCAGTACGCCCATGTCGGTGCCGGAGATCGTGAAGTAGCCGTCGCTGGTCGTGGCGTAGTGAGCGAGAAAGGTCAGGGCTGCATCGACCTGGTTGACCGCCGCGTCCAGGCCCGCCTCGATCAGCGTCTTGACCACCCACAGCGTACTCAGGATGCGGGCATCCGCCCTGTCATCGATGCCCCACGAGCCGTCGTCGCGCTGCATGGAAAAAGCGTGCGTGAGTGCAGGATCGGCCAGCAGTTCGGCGCTCGCCGCGACCCGGCCCTTTCCCCACGGCACCTCAAGGCCCGCGCGCCGCAACAGCAACTCTGCTGCGGGGTGCCGCGCGACGTCGAGCCAACGCCACGTCGTGTCCAAGTCCGGACGCACCAAGACCGCCATGAAGCAATTGTGGGCCCGGCGTCACCGAGGCCGCCACCGCACAAGGCCGATGCGGGCCGCGTCGGGTGACCCTATCGTCGGCTTGCAGGCTCAAGGCAGTGTCTCCGGGCACTCGGCACGCCACGCGCCCGACCCGCGCGAGTGTGCTAGGCGCCGATTAGTCGTTCCGCGAGGTAGCCCTTCACCTGCGCCAGTGCGACACGCTCCTGCTGCATCGTGTCGCGGTCGCGAATGGTGACAGCCTGGTCGTCGAGAGTGTCGAAGTCTACGGTGACGCAGAACGGGGTTCCCACCTCGTCTTGACGGCGGTACCGCTTGCCGATGCTTTGTGTCTCGTCGTACTCGACGCTCCAGGCGCCGCGCAGTTCCTTGGCAAGGTTCTGTGCGGTCGGTCTGAGCGCGTCCGTCTTCGACAGTGGCAACACGGCGGCCTTGACGGGTGCGAGTCGGCGGTCCAGGCGCAGCACCGTGCGGGTCTCCGTCCCTGCCTTGGCGGTGGGCACGTCCTCCTCTTCGTAGGCCTCCACCAGGAACGCCATGAGGGAGCGCGTCAGGCCTGCGGCGGGCTCGATGACGTACGGCACAAAGCGCTCCGACGTGGCCGGGTCGAAGTAGCTGAGGTCCTTGCCGGAGTGCTCCGCATGGGTCTTGAGGTCGAAGTCGGTACGGTTCGCCACGCCCTCGAGCTCACCGAATTCGCTGCCGTGGAATCCGAAGCGGTATTCGATGTCCACGGTGCGCTTGGAGTAGTGGGACAACTTCTCTTGGGGATGTTCGTACAGGCGCAGGTTCTGTGGGCTGAGCCCCAGGTCCGTGTACCACTGCATGCGGGTGTCGATCCAGTACTGGTGCCACTCCTCGTCAGTTCCGGGCACGACGAAGAATTCCATTTCCATCTGCTCGAACTCGCGGGTGCGGAAGATGAAGTTCCCTGGCGTGATCTCATTGCGGAAGCTCTTGCCAATCTGACCAATGCCGAATGGTGGCCGCTGGCGGGATGCGGCCAGCACGTTGGCGAAGTTCACGAAGATGCCCTGGGCCGTCTCGGGACGCAGGTAGTGCAGCCCCGAATCGTCCGATGCGGCACCCAGGTAGGTGCGCAGGAGCCCGTTGAACATCTTGGGTTCGGTCCACTGGCCGCGGGTACCGCAGTTCGCGCACGCCACGTCGCTCAGACCGTTCTCGGGGGCGCGTCCCTTCTTCTCCTCGAACTCGTCGAGCAGGTGGTCCTCGCGGTAACGCTTGTGACAGCTGAGGCACTCGACAAGCGGGTCGACGAACGCGGAGAGGTGGCCCGACGCTTCCCACACCTGCGGGGGCAGGATGACCGACGAGTCCAGGCCGACGATGTCGTCCCGGCTGTTGACCATCGCGCGCCACCATTGACGCTTGATGTTCTCCTTGAGTTCGACCCCCAGTGGCCCATAGTCCCACGCCGACCGTGTGCCGCCATAGATCTCTGCGCACGGGAAGACGAACCCACGGCGCTTGGCCAGTGAGATCACGTTGTCGAGTCGGCTGGTATTGGCCACGAGTGCACTCCTGAAGGGGTGAGAGGAACCCGCCAAGTCTAGCGACGCCGCGTCGAGGAAAATCGCCTCTGCGCGTCCGGTGGGCGACCACTCTATTTGACAACGATTATCACTATACATAGGGTGGCGGCTATGACAATCCAACTTTCCCGTGTCAGCGCTGCGGCCACCCTGACGGTGCTGGCCGCGACCGCGTGTTCCACCCCAACGGCGACCACCACCGACGCGGCGACTACCACCGAAGGCGTCGCCGTCGCGGCCGCCTTCTACCCCTTCGAGTTCGTGGCCAAGCGCGTAGTCGGGGACGTGGGCACCGTCACCACCGTCACCTCGCCCGGAGTCGAACCACACGACGTCGAACTGTCCCCGGTCACCGTGCGCACCATGCGCAACGCCGACGTTGTCCTCTACCTCAGCAACTTCCAGCCTGCAGTCGACGACGCAATCGAGTCGACAGGAACCTACGGACTCGACGTGGCTGGCGCCTTCAGCCTTGGCCCAGCGGGCCAACAAGCCTTCCCAGGTGACCAGCCGGGCGACGCCAACACCGCCTTCTGGAACTTCTGGCTCGATCCGACACTTCTTGCCACCTACACGCAGGGGGTCGGTGAGGCCCTTGCCCGCCTCGACCCCGCCAACCGCGACACGTACGTCACGAATGCCGCGAACCTCGCGCAGGAACTCACCTCGCTCGCAGACCAGTACTCTGCCGGTTTGGCCCAATGCGCGCGACGCGACATCATCGTCAGCCACGAAGCCTTCGGCTACCTCGCTCGAGCATATAATCTCACGCAAGTGGGTATCGCGGGCATCAACCCCCAAAACGAGCCCTCGCCTGCCCAAGTGCGCGAGATTCGCGACCTCGTTACCGCGACCGGGACCACCACGGTCTTCACGGAGCCACTCATCAACCCGGCCATTGCCGAGTCGCTCGCCGCGGACGCCGGCATCGCCACCGCCGTGCTCGACCCACTGGAGTCCGTCGTGAACGGCGACGACTATTTTGTGGTGATGAAGCGCAACCTCGACGCACTGCGGACGGCGCTCGACTGTGGCTGAGGATTTCGCACCTGTGGAGGCCGCGGACCGAGTTCTCGTGGCACGGGACGTCCACGTGTCCCTCAACGGGACACCCATCCTCCACGGAGTCGGCATCGACGTCTCGCCTGGCGAAGTGGTCGCGCTGATGGGGGGCAACGGCTCCGGCAAATCCACCTTGGTGCGCGCCCTCGTCGGCGCAATCCCGCTCGCGGGCGGTTCGGTGGCACTGTTCGGCGCGCCCGCCACTGGCTCCGCACGCTCGCGAGTCGGGTACGTCCCCCAGCGCATGAGCGTCGGCGGTGGCATCGCGGCAACCGTCGACGAGGTCGTGCGATCCGGCCTGTTGGGCCATCACAGGCTGCGCGCCCCGCGAGATGCCCGCAGCCGAGCCGCACAGGCACTGGCCCAACTCGACATCCAGGATCTTATCGGGCGCGACGTCAGTCGCCTGTCCGGCGGCCAACAGCAACGCGTGCTCATTGCCCGAGCCTTGGTTCGTCGACCCGACATTCTCCTTCTCGACGAGCCCATGGCGGGGGTAGACCTCCAGTCTCAGGTCGCGTTCGCGCATGCCCTCAGCCACCTCAAGGAAGACGGCGTTGCCATCATCATCGTGCTCCACGAACTGGGTGCGCTCACGCGTCATATCGACCGTTCGGTGGTGCTGGAAGGCGGCCGCGTGACGCACGAAGGTGCGCCCCCGCAGGACCTCGGCATTCACGCACTGCCCGGGCATGACCATGAACACGCCCACGCCGACCCCCAGCCGCCCACGAGCGGCGGCGTCGCCCTGGACGGCCCGGCATGACTCTGCTCACCGACCCACTGGTCCAGCGTATGCTCCTCGTGGGCCTCCTCGTCGGCGTGGCGGCGCCCATAGTCGGCACATATCTTGTGCAACGCCGCATGGCCCTGCTCGGCGACGGCATCGGCCATGTCGCCCTGGCGGGCGTCGCCGCAGGCTGGCTTGCCGGATCCGCCGCCGGCCTGGCTCAACGCGACGCGCTCGCCGTACCCGGCGCTGTCCTGTTCGCGATCGCAGGGGCCGTCATCATCGAACGGATGCGAGCCAAAGGGGCGGCCGCCGACGTCGTCATGGCGATCCTGTTCTACGGAGGAATCGCGTCCGGAGTGCTGTTGATCGGCGTAGCCGGCGGTTCGAACGCGAGCCTGCTCGGCTATCTGTTCGGGTCGATATCCACAGTCACATGGACCGACGTGTGGGTGACGGTCGTGCTCGCCATCCTGATCGTCGGCATCGGGCTGGGCCTTCGCGGAGCGCTCTTCGCTGTCACTCACGACCAGGAATTTGCACGCTCCACGGGCCTTCCCGTCCAGGCGCTCAACATGATCGTCGCCGTGCTCGCCGCGGTCACGATCACCGTGGCAATGCGGGTGGTCGGAGTGCTCCTGGTGTCAGCCCTCATGATCCTGCCCGTGGCGATCGCCCAACGCCTCACGACATCCTTTTCTCGCACCATGCACGCGGCCATGGCGATCGGCGCGAGCCTCACGCTCGCTGGAATCTGGGTCACCCTCACCCAAAATCTTCAGCCAGGAGCGTTGATCGTGGTCCTGGGGGTCGGCGTGTACATCGTGGTCACCGTCGTGCTGGCCGCTCGTCAGGGAGTGCGTCGCGGAGCGAACTCGTGACAGACGCCAAGCCCCGCCAGACCAAGCAAAGGGCCGCCATCGTCGATGCGCTGGGCCGAGGCGGCTTTCGCTCCGCACAGGACTGGCACGATGTCTTGCGTCACGACGGCGCCGCCATCGGCTTGGCGACCGTGTACAGAGCGTTGCAAGCGCTGGCCGAGTCGGGAGACGTCGATGCGGTGGTCACCGATTCGGGCGAGACGTTGTACCGGCTGTGCGAAGCGGGTGAGGTGCACCACCATCACCTGCGATGCCGTGCGTGTGGGGCTGCCGAAGATGTCGACATACCGACGTTCGAGGCATGGGCAACCTCGGTGGCGGCCCAACACGGCTATTCTCGCATCGAGCACACGGTGGAACTGACTGGCGTGTGCCACCAGTGTGCGACGGAGGGCGCCTAAATGACGGGAGTGCCGTCCTTCGTCTCCGACGGGCCATGGCTGGGTCTTTTCCTGTTCCTCCTTGTCGTCGTCTTCGTGCGAGCCCAGGGCACCTATTGGCTGGGCCGCTGGGTGCGCGGCCGCGCCGACGCCGCAGCACAGGGCTCGCCCGAGGCCTTCCGGTCCCGATGGGTGCGCCGCTTCTCGGGCCCCCGAATGGCCCGGGCGGGAGCCTTCCTCGATAGGTGGGGGTTCATCGGCATCCCGGTGTCGTTCCTCACGATCGGCTTCCAGACCATGGTCAACGCGGCCGCCGGGTACTCGCGGATGCGGTGGGACCTCTACACGCTCGCCATGGTGCCCGGATGCGTCGCGTGGGCCATCGTCTACGCCGGCCTCGGCATCACGATCTACAGCGCGTTCGCGGCAACTCCGGCGCTCGGCGTGGCCGTCCTGCTGGGCCTGACGGCGCTCACCTTCGCACTCACTCGGCTGCGCCGAAACGTCGGCTCCGGCGCGCATATTCCTCAATAGCCGCCCACAGATGCGTGCGGTTGACGTCCGGCCACAGCACATCGGAGAACACGTATTCGGCATAGGCGGCCTGCCACAGCAAGAAGTTGCTGGAGCGCTGTTCCCCGCTTGATCGCCAGAACAGGTCCACATCCGGCATGTCCGGCTCATGCAAGTGTGCGGCGAGGGTCTTCTCAGTCACTCGTGCGGGATTGAGTTGCCCCGTCGCCACCTTCAACGCGATCGCCTTGGCGGCGTCGGCGATCTCCGCACGGCCCCCGTAGTTGACGCACATCGTCAAGGTCAGCACCGTGTTATCGCGCGTCATCGCCTCCGCGCTCTCCAACTCGTCGAGAACGGACTTCCACAGTTTGGGTCGACGCCCAGCCCACCGAACCCGCACTCCCCACTCGTGCATCTGGTCGCGCCTGCGGCGAATGACGTCGCGATTGAATCCCATGAGGAAACGCACCTCATCCGGACCGCGCTTCCAGTTCTCGGTACTGAAGGTGTAGGCGCTGAGGTGGGTCACCCCGATGTCGATGGCCCCGGCGACGACGTCGAGCAATGCCGCCTCTCCCCTGGCGTGACCCTCGGTGCGTGGCAGACCTCGCTGCTTCGCCCAGCGGCCGTTGCCATCCATCACGACGGCCACGTGGCCGGGCACAGCCGACGCTGGCAAAGGGGGTGGCGTCGCCCCAGACGGGTGCGGAAGGGGTCGAGATGCGGTCACGCCCACGAGCCTATCCGCGGGTGGAGCAACGAGGAGGGGTCACGCACCGCGGTCCACCAGTGCCAAACTGCGGACCTTGCGCTCCAGGTGGAACTGCACGTAAGCGGCCACCAAGCCCGCCGCCTCGCGACGATGCCGGGCATCGGACGAATCAGCCAGGCTCCATCGTCCATCGATCAGTGCGGCCAACAGCGAGAAGACCTCGGGTGCGGGCGCGGCAGAACCCGGCTGACGGCACGATTCGCACGTCGCCCCTCCCCCGGCGACCGCGAAAGCGCGGTGCGGTCCAGGGGCGCCACACGTCGCACACTCGTCAAAGGTGGGTGCGTACCCCGCCAGTGCGAGAGAGCGCAGCAGAAACGAATCGAGTACGAGTCCGGCATTGTGCTCGCGGCGGCTCAGCGCACCGAGCCCGCCATGCAGGAGCAGGAAGTGGTCGCGGGCAGGCTCCTTCTCGTGATTCACGAGCGCGTCGACCGTCTCCACCATCGCCGTCGCGGCGGTGAAGAGGCCGTAGTCCTCACAGATGCGTCGCGCATACGGCTCCTGGGTCTCAACCTGACTCACGATGTCGAGGTTGCGGCCCTCATAGAGTTGCACCTGCGCCAGCATGAAGGGCTCCATGCGCGCCCCAATCCTGCTGGTGGTCCGTCGCACCCCCTTCGCGACGGCCCGCACCTTGCCGTGCGAACGCGTCAGCATCGTCACGATACGATCCGCCTCCCCCAGCTTGTGGGTCCTCAGGACGATGGCATCGTCGCGGTATAGGGGCACGGCTCATTGTCTCTCGCGCAAGCGACCATGGTGGCAACGGCGCGTCGCTAGAGGCCGCGGCCCTCGCGATTCACGGCCGAGATGATGGCCTTGAGCGAAGCCGTGGTGATCGACGGGTCGATTCCGACGCCCCACAGGATCGCGTCCCCGATCTGGCATTCGACGTAGGCGGCCGCCTTGGCATCGCCACCCGCCGTCATCGCGTGCTCGGCGTAATCGAGAACCTCGACCTTGACGCCGCGAGTACCCATCGCCGCCACGAAGGCGTCGACGGGACCGTTGCCCGAGCCCTCAATCGTCACGAGTTCCCCGGCGTCGACCACATCGGCGGCGAGAGTGTCGGGGCCCGTGTCGCTCGACGCCGTCCGGGTCCCCTGAAGTGAGAAGCGTCCCCAGGACTTCGCGGCTTCCGGTGCCGGCAGATACTCGTCCTCGAAGATCTGCCAAATGGCATCGGCCGTCATCTCGGCCCCGGAGGCCTCGGCGGCACTTTGGACGACGCGCGAGAACTCGATCTGCAGACGTCGCGGCAGGTCAAGGTGACGCTCCGACTTCAGCAGATATGCGACACCGCCCTTGCCCGACTGTGAGTTGACCCGAATCACGGCCTCGTAGGTCCGCCCCACATCCTTGGGGTCGATCGGCAGGTATGGCACGGCCCACTCCAACTTGCCCACGGACACCCCCTGGCGCGCGGCGTCCTGCTCCATGCGCTCCAGGCCCTTCTTGATGGCGTCCTGATGCGATCCGGAGAACGCGGTGAACACCAGGTCCCCTCCCCACGGGTGGCGCGGGTGGACGTCCAGCTGAGTGCAGTACTCGACGGTGCGCCGAATGCCGTCCATGTCGCTGAAGTCGATCTGCGGGTCGATGCCCTGGCTGAACAGGTTCATGCCGAGCGTGACCAGATCCACGTTGCCGGTGCGCTCGCCGTTGCCGAAAAGGCAGCCCTCGATGCGGTCGGCGCCAGCCTGGTAGCCCAATTCCGCGGCCGCCACGGCCGTGCCGCGGTCGTTGTGGGGATGCAGGCTCAGCACCACGGACTCGCGGTAGGCAAGGTGCCTGCTCATCCACTCGATCGAATCGGCGTACACGTTGGGCGTGGCCATCTCGACGGTGGCGGGCAGGTTGACGATCACCTTGCGCTCCGGCGTCGGCTTCCACACGTCCAGCACCGCGTTGCAGACCTCGAGCGCGTACTCCAACTCAGTGCCGGTGTAGGACTCGGGGCTGTACTCGTAGAACACCTGGGTGTCGGGAATGAGCTCCTCGAACTTCTGGCACAGCATGGCGCCGTGCGTGGCGATGTCCCGGATCTGGTCCTTGTTCGCACGGAACACGACGTCGCGCTGCAGAATCGACGTCGAGTTGTACAGGTGCACGATGGCGTTTTGGGCCCCACGCAAAGACTCGTAGGTGCGCTCGATGAGGTGTTCGCGGGCCTGGGTCAGCACCTGAATGGTGACGTCGTCCGGGATCTTGTCGTGCTCGACCAGGGCGCGCACAAAGTCGAAGTCGGTCTGGCTAGCCGACGGAAAACCGACCTCGATTTCCTTGTAGCCCATCTTCACGAGCAGGTCGAACATCCGCATCTTGCGTTCGGCGTTCATGGGCTCGATGAGGGCCTGGTTACCGTCGCGCAGATCGACGGCGCACCAGCGTGGTGCCGTGTCGATGCGGCGCATGGGCCACGTACGGTCGGGCAGTTCCACCGTGATCTGCTCGTGGAAGGGACGGTATCGGTGCAGGGGCATCTGGGAGGCGTCTTGGTGGCCGCCGGTGTAATAGTCGTGGTGCGCCATGGTGATTCCTTCAACGTTGTGGGGCTAGTGGCTAGCCGGCACACCAACCACCGCGACGAGATTCCGGCTGATTAGGCCTCGTCGCGGCAACCAAGGAGCAGGGTGACCCGCCGTGCACGCATAGCGACACCTTAGCGGATCACAGGAATCTCGCCTTCTTCTTGACAGGTGGGTCGAACGATGGTTAGTTAGTTACTACACCAACTAACCAAAGTACGAACACACCCCTAAGGAGAAACCCATGTCCCACGCGCAGGTCGAGACTCAAAGCCCCAAGCCCAAGAACAACCGCATCAAGAACGCGCCATACTACGCGGTTCCCGCCATTCTCGCCATCCTCATGCTGAGTACAGGAGGCTTCATGCTGCTCCTCGCGAACGCCATCAGGATCTTCGACTCGATGGGCTACTGAGAAGCAGGCACGCGCCCGCCTCGACAACCCCACGCCCTCGTGACCTTCGTGGCGACCGGGGCGTCGTGCGTTGCCCCACGCATGCTCAGCCCGTCAGGCCCAACGACACGTCCAGCCGTGCGATCCGACCTGTACGTCCGAAGATCTCCGCCGAGTCGGTCTGGTCCAAACCCAAACCCTCCATGCGTTGAGCCGCATCGGCGCGCGTGACGACGATGCTGGCGGAGGCGCCGCGATGAAGTACCACGGGCACCTGGCACAGCGTGAAGCCCATCGTCCCCGCGTCGAGTTCGAGGCGATGGAACTGCCCGTCCAGACCGAGATACGTCAGTGTCGCGGGAGCCTCCAGGAACTCCCGCGCTCGCACCATCCGTGGCTCGAACCGGACAGTGCCACCGTCCACGACAACTCCCATCTCGCTCGCACGGGTGATGATGTCTTCCTTGACTTGCCCCGTCATGCCCGGCTGCTGGACGCCTGAGAAACTGGGCGTATGGGAGTACGGATCGGTGGGCACGGCCCCATACTCGGCGGGCGACTTGTGCACGCCGATGCCGGCTCGGATCTGTTCGTAATGCCGCGCCAGGCGAACCACGTCGGCCGCACGTGCGCCCGAGTGGAGCGCCTCCAGACGCGCCTCGTCGACCGCGAGCAGGAGCTTGGATACCATGTGCCAGTAGATCGAGCCGAGGCCTTCGTACTTGTAGAACGTACCCGAGCGTCCCGTGAAGGACGCGTGCTGGAATACCTTCTCGTAGAGAGCGTGCACGCGCGCGCGATCCTGGTCGACGAGCGACCCGTACTCGCCCTCGCCAAGTGCGCTCAGCGCCGCATCGAGGTAGCCCGCGTTGCGGAACGCGGCATTGAAGTGGATACCTCCATCGACATCCCTGGCGACGACGCGGGTGTCGCCGCGTTCCAGCATCGCGGCGACAAGGGCGCACGCCCCGGCGTCGTCCTCAGAGACGATGTTCTTGTCGAGAAAGTGCGGCAGTTCACGATCGGGGTACAGGAGGTAGCTGTTCTGGTCCGCCCGGTACAGCGCGCTGGCCCGCAACGCGTCGAGGAGATCGGCCGCCTCTGCCGCCCCGAGCAGACCGCAACTGAGCGCCGCCACTTGGCCCTCGAGCATCTCGTCGAGGCGCGTGAGCCGCACTTCGCTGCCGGAGGCCAGCATGACGTTGTAGGCGTGGTAAAGGCCGTCATCGCGGCGGTTGGTGGCGATCGTGTTGTCGATGTGGCGCAGTGCACTGGCGATGAAATCGCGAATCTGCGACATCGCCACCGTGGTCGTAGCCCCGCGAGACGTCTCGTCATAGACGGCGGCTCGATACTGCGTCCCTGCCGTGCCCAGACGGTCGAGCAGCGCCTTGCGGTCACGATCCGAGACGTCGCCATTCGCCAGATCGGCGTGGTCCTCGAAGGCTGTGGCAAGCGCACGCAAGAGGGCGGCGACGGGCACTGCGGTCTCGACGCCCTCAAGCCCCGACGCCGCGAACTGCCCGTCCAGGAATGCGAGATAACGGCGGAGGTAGCACAGCGTCACCATGGACACGCCGTTGCCGACCAACGCGTTGTTCGCGTCGTTCCACTCGGGTCGCTGGGTATTCATCCAGATGCCGCCGCCTGGGACGAAGTTCGCCAGCTTGGATAACGCCACGATGAGGAGCTTCTCGGTCAGATTTGCGCGCAAGAGGTCACCGGCGGCGTCAAGCGCTGCCTTCCCGTCGGAGCCAATGCGGCCCGCCCGCTCAAGCGCCGCATCGTTCACGCTGTGGTCGAAATCGATCGTGTCCCGGGGATTGCGCAACAGGTCCTCGTAGGGCCGGATCCGGTAGGGGACGTCGGCGAAGGTGAACACCTTGCGACTGAGCAACGGCACCAGGGCGCCGGGGCGGTAGCGGTCCGCCACGGCGAGCAGGCGCAGGAGGTAGATCACCTGGTGGTCGCCCCAATAGCCGATGTTCGCCCAGTCGTCCTCGCCGTCCAAGATCTCCCACTCGTACCCCTCGCGAAGCACGCGATACGGGTTGTGGCCGTCAACCGTCGACGAGTTGACGAACTTGAAGATCATGGCCTCGACAAAGTCGGGATACGACAGCGCGAGTGCCTCCCAGTTCTGGAAGATATCGCGCCAATTGCCCTGGTAATTCAGCATTGGCTGGCCCTGGTCGTCCTTCAGGCGAATCGAGAAGGTGTTCCAGGGGCGACTGGGGTCGCCGTGGCGGCGACTGAACGACAGCGGCAGGTACTCCGCCGCAAGACGCTCCAGCTCGACGTCGCCCACCTCCGCGACCCTGGCCATCAGGTCCTGACGCAGGAGCGACGCGGGAAGCTCGTCGAGGAAGGCCGCGTGACGGGCGCCGACGGGTGCGTTGGTCTTCGCAAGATAGGCGCGCAGGTCATCGCGCGAGACACGGTAGCCATCATCCGGCACACCGCCACGCATCGCGTTGAACAGCGTGTTGGCAAAGTGACGCCACACGCTCGGCTCGTCGGCGGTGGCCTGCAGACCATCGGTCGCGCCGACGATCCGCATGAGCCTCGCCGTGCCGCCCGCGACATCGGCCAGGACGCGATTCTTGATCCCGGGCGCGGCGACATCGCGCATCAGGGCCCGCACGCGCGAGGCGTCGAGTTCGACCTCGGCGACCAGGAGCCAGTCCGCGGATTCCCCAGGCGCCAGGGCGAACACCCCGGACACCAGGTACGCGCCGCGTCGTCCGCGAATATCCGTCTCCGCCGTGACGGCGGCACCGGCGCGGAACGCATCGCACTGGATCTCCGACAGCAACACCGTGGCGGAATCCAGGCCCGTGGTCCATGCCACGTTCACCCGCAGCGCCTCGCTCGGCTCGGCGGTGTCCACCGGAATCGAGCTGAGGCGGAACAGGGCGATGTCGGTGCCCTCGGCCGTCTCGGTGCGCTTGTAGCCGTCGACGAGGGTGCTGAACTCCACCTGGAAGCGGCGGCTGATTCCCGAAGGCAGCACGTTGCGGATGCCGTCCACTATCTCGACGGACGCTGCGCCGTCGGCGAGGTTGCGGACCTCCGATTGGCGCACCAAGCCGTAGGCGTCGCTGGTGGACCACGAGTAGCGGAAGACCAGGCCGAGATCGTGGTTGGCCTCCTCGAACACCACACGGTTGCCATACACGCTCTTGTACAGCGCCCGTTCCGTGCGAAAACGGCCCCGTTGGCGCGTCGAGAAGGGCTCCCACAACGTCGTGCGCCCGTCGCGAGTCACGCGCACCAGGCTGATCGATCCCGTGGTCTCGGAGGCATCGTGAATGCGGTCGTCGGTGTAATACGGGAAGAGGGCGTTGTCGGGGTCGCGGCGACCGGCGGTGAGGCCCCCTGTGCTGGACAGGAACATCCAGTGATCGGAGTCGCTCACAATACTCATGAGGAATGGGTCCATGAGGTCGTAGGTACCGATGCGGTAGAAACGCTCGCCGTCGAGGTCCGTGAGCGAACCGTCGACGCGCCCCCGTGAACCCCACGTTGCAGCGGCAGTGGCCGCCAGTCCGTCCGTCATTGCACGCCTCCATGGGCAGTATCGATCCCCGCGAGTCCTGTGATCCGACCGCCGTGAGAGCGCGACCACACCCCCAATGGAACCGGTTCAGTGGTCGCTTGTCAAAAGCCCATGCGCCCCAACTGCTTGGGGTCGCGTTGCCACTCCTTGGCGATCTTCACATGGAGGTCCAGGTAGACGCGTCTGCCGAGGAGTCGTTCGATTCCGTTGCGCGCGGTGGCGCCCACCTCTTTGAGTCGGGATCCGCCCCTGCCGATGATGATCCCCTTCTGGCTGTCGCGTTCGACGTACACCTGGGCGCGGATCTCCAGTAGCGGGGTCCGGGGGTCATCGGCCGCCTGTTCGCGCTCCACCATCTCCTCCACCATCACGGCGATCGAGTGCGGCAACTCGTCGCGCACGCCCTCAAGGGCGGCTTCGCGGATCAGCTCCGCGATCATCACGTCCTCGGGCTCGTCGGTGACCTCGCCGTCGGTGTACAGCACAGGCCCCGCGGGAAGATGACTCACCAACACGTCCGTCAGCACATCCACCTGGATGCCGCCCACCGCGGACACGGGCACGATGTCTACGAAGTCGCCGAGTTCCTGCACCCGGATCAGATGTGCTGCCACGCGATCGCGAGACACCTTGTCGACCTTGGTCACGATGGCGACCACGGGTGCCCGAGCGTGGCTCAGTTCGCGCGCGATCCACGTGTCGCCGGGGCCGATTTTCTCGTCCGCTGGCAGGCAGAAGCCGATGACGTCGACCTCCGCGAACGTCTCCCGCACGACGTCGTTTAGCCGTTCGCCCAGGAGCGTGCGTGGACGATGCAACCCTGGCGTGTCCACCACCACCAGTTGGGCATCGTCCCGATTGATGATGCCCCGAATAGCGCGGCGGGTGGTCTGAGGGCGTGACGACATGATGGTGACCTTGTCCCCCACGAGCGCATTCATGAGGGTCGACTTGCCGGCGTTGGGGCGACCCACAAACGCGGCAAAGCCGGATCGAAATTCAGTCATCGGAGGCGGCCCTTCTTCTTCCACTGGAACGGCCCGACGCACGACTTCGTCCCTGCGAAACAGAGTCCTGCTCGTCGGCGCGCACAGTCGGAGCGGGACTGCGTTCGACCAGGAGCCACGTGAGCCTACGCCTGCGACCCTCGGCGCGTTCGGCCGTGAGCGTCAAGCCGTGCGCCTGGGCGGTCGATCCGGGAATCGGCACCTTGCCGAGCGCCTTGGTGAGCAAACCAGCCGCGGTGTCAACATCGTCGTCCTCGATCTCGATGGCGAACAGCTCGCCAAGTTCATCGATCGCCAGTCGCGCAGGCACGCGAAAACGTCCGTGCCCCAGGTCGACCACCTGCGGCTCTGCGCGATCGTGTTCGTCTGTCAACTCGCCCACGATCTCTTCGAGTGCGTCCTCGATGGTCACGAGGCCCGCCACGCCGCCGAACTCGTCGATCACGATCGCCATGTGGAACACCTCGTCCTGCATGCGCCTCAGCAGGTCGTCCGCTGGCACGGATTCCGGCAGGAAGACCGGCTCACGCATGAGATCGTCCACCGGAGCGTCGAGCACATCCTGGTGGTCCCACGTCGCGCGCACCACGTCCTTGAGATACAGGAGCCCACGCACGTCGTCAGTGCTATCGCCGATGACGGGAACGCGGGAGAAACCGGAGCGCATGAACAGCACCATCGCCTTCCTCAGGGGCGTGCCCGACGCTATCGTCACCATGTCCGTGCGCGGCACCATCACCTCACGCGCGAGCGTGTCGCCCAGGTTCACCACACCACGCAAAAGTTCCGCGTCCTCATCCTCAAGCGCGTCTTGGGCCTGCTCCACCAAGTCCTCTGCCTCCGACAGCGCGGGCATGCGCAGGGCGGGAATGACACGACGCACCGGAGTCGACAACGCGATCAACGCCACCCCGAGCGGAGCGAGGGTACGCACCGTGGTCTCTGGGTGAGCGCGCGCCACCATCCGAGGGGCGGCGCGCACCAGCAGCAGCGAATAGGCGGCAGCGAGCGCCATCGTCGCAAGCGCCGCGGCCCAGCCAGGCCACGAAAAGCCCCGCCCCCACGTCCACGCGAGGACGCTCCACGACACCAAGGCGACGGCTTCGAGGGTGGCGTAGACGACGGATGCGGCATTGGCCACCTCGTCGGTGTCACGGGCGAGGCGTGCGACCAGAGTCGGGCGCCCGTCTGGACGCCGGGCCTCGCCCATCACCCGCTCCCGCGCGTGAGGAAGTTGCTCGAACGCCGCCACGATGGCGTGCATCACCGCTGCCCCCAGCATGCTCGCGAGTCCGAGTGACACCAGCAGCGTCACAGCCGCGCTACTCATCTACGCCCTCTGCGCCAGGAAGGTGAGCAGGAGGGTGCGTTGGAGGGCGAACATCTCCTGCTCGTCTTCCGGTTCCGCATGGTCGTAACCGAGCAGGTGGAGAATCCCGTGGGTGACCAGCAGGAGCATCTCCTCCTGTGTACTGTGACCGGCTGTTCTTGCCTGGCGGACGGCGACAGCCGGGCACACCACGATATCGCCAAGCAGCCCAGCGGGCGTGGGCGTGTCCGGGGTGCCGGGCCGCAATTCGTCCATCGGGAAACTCAACACGTCGGTGGGGCCAGGTTCGTCCATCCACTTGAGGTGAAGATCCTCCATGGCGGCCTCGTCCACAAAGAGGATCGCCAGTTCCGCATCGGGCGCGACATGCATGCGCTGCAGAACAAAGCCACCGAGCGCCGCAAACTCTGCCTCGTCGATACTGACGTCCGTCTCGTTGTTGACCTCGATCACGGGCCAGTCTCCTTGTATGGGGTGGCCCGAGGCTCCGCACCACGCGAAAAGTGGCGCTGTTGGCCGTCACGGTCCGGGCGTTCCCGCCGCGCCTCGTCGGTGGCGTAGGCGGTGATGATGTCGCTCACGAGTCGGTGGCGCACCACGTCTTGAGCCCCCAACTCGCTGAACCCGATGTCGTCGACGCCACGCAGAATGTCTCGCGCGGCGCGCAGACCGGACGTGGTGCCGCCCGGAAGGTCAACCTGCGTGATGTCCCCCGTGACCACCATGGTGGAGCCGAATCCCAGGCGCGTGAGGAACATCTTCATCTGTTCGCGCGTAGTGTTCTGGGCCTCGTCGAGAATGATGAAGGCGTCGTTGAGGGTGCGCCCACGCATGTACGCCAGTGGCGCCACCTCAACCGTGCCAGCCTCGATCAGTCGGGGGATCGACTCCGGATCGACCATGTCATGGAGGGCGTCGTACAGCGGCCGCAGATACGGATCGATCTTCTCCGACAGGGTGCCGGGCAGGAAGCCAAGTCTCTCCCCAGCCTCGACCGCTGGCCTCGTCAGGATGATGCGCGACACTTGCTTGGTCTGGAGCGCGGCCACGGCCTGCGCCATCGCGAGGTACGTCTTACCCGTACCAGCGGGGCCGATACAGAACGTGACGGTGTGTCGCTCGATCTGCTGAACGTACGCGGCCTGTCCTTCCGTCTTGGGGCGGATCGTGCGCCCCCGGGAACTGAGGATCGACCGCGAAAGAATCGTCACGGGGCTGGACGTCGCCTCACGGGGAGCGCCTTCGCGACGTGCGGCGGCCACCGCGGACCTCGCGCCTTGCAGCATGCGGACCGTCTCGCGTGCCACGTCGGGGGTCAAGGCAACTCCTGCGGCCAGAAGCGACCGGAGCTCCTCGATGGCGGCCGCGCACTCCGAGACGTCCGCATCGCGGCCCGTGAGGGAAATGTGATTGCCGCGCACCAACACATCAACGGCCGGAAAGGCTCGCTCCAGTTCGCGTAGCACCGAGTCTCCGGAGCCGAGCAGGTCCGGCATGGTCGCGGCGTCATCGACGATCACCACTCGGGATGCGCTCACGCGTCGTCCCAGGTCAGTTCGGCGCCACCGAGAAGATGGCCGTGCGCGTGAAACACGCTCTGACCAGCCGTCGGTCCGGTGTTGAAGACGAGCCTGAATTCGCCGCCCGTCTCGGCATCGGCGATGCGTTGCGCGATCTGAACCATCTCGGCAAGCACCGTGGGAATCTGAGCGGCAGCCTCCGTCACGTTGGCGACGTGGGCGAACGGTACAACGAGCACATGCACAGGGGCCTTGGGGGCGATGTCGCGGAACGCGATCACGGTGTCGGTACGCGCAACGATATCCGCAGGGATGTCACCGGCCGCAATCCGGCAGAACAGGCAGTCGGTCATGGCTCAAGCGTATTGCGCGCGGACGCGCTCGACCACGTCTTGTGCACTGCTGCCACCGCGGCGCCGCCAGCGCAGTCGACCTCTGGACACCCGCAGTCGGTGTCGCTCATGGGGGCCAACACCTATCCCCGACCCATGAACGCTTCCCGCAGGCGCGAGAACACCCCGCCACCGATCGGAGCCAGCCGTGCCTCGGGGAACTCTTCGCCCCGGAGCCGCGCCAAGCGGGCGAGCAACTCCATCTGGTCGTCATCCAGTTCCGTGGGCGTCTGAATGTCGAGGTGGACATGCAGGTTGCCGCGACCCGGACGCTGCAAGCGGCCGACTCCCAGACCCTTGAGTGTCACGGTGGACCCCGCGTGCGTTCCCGGTCGAATATCGATCTCTCGCGGTCCGTCCAGGGTCTCCACCGTGGCCACCGTGCCAAGCGCCGCCGCCGTCATGGGCAGTTCGAGTGTGCAGTGAAGGTCATCGCCCCTGCGCTCAAAGGACTCATGGGGGCGTTCACGGATCTCGACATAGAGGTCGCCACGTGGCCCCCCACCGGGGCCTGCATCGCCCGCACCGGGCATCCGGATGCGGGTACCCGTTTCCACGCCCGCAGGAATGTCGATAACGATCGACCTGCGCTCACGCGTGCGGCCCTGCCCGGAACATTGGGTGCAGGGGGTGTCGATGATCGACCCGTAGCCTCCGCAGCGCGGGCATGGGGCCGTCGTCATGACCTGCCCGAGTAGCGAGCGCGCGACGCGTTGCACCACTCCGGCCCCGTGGCATTGTGGACACGTTGCGGGTTGCGTACCCGGGGCGCAACAGGTGCCGTGGCAGGTGGTGCAGACCTCGGCAAGGTCCACCATGACTTCGCGGTGCGCGCCGAAGACCGCCTCCTCCAAGGTCACCTCCACCTCGACGAGCGAGTCGCCGCCGCGCTGAGTGCGAGACGCCGGGCCCCTGCGCGCCGAGCCGCCCATCGGCGAGCCAAAGAACGTCTCGAAGATATCCTCGAAGCCAAACCCCGCCCCCGCGCCCGCTGAGGAGTTGCCACCCCGCGGGTCAACACCCCGGTCGAATTGGGCGCGTTTGTCCGCGTTGCCCAGCACCTCGTAGGCGGCGGCAACGTCCTTGAAACGGTCGCCCGCCCCTGGGCCAGCCACATCCGGGTGCAATTCTCGCGCCAGTTTGCGATAGGCCTTCTTGATCTCGGCCTCGGTCGCGGTTCTCGGCACACCGAGCACGGCGTAATAGTCCTTCACGTCTCCACCACTTTCGACAGGTATCGCGCCACAGCCCTCACCGCAGCCATCGTTCCCGGATAGTCCATGCGCATCGGTCCGAGCGCTCCCAACAATGCGGACGAGGTCACGGTGCCGTAACCGGCCGCCACGATCGCCGTGCCTGCCAGTGCCGCCTGCCCGGTCTCCCGGCCGATGCGCACGGACACACCTCCCTCTGATGCCATTTCATGCAACAACCGGAGGAGGACAACCTGTTCCTCGAGCGCATCCAGAATCGACGTCACCGCATCCGCCTTCAGGTCGGAACCCTGTCGCGTGAGGTTGCCGGTACCGGAAAAGACCACGCGTTCGATGGTTCCGCCGCGTGATGCGCTCACCACGGACGACGCCACGTCGCGTAGCCAGGGCTGCGTCGTGTGACGCTGCGTCCAGCCGGACAGTGCCTTGTCGAGCGCCTCTGGGGTCAACCCAGACGCCGCCTCGTTGAGTTCGCGCGCGAAGCGTTCGAACTCCTCCTCCGTGACCGCCCCGGGAACACCGATGGTGGCCTGTTCGACCCGAGCGTCAGCGCTTACCACGACGACGAGTGCTCGATCGCTTGTCATGCGCACCAGTTCGACTCGCCGCACGGGGCTCTCGCGCAACGACGGGTACTGCGCCACCGCCACTTGGCGGGTCAACTGGCTGAGCAGCCGGACCGACCGTTCGACGACGTCGTTGAGATCGACCGCGTCGGAAAGGAAGGTCGAGATGGCCCGCTTGTGGCTGTCCTGGACAGCGGTCGCGGCCAACATGTCCACGAAGTACCGATAGCCCTTGTCGGTCGGGATGCGCCCCGCCGAGGTGTGGGGTTGCGCAATGAGCCCCTCCTGCTCAAGGGCCGCCATCTCGTTGCGTATCGTCGCCGGGGATACGCCTAGGTCATGATGTTGCGCAAGCGCCTTGGATCCCACGGGCTCGCTCGTGGACACGTAGCCTTCGACGATCGCCCTCAGCACCGACTCACGTCTGCGTTCGCTCATGTCACCTCCCGTTGGCACTCGATTGCCGCGAGTGCCAATTCTACGCAGTCCTCGCCGCACCGCGACTGCGTCTTGTCCTCAGCGCGCTAGCGTGTGCTTCGGAGGCGACGATGACCCACAGGCCACACCCGGGCACCCACACGCCAACGGCGGGCATAGCGCACCTGACGGGGCTGACGGGACCACTCATCCCCCTGGTCATCTACGCCGCGCGCCGACGCGGCGACGCCTTCGCCGCGTCCGAGGCAGTGAAGGCGGCAAACTTCTCCTTCGCGCTGGTCACCGTCTTGATCCTCGCCGTCGCGGTGAGGACCTATGTACCTTTGGTCGGCTTTCTCGGTACATTGGCGCTGTGGGTGGTTCCCGTCGCGGCGATCTACTTCAGTCTGGCAGGATTTTGGCTGGCGCGGCAGGGCAGTCCCGCACACTATCCGTTCCAACTCAAAGTGGTGAAAACACATGACTGAAACGCCCCCTCCGATGCAACCTGCGGCGCCATTGTCCGACAGCGACGCACGCCTCTACGCGACACTTTCGCATGCGGGAATCATCCTGTTTGGCATCCTGCCGCCGCTGATCTTCTGGCTCATCGGCAAAGACCGCAGCGCCTTCGTCGACACCGAAGGCAAGGAGTCTCTCAACTTCTCGATTCTCGTCACCATCGGCTACGTGGTGTCGATCATCCTCGTTCCGGTCTTCGGACTTGGCCTACTGACGGGCCTTGCGGTCTTCGCCGCGACGCTCATCTTCTGCATCCCCGCTGCGATGAAGACCAACAAGGGCGAAAACTACCGCTACCCCCTGAACTGGCGCATCGTCAAGTAGTTCGCAGGGTTTCACCCTGATCGCTTTCAGGGCCCCACATCGGTCGCAAGGCCGATGCGGGGCCCTGAGTCGTTTTGCCACAGTGGTGCCATGACAGAGAACTCCTCCCCGTCCTCAGACGGGAACACACCCGCCGCGCCGCCCACTCATCCGACGGCGCAGCCCATGCTCGAATCCGAAGCCCGGACTTGGGCGATGCTCGCGCACGTGACCGCTGCGGTCGCGGCACTGTTGAGCGGCGGCACCCTCGCGATCGTCGCCCCCCTGGTGATCTGGCTCATCTACAAGGACCGCTCGGCTCTCGTGGATCACCACGGCAAGCAGAACCTCAACCTCCAGATCACCACCCTCGTGTTCGGTGCTGCGGCCGTGGTCGTGGGCCTGATGCTGTTTGTGGTGGGACTCGCCGTCACCTTGCCGTTGTGGGGGCTGTACGTGCTCTACGCCATCGTGATCTCGTTCGTGGCTGGCGCGAAGGCCTCGAACGGCGAGTACTACCGCATTCCGCTGGCGATTCAGTTCGTGAAGTGAGGCCACGGCCTTCAATTCGGGGCCGTGACATGCGCCACCTGGGAGCGGCTCGCGCCGACATGTCCTCACCTGAGCGCACCCGTCGCAGTGGTGTGGGGTCGGTTCGGCAGTGGCGTGTGGCGCGGCGGCCAAGCGGCGAGCCGCTCCGTGGCCCGGGGGTGCTCGCCGGATGACCGCCCTGTCAGGGACCTCAGCGACTGATGAGGACCTTCAGTGCCTTGCTTTGCGCCGCGTTCCCAAAGGTCTCGTACGCGGACATGAGATCGTCGAGCGCGAAGCGGTGGGTGACAAACTTCTCGACCGGCAGTTTGCCCTGAGCGATGAGCTTCAGGAGCATCCCCAACGTGGTCGTCTTCACCAAACCCATGCTGATGGAGATGTTCTGAATCCACAGTCGATCCAACTCGAGTTCGACGGGCTTGCCGTGCACGCCGACGTTGGCAATGGAGCCACCGGGTCGCACCAGGCGGGTGCACATGTCGAACGTCGCGGGAACGCCAACCGCCTCGACTGCGACGTCCACCCCGTACCCGTCGGTCAGCGCGAGAACCTGTTCCTTCCAGTCGGCGTCACCGGAGTTGATCCCGTGTGTCGCACCCACCTCCCGCGCGAGCGCCAGGCGGCTGGGGTCGAGGTCGATCGAGATGATCTGTGCGGCTCCATACAGTCCCGCGGTGGCGATCACGGCCAGTCCGACGGGCCCGGCGCCGACGACGGCGACCGTGTCGCCCGGCTTGACGCGCCCGTCCTGGACCCCGATCTCGAAGCCTGTCGGGAAAATGTCCGACAGCAGAATCGCGGCGGAGTCAGCGACTGCCTCCGGGAGCGCGTACAGCGAGGTGTCCGCGAACGGGATGCGGACCTTCTCGGCCTGCGTGCCGTCGATGAGGTGCCCAAGGATCCAGCCGATGCCGGATGCTCCTTCGTCGGCAAGGCAGTGTGATGGGATGCCGCTGCGGCAGTACGTACATGTGCCGCAGGAACTGATGCACGACACGATGACCCGGTCGCCCACCGCCACGTTGGTGACCGACCCGCCAACCTCGAGCACAGTGCCGACGGCCTCGTGGCCGAGCACCCTGCCGGGAGTGACCGCGGGCACGTCACCCTTGAGGATATGCAGATCGGTGCCGCAGATCGTGGTGGTGTCGACCTGAACAATCGCGTCTGTCGGAGCGATCAAAACGGGGTCGGGGACCTCGTCCCAACTCTTGTTTCCCGGACCGTGATACACGAGTGCCTTCATGAGTCCTCCTTGATTCCTCTCAGCGGTGGGCGTCGATGTCCACCTGCACTCCTCACGCTACGCCTACAAGGGCCAGTCCGCGCCGTGAGCCGACCGGGACGAGCCTGCCCCCGTCCCGAGGCCCACACCCGCACCCAACGCCCATCCCCTCACGTGCAAAAAAGGCGCGATTGCCAGGCCCCCGAAACGCCCCCGAACCCCTCAACTGAGAACGCGCACCGCGGCATCGGCCACAAGCCTGCCGCGACGCGTGAGTACCAACTGCCCGCGCAGTGCCGATGCCCCGTCCAGCACATCGTCCGCGATAAGCCTGCCGATGGCGTCGGCCTTGTGGGGGGCGACGGCCGATGTGGGCACACCCTCCGCGAGTCGCAGGCGAAGCATGATCCGCTCCAGCGCGAGGTCCGAGTCGCCCAGTTCCTCACGACCCTGTGCCGGGTCCACTCGCGCCCCCACTCGCGTCGCATACGCGAGGGGATGCTTGACGTTCCACCACCTCGTCGCGGGAAGAGCTTGACCCTGCGCGCCACGGCGCGGGCCCAGGTAGGAGTGCGCGCCAGGCCCGATTCCCCACCAGTCCTGACTGCGCCAGTACGCCAGGTTGTGGCGGCATGCCTGCCCCGGGTTGCGCGCCCAGTTGGACACCTCGTACCAGCCAAAACCCGCGTCGGCGAGGGCCTCGTCCGCCGCCTCATACATGTCCGCCTGGGTGTCGGGATCGGTTGCGGCGATCTGTCCGCGTCTCAGTTGGGCCCCCATCTTGGTCCCGGGCTCGATGACGAGCGCATAGGCGCTGACGTGGTCGGGCTGCAGCCGGATTGCCTCGCCAAGGCTGGAGCGCCAGTCGGATAGGGACTCCCCGGGCGTGCCGTAGATGAGGTCGAGGCTCACCGCGAGGCCCGCCTCTCGCGTCCATGCGAGGGCCCGCTCCACGTTGGCGGGGTCGTGGGTGCGCTCGAGCGTCGCAAGCACGTGGGGTACCGCGGATTGCATGCCGAGAGACACCCGCGTGAAGCCCGCTGCCGCGAGCGCGGCGAGCGAGGCCGCACTCACGGAGTCCGGGTTGGCCTCGGTGGTGACCTCTGCGTCGGAGACTAGCCCCCAGGTATCGCGCACGCCGTCCAGAAGCCTCACCAAGGCCGATGCGTCGAGCATCGTGGGCGTGCCGCCGCCCAAGAACACGGTCGATGCGGGGCGCTCGTCCGCACCCATGGCCAGCCGCGCCATCGCCATCTCCGCCAGCGCTGCCTCAACGTAGCCCTCGCGGGTGGCCCCGTCGACCTCGCCGGGCGCGTAGGTGTTGAAGTCGCAGTACCCGCACCGCACCGTGCAAAAAGGGACGTGGATGTAGACGCCGAAGTCGCGCCTGGCCGGATCGGACGCCGGTGGTGCGGCGGCCACCGTGTCGGTCACGACTTCTTCTTGCCCTTGTCCGAGGCATCGTCCGAGGTGCTGAGTGCGGCGATGAACGCCTCGGGCGGCACTTCGACCGAGCCGATGTTCTTCATGCGCTTCTTGCCCGCCTTTTGCTTTTCGAGAAGTTTGCGCTTGCGGGAGATGTCTCCGCCGTAGCACTTGGCCAGCACGTCCTTACGGATGGCGCGGATGGTCTCGCGAGCAATGATGCGCGATCCGATGGCCGCCTGAATGGGCACCTCAAACTGCTGGCGGTCGATGAGGTCCTTGAGCTTGCCCACCATGGACAGTCCGTACTTGTAGGCCGCGTCCTTGTGGACCACGGCGCTGAAGGCATCGACAGCCTCCCCCTGCAACAGAATGTCGACCTTGACAAGATCGGAGGCCTGATCGCCGGAGGGTTCGTAGTCGAGCGAGCCGTAGCCGCGCGTACGTGACTTGAGCTGATCGAAGAAGTCGAAGACCACCTCGGCCAACGGCAACGTGTAGTGCATCTCGACGCGGGTCTCGCTCAGATAGTTCATGGTGCCCATGGCGCCACGGCGCTCCTGGCACAGTTCCATGACGGTGCCGATGAATTCGCTTGGCACCAAGATCGTGGCCTTGACGACCGGTTCACGCACTTGCGCAATCTTGCCTGCGGGAAACTCGGATGGATTCGTGACGGTGTGGACTTTGCCGTCCTCCATCTCCACCTCGTACACCACGTTGGGTGCGGTCGAGATCAGGTCGAGGTGGAACTCACGCTCGAGCCTGTCGCGAACGATCTCGAGGTGCAACAGGCCCAGGTACCCGCAACGGAAGCCGAAGCCGAGCGCCACCGAACTTTCGGGCTCGTACACGAGCGACGCGTCGTTGAGCTGCAGCTTGTCGAGTGCGTCGCGCAGGATCGGGAAGTCGGAGCCATCCAAGGGGAACAGGCCGGAGTAGACCATGGGTCGCGGATCGCGGTAGCCCGGCAGCGACTGCTGGGCGCGCCGCGCCGCGAGCGTCACCGTGTCGCCCACCTTGGACTGGCGCACATCCTTCACGCCGGTGATCAGGTACCCGACCTCCCCTACGCCCAGACCTTTAGTGGGCACCGGCTCGGGGCTGATGACGCCGATCTCCAACAGATCGTGAGTGGCAAGAGTGGACATCATGGCGATCTTTTCGCGCGGCTTGAGCGAGCCGTCGATCACGCGAATGTAGGTGACGACGCCACGGTAGGTGTCGTACACCGAGTCGAAGATCATGGCCCTGGTGGGCGCGGCGGCGTCCCCCACCGGCGCGGGGATGTCGCGCACCACCCGGTCGAGGAGTTCGCCGACGCCCTGGCCGGTCTTGCCACTGACCCGCAACACGTCGTCCTCGTCACAACCGATGAGTTGCGCCAACTCGGCCGCATACCGGTCGGGGTCCGCTGAGGGCAGGTCGATCTTGTTGAGCACCGGAATGATGACGAGGTCGTTCTCCATGGCCAGGTAGAGGTTCGCCAGCGTCTGCGCCTCGATGCCCTGGGCTGCGTCGACCAGCAGCACGGCCCCCTCGCACGCGGCGAGGGACCTCGACACCTCGTAGGTGAAGTCGACGTGCCCCGGGGTGTCGATCATGTTGAGAGCGTGATCCTGACCCTCACACGTCCACGGCATGCGCACAGCCTGCGACTTGATGGTGATGCCGCGTTCGCGTTCGATGTCCATGCGATCCAGGTACTGCGCGCGCGCCGCCCGCTCCGATACCACGCCCGTGATGCCCAGCATCCGGTCTGCCAGCGTCGACTTGCCGTGGTCGATGTGAGCGATGATGCAAAAGTTGCGAAGGAGCGCTGGCGCGGTGGCGGCTGGCTCAATGGAGGATGCGGGCACGAGTTGTGGGACTTCCTTCGACGACGTCAGGGGGCTTCTATCGTCCCATGTCATGGGGCTTCAGTGATCTCACATTGTGCCGATATTGACAACGATGCCGTTGCGGACTCATCAAGCACGAGGAAGGGAGCACCACATGGCAACGCATGACGACCTGTTCCCCTACACCTTCCGCGACTCGCCCATCGGTATGGTCGTCATGGATCACAGTGGCCGCTACCTGGAGGTCAACGAGGCCTTCGCTCGCATCCTGGGTCGCAGTGCCGACGAACTTGCGAATCGTCACTTTGCCGAATACACCCACCCGGACGATCTGCCCCGCGACGTCGAACTGATGAATCGGCTTGCCGTAGGCGAGGTGCCCTTCTATCAGGTTCACAAGCGGCTGCTGGATCGCGACGGCGACACGATCTGGGTGCGCGTCACCGTGTCCGATGTGGTGACTCTTGACAACTCGGTTCATCACTACGTCGCCCAGGTGGAGGACATCACCGAGATTCGGCGTGCGCGTGACCTCCTCGAGCGGCGCACCCTGTACGACCCCCTCACGGGGCTCGCGAACCGCACCCTGCTCATGGAGCGACTCGACCGCGCGCTCGACAGTCACGAGCCACGCCTGGCGACCGTCGCCTGCATCTTCCTGGACGTCGACCACTTCAAGGTGGTCAACGACTCGCTCGGCCACGACGCGGGCGACACCATGCTCGTCGAAATCGCCCGACGCATCGAGGGAGCCGTGCGGTCGGCCGACACGGTGGCTCGGCTGGGCGGCGACGAATTCGTCGTCATCGTCGAGGACGTCATGGGGGTCGGGGCCGCGAAGTCCGTGCTGCACGGGATCGCGGCGGCGGTCAATCAGCCGTTCCATGTCGAGAGCCACGAACTCGAGCCATCCGTGTCCGGAGGACTGGCGATGGCCGCGCCGGGTCTGAGCGCCGAATCTCTTGTGCGCAACGCCGACATGGCCATGTGTGCAGCCAAGCAAAATGGTCGCGCCTGCGTGGAGGTCTTTGACGAGTCGATGCGCCAGAGCGCCCTGACCAAACTTTCCATCGAATCGGAACTCCGCTCGGCCATTCGCGATGGCGAACTCGTGGTCCACTACCAACCCGTCGTCGACCTCGAGACTCACGAGACCGTCGCCTTCGAAGCGCTCGTGCGGTGGCAGCATCCCGTCAGGGGTCTACTGCTTCCCGACGAGTTCATCCCCATTTCGGAGGATGCCAACCTGGTGGTGCCTTTAGGGTCCGTGGTGTTGCATGAGGCGTGCGAGTTTCTTGCCGCGCGCCCCCACTTCACCGGTCGGGTGTTCGTGAACGTGTCGACGCGTCAGATTGGCACCGCCGACCTTGCTCAGGTGGTCCGCAGCGCGCTCGAGACGTCCGGCGCGTCGCCTCACCAGCTGGGCCTGGAAATCACCGAGTCGGGAATGCTGCTGGCCACCGCATCGGCGCGCGCGGACCTCAAGGCGCTCACGGATCTCGGGGTCGATCTCATTCTCGACGATTTTGGTACCGGCTACTCGGCGCTGTCGTCAGTGCTGCAGAACCCGGTGGCAGGCCTCAAACTCGCCCGCGAGTTCACGTTGCGCTTGGGAGACCGAGGAACCGGGGATCGCATCTCCACGGCCATGGCGGCCCTGACTCGGTCACTGAGCATGTATGGCGTGATCGAGGGCATCGAGACGGAGGCGCAGTTCGCGATTGCGCGACGCCACGGGTGGCAGTTGGCTCAGGGCTTCCTGTTCGGCCACGCCGTTGCGGCTACCGACATCAGCCTCGGTTTGCCTGTCACGCCCACACCGCTGCTGTCCGAGGACGCGACCGATGTGGTTGTCGATTCCACCGGCCCGGTACCGCGTTGGCTCGAACAGACTGCCCGACGCTAGCCTGAACGCATGCGCCGGACCTTCGCGAGTGTTGCCAAGGCCGTCGCGACGGTGGTGCGCTCGGCGAACAGGACAACGCCCTCATCGCCCAAGCGTGTCCGTGCGACGCGGGGCCATCGTCACTATCCGGGTGACTTCACCGGTCGGTTCACCCCGCGCCATGCGGCCAGTCTCGACGGTCATGCCGACCCGGGCGAGATCCTGTGGACCTGGGTTGCCTACGAAGACGATCACACGCAAGGCAAGGACCGTCCCGTGCTCGCCGTGGGAACGGACCGGGGTTGGCTGCTGTGCCTCATGCTCACGTCCAAGGATCACGACCGGGACGCGGCCGACGATGCACGCTGGGGGCGACGCTGGATGGACATCGGCGCCGGGGCGTGGGACACGAAACGGCGTGCGAGCGAGGTCCGACTCGATAGGATCGTCAGGATCCATCCGGATGATGTCCGCCGGGAGGGTGCCGTCCTTGACCGGGAGACCTTTGACAAGGTCATCGGCTCGCTGTGAACCAGCCTTGCTGGTATGCTAGGACGCCGTGTGCGCGCAAGAGCGACGCACGAGAACCGTCGTAGACCTCAAGGGATTCCCGTGGCAAACATCAAGTCCAAGATCAAGCGTATCGGCACGAACGAAAAGTCGCGCCTGCGCAATGTCGCAGTCAAGTCGGAACTGAAGACGCACGTGCGCAAGGTACGCGAGGCGATCGCTGCTGGCGACAAGGCTGCGGCCGAGTCCGCGCTGAAGAGCGCGTCGACGAAGCTCGACAAAGCCAGTTCGAAAGGCGTCATTCACGCCAACCAGGCGGCGAACCGCAAGTCGGCATTGGCCAAGCAGGTGGGGCAACTCTAGAGCCGCTGCCCCACCGCAAGAGGCCCCGCCAACGCGGGGCCTTTTGCGCACCCTGGGCGCCCCGACGTCAGCTAGCCGTACGCCCCCGAGGCGACCGCCGCCAAATCCGCCACGTGACGCACCAGTCTTTCCACCGAGAAGGCGGGAGCCCGATCTCCTCCCTTGATCGCGTGGTCGGCCGCCGCGACGTGCTCGATGGCATCGGCGAGGCGGTCAGCGTCCCAGTGCCGCAACTCGCGGCGGGCGCGGTCCACTTGCCACGGCGCGATACCCAAATCTCTGGTGGGGTCTACGCCCCTGCCGCGTGCCGCGCCCACCTTGGCCAGTGTGCGCAACTTCATCGCGAGCGCGGCGACGAGCGGCACGGGATCGGTTCCAGTCTCCAGAGCGTGGCGCACCAACGCCAACGCCTTGGCACGATCCCCCACCACGGCCGCGTCCGCCACCGCGAACCCGGTGGCGTTGACCCGCGTGCCGTAATACCTGGCGACCACGGCTTCGTCGATTCCGCCCTCGGTGTCAAGCACCAACTGCGAGCAGGCCGCCGCGAGCTGCGACACGTCCGAACCGACGGAGTCGACCAAGGCCCGCACCGCCGCGGCGCTCGCCGTGCGTCGGGCACGGGAAAACTCCGCGGCCGTGAAATCGACGAGGTCGCCGTCGCGCGTGACGGCGGGGCAACCGTATTCGGGAACGCCCGCGGCGCGTGCCGCATCCAGGAACCTCTTGCCCCTGTTTCCGCCGCCATGCCTGACGACCACCACGGCTTCTGGATCCGGCGCCGAGACGTACTCGACCGCGTCGGCAAGGAACGCATCGTTCATGGACTCGGCGCCCTCCACGATCACGAGCGCGGTTCCACCGAACAGCGAAGGGCTGGCGGCGGAGCGTAACAGCCCCGCCGTGTAGGTGGCGGCCTCGACGTGATGCACATCCGTTTCCGGATCACGGGCCCTCACGGCATCGACGATGAGGCCGAGCGCGCGGCTCCCAAGCAGCGTCTCGGGCCCGGAGACGAGGACCACGGGTGCAGGCTTGGCATGATGCCACGCGGGCACAGCCGAGTTCCCGCGGCGAGGCGGCGTGGGTGCTGGCACGGCACTAGCCTGCCACGTCGGGGGGACACGCCGACGCCACGGTGCCGTCCCGACCCACAGCAATGTCTCCGCATTGCGCCGTGGTCATCACGGCCGCCGCGTAGCGAGCGTAGAGCGCAACCGTCTCGTCATTGGGATGACCGTACGGGTTGCTGGCACCGACGCTGATCGCGGCCACCCTGGAGGTCACCTTGGCGGCCAACTCGGGCAACTGGGCGGACGAGCCATGATGTGCCACCTTGACCAGGTCCACGACCTCGGACCGGCTGAACGTTGCAGCGAATGCGGCCTGTCCGGCGGTCTCCAGGTCTCCCCACGTGAGCGCCGTCGACGGTCCCACCCGGATGGACAAGGCGATGCTCGCGTCGTTGATCTCGCTCGACGTCGCCGCGTCGCCGGCGCCCGCGGGCGGATACAGGACAACGAGGTCGACGTCGGCTGCGGTCCACGTCTGGCCGACTGAGGGGACGCTCACCGTGGCGCCCGTTGCCCGCGCGTCGGCCGTCGCGGCGTCGCGTCCGCTCGTCACCGCCGCGGGCGACACCCACACCTGGTCGATGCGCGCCGCCGCAGCGACCTCCGCCACGGCACCATCGTGATCCGCATGGGGATGCGTGAGCACCAACAGCGGGACGGTACGCACGCCGTACCGCCGCAGGCACTGCTCCCCCGCACCACCTGGCGGGCCTGTGTCGATGACGGCTGCCGAATCGTCGCTCACTCGTAGCAGCATCATGTCTCCCTGACCCACGTCGCACACCACGATCGTCCAGTCCTCGAGAACAGGCCCCACGCGTAGCGTGAGCATGGGCACCACCGCCACACTTGCGACCGCGACCAGCGCCATCGTCATCCTGAACCCACCACGGGGACGACGCGCGGCGGACGCGAAAGCCAGGGCGCCCGTCACCGCCGCGGCAAGCACGACGCCCACCCACCCCGACGGCCAGGCCAGCCAGTGGCCGGGGGCCGCCGAGAATGCGCGAGCGGACCACACGACGGGCCAGGCGAACGCTCCCGCCACCTGCATCCCCACCACCCCAAGACCCGGCCACACGAGAGATGCCACCATCGCCGCGAGTCCCACGACGGTCACCGGGAAGGCGGCCAGCGCCGCCACGAGGTTCGCGGGCACGGCGTAGAGGCCAAGCCCCGGCTGCAACGTCACCAGCAACGGCCAGGTTGCCAGCCACGCCGCCAGCGGAATGGACATCGCGCGCGCAACAGTGGCGGTCATCCAGCGGCTGAGGTGTCGCGCGAGGTGCGGCGCCCACACCACGATGGCCGACACCGCCACCACCGAGAGTTGAAAGCCGATGGCGCCCGCGAGTCCTGGGTCGATGAGCAGCAGCACCAGGACGCCTGCCCCGAGCGCGGGTAGCGCATGGGCGGGCCTTCCCCACCACCACCCCAGCGCTATGGCGATGGCCATGGTCAGTGCCCTGAGCACGGACGGCTCCGGCAGCACGACGGCGGCAAGGCTCGTCATGCCAATCGCCAGTACTGCGGCGCGCAGCCATCGGCGTGAGACGAGCCGGGTGAGCACCCAACCGAGGACCAACACCACGATGGCGAAGTGCGATCCGGAGACCGCCGTGAGGTGTGTCAGGCTCGTGGTGCGCATGTCGGCGCTCAGGCTCACGGGCATCTGATCGGTGTCGCCGATGACCATGCCCAGGACCAGGCCGCGCACCTCGTCGGGGAGGGGCTCGGCGGCCTGGCGCGCGCTCGCCCGCACCGTCCCCACCCACGCAAGGGGCCCGCGTGCAGGCTCCGTCACGTCGATGCTCGCCTCCCAGACAGTTGCCCTGACGCGACTGTTGCGGTTGGCGCTGGCGCGACCTGCCACGGCAACCGTGTCCCCGAGGTTCGCGGCGGTGACGCCTTCGACGATGGCGTCGGCAGTGAAGTGTGCGGCGTACGAACGCTTGCAGGGCTTGGCGCAGGCGCTGTGGACGGCAACGGTGATGGCCTGCCGAGGTGCGCCTGTCCACGCATTGCGGCCCGCAGGTCGCGCGTCGGAGGTGACGACGCCGAGCACCGAGATGGTCGCCCGGGTCTCGACCGCCGTAGCGATGTTCGGTGGCACCTGCTCTCTCGCGCTCGCCGCCGCCGTCGCGGCGACGATCGTCACGAGGAGAGCCGTGAAGACAGCCTGCCGGGCGACGCGGCGCGCTTGCGAGAGGCGCGACGGAGCGTGCCCCGGGTCGCGACGACGCAATCGACGCGATCGACGCGCCAGAATCCCTGTCACGAGTAGTGCCAGCGCGAGCACAACGAACCATGCGACGGCCGCCAGCGCCCAGTGGCTCCCACCGGAGGCCACCCATGCACCCGTGACGATGGCGGAGCCGGCCGCAGGCAGGAGCCGGGCGTCGTGCTCCCTCACACGCTGGCCGCATCCGCCAAACTGGCGACCATTGCTGGACCCACTCCGGTGACGGAGATGAGCGCCTCGACGGACACGAACTGCCCGTTCTGCTCGCGGTACGCGACGATGCGTTGCGCAAGAACGGGTCCGACGCCCGGCAACTCCTCAAGCACGGAGGTGTCCGCCGTGTTGATGTTGATCCGACCGTCGGCCGTGCGTCCGACCCCCATACCGCCATCGTCTTCGGTGAGCACGCGCACCTGTTCCCCGTCCGCTACCTGGCGCGCCAAATTGATCGAGTCGAGTTGGGCGCCCACCACCGGCCCGCCCGCAGCCTCGATCGCATCGGTGACACGGCTGCCGACGGGAAGTTCGTAGACCCCGGGCCGTGCCACGGCTCCTGCCACGTGCACCGTCATGCCGGCCGCACTGGCTTCACCTGGCGCGGGTGTCGCACCCGCTGCGCCGGGCGCGGGCGTCGCCTGTTCTGCGACGAGCGCACCGGAGACCAGCGCGTCTGTGGGGCGCGGCGCCCACACCACCAGTGCGCCGATGATCGCCCCGAGTAGCCCCAAGGTCACCATGACCCGGGGGGAGACCTCCCACCTCCAGCGCGCGGGCTGGGCCTGAACCACGTCATCGCCCAAGGCACCATGGGCCGCTTCGTACGCCCGCGCCGCGGCCTGCCGTAGGGCATGATCGACCCGCGAAGTCACATCCCCACTGGCGTCCATACGCAGACGCTAGGACTCACGCCGATGCGGTGGACACGGTCCGGTCCCGATGGGGGGAAACACGCTCCCTTGCCCGCCCTGGGGACGACGCCATCCGGGTTGCGGGCTCGCACCGGCTAGAGGGAAGCCGCGACGTCGGCGTGCACGTCGACCACGGCCACGACAAGGGTGCCGGGACCTGCGTGCGCGGCGAGTGCCGCGGACAGGCCCGCCTCCAGTACCGGCCAGGCTCCCCTGGCCGACAGCATCTGCCTGGCCTGAGCGACGAGGTGGTTGTCCCCCGGCGACGTCATGATGCCAATCACGGGATGGCGCATGGTGGCCGCACGCGCGGCGATCTTGTCCAGCATGGCCGCACGCGCCGTCGCAGACGATCTGTGGCGTGCGATCTGGCCCACCTCGCCGTCGACTATGCCGAGTTCCGGCTTGACGCCGAGCGCCCTGCCCACCGCCGCGACGGCTGGGCTCACCCGACCGCCGCGCCTGAGGTATCCGAGGGAGTCGGGTGTGAACAGACACATGGAGGACTGGGCGGCACGCTTGGCTTCCGCGACCACGTCGTCGTACGCGCCTGCGGCCGCCGCGACCGCGCTTGCGGACAGCGCCGCCAGCCCCGTAGCAAGCGCCACCGTGCCCGAATCGACCACGGTCACGGGCAACGGCGCGCGCACCGCCACCCACTCCATCGCCTGAGCGGTGCCGGAGATCTTGGCCGACAGTGGGATGAACACGAGCGACTCGGCACCATCGGCCTTGGCCCACTCGGCGACGTCCACCAGCGCTTGCGGCGACGGTTGCGAGGTGCTGACCTTGCTGCCGGCTAGGAGCGAGTCGACCACCCGTTGGGGCGACGCATCGTCGCCCTCCACAAATGTCTCGTCATCGATGATCACCTGCAGCGGTACAACTGCCACTCGCCACGACAAAGCGAGTTCCGTGGGCAGGCAAGAGGAAGAATCCGTCGCGACCGCCACCCGGAAACTCACGGCGGCCTACGTGTTGACGACGACGTTGACGAGTCCAGGCGGGCGCACGATCACCGTGCGCACGGGTGCGCCGCCCATGGCTCGTTGCACGGTGGGTGAGGCCAGGGCAAGGTCGCGCAACTCGTCTTCTGTGGCGTTGGGCGAGACCTCCAGGCGGTCGCGCACCTTGCCCATGACCTGCACCACGCACGTGACACTGTCCTGAACCAGCAGCGCGTCGTCCACCTCGGGCAGGCCGGACAGCGCCACCAAGTCCTCGTGACCGAGCATCGACCACATGTCCTCGGCGCAGTACGGCGCGAACAGGCTCAGCAGCGTGGCCACGACCTCGGCGGCCTCCCGCACTGCGGGATCCGCGGCCCCCACCCCGGTATCGATGGCCTTACGCGTCGCGTTCACGAGCTCCATCACGCGCGCGACGACCACGTTGAAGCGGAACGACTCGACCAATTCAAATGCCTCGGAAAGTGTCCGATGCGTCACGGCCCGCAGGTCGCGGTCACCTTCGGCAGGGTCCACGCCGGGCTCGCTGGTCACGTCGCGGGCGAGTCGCCAGGCACGCGCCAGGAACTTGGCGGAGCCTGCAGGCGACACATCCGCCCAGTCGATGTCGTCCTCGGGCGGTCCCGCAAACGACATCGTGAGGCGAATCGCGTCCACGCCAAACTCGTCGAGTTGTGCCGCAAGGCTCACGAGGTTGCCGCGACTCTTGGACATCGCGGAGCCGTCCATCTGCACCATGCCCTGATTCAGCAGCGCGGTGAAGGGCTCACCGAAGTCGATCATGCCCATGTCGCGCAGCGCCTTGGTGAAGAAGCGCGCGTACAGGAGGTGCAGGATCGCGTGGGTCACGCCGCCGACGTACTGGTCGATGGGCGCCCACTTCTTGGCCTCGTCGACGTCGAAGGGCCCATCGCTCTTGTGGGGCGACAGAAAGCGCAGGAAGTACCAGGACGAATCCACGAAGGTGTCCATCGTGTCGGTGTCGCGTAGGGCGGCGCCGCCGCACGTGGGGCAGGTCGTGTTGACCCAGTCGGTCGCGGCGGCCAGGGGCGACTGGCCCTTGGGCTTGAGGTCGAGGCCCGCGGTCGGCGGCAGCGTCACGGGGAGTTGGTCGTCGGGGACGGGAACCTCGCCGCACGCGTCGCAGTGAACGATCGGGATGGGCGTGCCCCAGTAGCGCTGGCGCGAGATCAGCCAGTCGCGCAGGCGATAGTTGACGGACGCCGACGCTGTGCCCGCCTTCTCGAGTTCGGCGACGATCGCGGTGATCGCGTCCGCCTTGTCCAGGCCATTGATCGACCCGGAGTTGATGAGCGTGCCGTCGCCCACGGTCGCCACACCCGACTCGACGGGATCGGGCAGCGGGTTGCCGTCGTCGTCGCGACAATCCAGGACGGTGCGCACCGGCAGGCCCATGGCGCGCGCGAAGTCGAGGTCGCGCTGGTCGTGGGCGGGCACGGCCATGATGGCGCCGTGTCCATAGTCGGCGAGCACATAGTCGGAGGCCCAGATCGGCAGCCTCTCCCCGTTGACCGGGTTGATCGCGTAGCGGCTCAGGAACACGCCCGTCTTGGGCCGCTCGGTGCTGAGGCGCTCGATCTCGGTGTCGCCCTTGACCTTCTCAGCGTACGCGGCGAACTCCGCCTTGGTCGCCTCGTCGGTGTCGGCCAGGAGCTCTGCGGCCAGGTCGGAATCGACCGCGACCACCATAAACGTCGCACCAAAGAGCGTGTCGGGGCGCGTCGTGTAGATCGGAATTGGCGCCTTGCGACCTTCGATCACAAACTGGACATCGGCGCCGCGGGAGCGACCGATCCAGTTGCGCTGCATCGCGATGACCTTGGAGGGCCACGTCTCGCGCAGTGTCTCCAGGCCGTCCAGGAGCTCGTCGGCGTAGTCGGTGACCTTGAAATACCACTGGGTGAGCTTCTTCTTGGTGACGGGGGTGTCGCAGCGTTCGCACAGCCCGGCCACGACCTGCTCGTTGGCGAGCACCGTCTGGTCGAAGGGGCACCAGTTGACCAGGGACGGCTTGCGATACGCCAGGCCGCGGTCGAACAGTCGGGTGAAGATCCACTGGTTCCAGCGGTAGTACTCCGGACGGTGGGTCATGAGCACCCGGTCCCAGTCGAAGGAGCACGCGTAGCGCTCCATCGAGGTGCGCTGCTGAGCGATGTTCGCCTCTGTCCACCCGGCAGGGTCAACGCCGCGCTTGATCGCCGCGTTCTCGGCGGGCAGGCCGAACGAGTCCCAGCCGATGGGGTGCAGCACGTTGAAGCCCTTGAGGGTCCAGTAGCGCGAGATCACGTCTCCCAGCGCGTACGCCTCCGCGTGACCCATGTGAAGGTCACCGGAAGGGTACGGGAACATGTCCAGCACGTACTTGGTGGGACGCTCGTCGTCGACGTCGCAAGATCGGAACGGCTGCTTGTCCGCCCACACCGGCTGCCACCGCTGCTCGATCATGTGAAAGTCGTAGCGCGCGTCGTCCAGGGAAGTCTCGGGGGAGGTCACCCCAGGATTCTAGCGAGGCAGGCGGGCACGGCCGACGCTGTCGGCCTCACCGAGCAGCGTCACCTTGACGGAGACCTCAAGGTTGCTGGTCGAACCACCGAACACGCCGGTCAGCGGCGCCACGTCGCGATACTCGCGCGCACGCGCCACGATCACGTGGTGATCGCCAGCCTCGCGGTCGTTGGTGGGGTCAAAGCCAAACCAGTCCCCTGTCCACCACTCGACCCACGCGTGGCTCTCGCCCCGCACCGTCTCGCCGATGGGCGCGTCCGGATTGGGGTGGAGGTAGCCGGACACGTAGCGCGCGGGGATGCCGATACTGCGCAGTGCGCCGATGGCGAGGTGGGCAAAGTCTTGGCAGACGCCTGACTTCTCGGCCCATGCCTCGCGCGCCAGGCTGTGCACATTGGTGGAGCCAGGCACGTACATCATGGAGGCGTTGAGGTGGTCGCAGATGGCCCGCGCCGCCTCATCAGGGCCGCCCTTGGCCTTGACCTCGCGCGCAAAATCCGCCAGGTCGTCGCTCGGCTCCGTGGCCTTGGACACCGCAAGGTACTCCGACAGCAGGTCCTGGAACATCGGCCCCTGAAGGGCGTCCCACTCCACGCGTTCCGCCTTGTGCGTGACGGGTAGCACCTCGACCTGAGACGTGGCGGTCACTGACAGCGACGTGTGCGGCTCGGTGACCTCGAACACCACCACGGCGGTCTCCCAGTAGTCGCGGTACGACGACTTCCACGACACAGGGTGAATCTCCAGCTTGGACTCGAGCACGCGCTGGCGCGGCAGCCATGCGGGCGTGAGCCTCGCCTCGTTGTACGAGTTCTGGATGGGCGTCGCGTAGTTGAAGGTGGTGTTGTGCACCACTTTGAGGATACTCACACCGCCTCCTGACTCCACAGCACGGACGACGACGGCAGGAAGAACCGGTCCCTGATGATGTCCGACGCCGACGCGCAGGCCCGCTGCACCTGGCGCATCTGGGCGGGCAGGTCCTCCAGAATCTCGTCGATTGCCTGGTATTCGAGGTTGGTGCGCGCCCTGCCAAGCGCCAGCCTGGCGTGGTCGGTCTGCGAGTGGCGCGCCAGCCCCGGCTCGATGAGCGCAAGGGTGGTCTCGGCCTTGTCAAGGTTGTATGCGATCGAGCGCGGGAACAGCCTGTCAATGAGCAGGAACTCCGCCGCGCGCTCCTCGGTCACGAGCGACCTCACGGTGCGCAGGTAGGCCTCGTGGGCGGAGCAGGTGCGCAGCAGCGTGGTCCAGTTGGGGCCGGTGGTGCCTGCGAGCGCCTTGGTCATGAGCAGCCTGGCGATCATGTCGGCACGCTCAAGTGAACGCCCCAACTCCATGAAGTTCCACGCATCGTCGCGCGACGTGGTGGCGCTGTGCAGCCCCCACACCACCGCGGCACGCTCCCTCACCCACGTGAAGAAGTCGTGCGGGCGAGGCGTGCGCGAGCGCGCACCCAGCTGCATGTACGTGGTGTTGAGCGACTCCCACACCTCGGTGGAGATTACCTCGCGGGCACGACGCGCGTTGTCGCGGGCGGCGCCAAGGGTCCCTGAGATGGACGACGACAGGGTGGCGTCCGTCGCGAGCGCCCTGATCACCGCGTCGCGCGTGACCGCGCCGTCCACGGGCACGTGCATCACGGCAAGGAGTGACGCGTTGGCGGTGGGCTCGTCCACCCACGGGTCTTCGAGCAGCACGTTGAGGTGCACGTCGAGCAGACGCGCGGTGTTGTCCGCACGCTCCACGTAGCGCCCGATCCAGAAGAGCGACTCGGCGATCCGGCTCAGCATGTCGACCCCTGCTGTTGCTGCTGCATTTGCTGTTGCCCGTGCACGTAATCCTCGGGGTGTGCTGACTGCGGCACCGGCTCCACCCCCGCGAACTCGACGCGCGACTCGGGAGGCGGCACGGAGCCACGGTGGCGCACCCCGCCCAGCACCCAGGTGTCCTTGGACCCGCCGCCTTGAGAGGAATTGACGATGAGTTGGCCGCGCTGCAGCGCCACGCGGGTGAGGCCGCCCGGCAGCACCCAGACGTCGTCGCCGTCGTTGATGGCGAACGGCCTGAGGTCCACGTGACGCGGCTCGAGCCCCTCGGACGTGAGCGTGGGCACGGTGGACAGCTGCACGACTGGCTGCGCAATCCACCCGCGGGGATCCTCCAAGATGTGCTGGCGCGCGGCCTCGAGCTCGCTCTTGGAGGCGGCCGGGCCGATCAGCACGCCCTTGCCTCCTGCCCCGTCCACCGGCTTGGTCACGAGTTCGTCGAATCGATCCATGACCTCCTCGAGCGCTTCAGGGTCCTCGAGGCGCCACGTGTCCACGTTGGGCAGGATCGGCTCCTCGCCCAGGTAGTAGCGCGTGAGCTCTGGCATGTACGTGTAGATCAGCTTGTCGTCGGCCACGCCGTTGCCGATCGCGTTGGCAATGGCGACGTTGCCCAAGCGGGCGGCGTGGACGATGCCAGGGGCACCCAAGGCGGAGTCGGGGCGAAACACCACGGGGTCGAGGTATTCGTCGTCTACCCGCCGGTAGATGACGTCCACGCGGCGCCGCCCCGCCGTCGTCCGCATGTACACGCGGCCGGCGTGGGTCTCAAGGTCGCGACCCTCAACGAGCTCGACGCCCATGGTGCGCGCCAGCAATGAGTGCTCGTAGTAGGCGGAGTTGAACACGCCGGGCGACAGCACCACGATCGACGGATCTTCGACGCCTTCGGGCGCGGCCTTCGCGAGCGCGGACCGCAGCCGCTGGCTGTACTCGAGCACGGGCCGCACGCCCATCGCGCCGAACAGGTCGGGGAACATCTGGCTCATGGCGCGACGGTTGGACAGCACGTAACTCACGCCCGAGGGCACGCGCACGTTGTCTTCGAGCACGCGCCAGATCCCGTGGTGGTCGCGCACCAGGTCGATGCCCGACACGTGCACCCGCACCCCGTTGGCGGGATCGACCGCACCCACCACGCGGTGGAAGTATTGGGACGTAGTGATGAGGCGCCGCGGGATGATGCCGTCCGTGACGCACCGCTGAGACCCGTACACATCCGCGAGGAACGCCTCGAGCGTCCGCACCCGCTGAGCGACGCCCGGCGAGATGATCTCCCATTCGTCTGCGCCCACTACACGGGGCACGATATCGAGCGGGAATGGCCGCTCCTCGCCCGCGTGGTCGAACGTCACACCCTGGGCAAGATACGTGTTGGCGAGCGCTTCCGCCCTGGCCTGGAGGTCCTCGCCCGACATCCTCTCGATCTCGGAGTAGACCTTCGCGTACGGTTCCCTCACCTCACCCTGAACGTCGACTGCCTCGTCCCACGCGGCGGCGGGCGAGTACCCAGTCCAGGGTGTCGTAGCGTCGCCAGCCATGTGCCCAGGGTATCTGCGTCAGGTATCCGCCGCGTTTCACGTCCGCGGTCGCTTTGCGAGGTCCCTTCCGCCCGCTCGGGCGCGCTGATAGTTTCTGCCTCATGGGAATCATGGAAGACGGACTCGCTCCAGACGAAGAACTGCTGCTGCATCGACACAAGCACTGGAAGACGATCCTGGGCGCCATCGTCGTCGCCGTGGTGAGCACCGCGGCCTCAGTAACACTCCTGGTGTTGCTCCAGGGCCGGGATGTGGACTCGCTCTGGCGGTGGGTTCTTGGGATCGCGCTGGGTGTCGCATGGCTGACAGCATTCTCCTGGTGGACCATCGCTCCGCTCGCAAGATGGGCCACCACGCACTTCGCCATCACGAATCGCCGGCTCATGTTCCGCACGGGAGTATTCACGAAGACCGGAATCGACATTCCCATGGCGCGCATCAACTCGGTGCAGTTTCGCCATAGCCTCATCGACCGGATGTTCCGCACCGGCACGCTGATCGTCGAGTCAGCCTCAGACGAGCCACTTGAGTTCGACGACATCCCGCACGTGGCAAAGGTCCATGCAATGCTCTACAACGAGCTCAACGACACACTCGACGACGACGACCACTCCTCCGCGTAGCCCAGGTGCGAACTACCCTAGCGCGGACTGTCCTCACTAGACCATGAACCCGGGCAACTCACCGTCTCGGACGCCCGCACACGCCCAGGAGTATAAACACCCCGCCGGGCGTATTGGGACTGCATACAGCGAACGCCCAGCCATGAGGGGCCCGAGCAACACCCACGTCGTTGAGGGTCACGAGCCCGAACGCCTAGCCCGTGACATCGATCGACAGCACCATTCCCATCGATCGGTGTCCAAGCACGGAGCACCATCCCTGCGCGTTCCGGCCCACGAGGCCAACGTCGAGCACTTCGATCTGCCCCGGCACGAGCCTGGCTGTGGTGTCCCCCGAGTCGAGCACCAGATCGTGGACGTGTGTGGCGTCGGCGTTGTCCACCGTGACAATCAGGCGGTCGCCGGGATCGACAGTGATCGTGTCGGGGGTGAAGCGCATGTCCGCGGCATTCACTCGTACCTCGACCGTGCGACCGGTGGGCACCGCCGCCGCATCCAGTGGCCCCGCGTTGGCCGCGGCTGCGAAGGGTGCGGGGTCCAGGGCAACGCCGATGGCGACCACGAGCGCGACGATCGCGAGTCCCGTCGCGGCCAGCCCCGCGCGTTGGCCCCGAGGTCGCGCATGCCACGGCACCGTCACTGGCGTCGCACCCGACCCCGTGGAACCCGGCGTGACGAGACCCTGAGCGGCCTCGCGGCTCAACCGCCATGCTCGGGTCGCGCGCACGAGTAACACGAGGAACGCGGCGAACGCGGCCAATACCGCCATGGACGATGCGACGCGTACCGCTGCGGGAACTGCCACCGCCCACACTGCCAGCCCCCCGTTGATCACGACAATACGCAACTGAGCCCCCCTGTCGAACTCTCGATGCGACACGCGGGCACTCGCCGGGCCTCCCCCAAGGACGGCGGGAATCAGGAAGGACAGCGCACCCACCAACACCTGAGCGGCGAAGCCCGCGGCGAGCAAGGGCGCGACGGAATCGAAGGTTCCCGCCAAGGCAGTCCACGTGGGCGCGCTCGCGCTGGCCCACGCAATCACCCCAAGACTGCCAGCTCCCCACAGCAGGCCCGACGCGATGGAGAGCGTCGCGTACGTGACGGGGGGTCGCCTCCACGCATGAGACACCAGTCCCCTGGCCACCATCCCCACCCCGACGAGGTACGCCACCACCCCGATCGTGACCCACCAACGCTGGTTGACGACGGCGCCCAATGCCGCGAAGACGACGCCAGCCGTGAGTACCGGCAGTGCCCTGATCGCCATCGCGGCGCAACCTTGCTCGATGCGAGTGCCGAGCACGGTGGGCCACAGCGTGATCAGGGTCCCCAGCACGGTCATCCCGATCCACCCGAGCACGTTGAGTGTGACGTGCGCCACCTGGAGGCGCTCGTGCAGGGCCTGCGAAATGTCCCGTGCCAGGATCGCGCCGATGGCCGCGCCCAGGACGAGCAGCACGGCCGCGACCACATAGAAACGTACCGTCGGCGCGAATCGTGCGGGCAGCGACCTGCGAATCTGGCGCACCAACAGTGCGGTATGGGTGCCGCTGGCGACGATGATCGCCGCCGCACCCGTGACGGTCACCCCCCATCGGGCGAGCACCACGCCACCCACGACCAGGACGGCGCCCGCGTTGAGTAGGCCCAGCCGCACTCCCATGCGAGCGAGCCGGTGGCGTGGCGGCCGCGTACGCAAGAGCGCGTCGGCGAAGTGTTGACTCCACACCAGAATCGAATGACTGACCGCACCAAGCAACAGAAGGTGAATCATGAGCCACCGCGGCACCGGAACGGACGTATGGGCGAGCGCCACCACGACCGTCGCGACGAGCCACAGCACGGTAGGGATGTCGCGTAGCGCAGAGAAGCCTCGTCTCTTCGCCATCACGACACCGTGTTCTTGGCAAGGCCCGCATGGAGCATCATGGCTGCCACCGTCGCGAGGAACAGCAGGAGTGCCGCCACTCCCGCCACGCCTCCCACGCGCCATGCGCTTTCGACACCAAACCCGTCTCCCACGACTAGGCGCAGGATCAACGCGGCCTGAAGTGCTGCGACGGGCACCCACAGGACGTACCGGTACGCCACGGCCCCGCGCGTGATTGCCGGAAGGATCACGGGGGCGTGGGCCATGATCGTCGAAAAGGCGAAGCCCAGGAATACGGCGTGGACGACGACGTCGAGACGTGCCCCTTGGTAGGCGGGGCCTGCCACCAGCCAGATGACGCCAGCCACGGCGAGCCAGCCGTATGCGGCCAGCATCCCTGCGGCCATGTACCGGGCCAGGCCTCGCGAGCGGACGGTGCGACGCGCGACGTCGTAGCGCACCAAGACGACCAGCAGCGCCAGTACAGCCGCGCCGAAGCCGACCACTCCCCCATAGGGCCACAGTAGCGACGCGATGGCGGCGACGACGATGCTGGCCGCGCCCGCGACCAGAGCCGTCTCACCGGAGGCAGGAATGGCGACCCTTGCGAGCTCGAGCCGTTCGCCCGCAATCGTGAGCACCACGAATCCGACGAGCCACGGAAGCAGGAGTGGCACGGGCAACTGCCCCCACCACAGGATGTTCGCACCCACCGCGAGCACGGCCCCCAGCGCGGAAATCAACACCGCGTGATCGCGCTGGCGCCTCCACAACCGCACATACACGAATACGAGCCCGAGCGTGCCCGCTAGGAGAAACGCCTTGGCGAGGACCAGCGGCACGGGTAAGACGAGCGACAATGCGCCGATGGCGAGTAGCGCTGGCGCGGCACACGCCGCCCTGGATGCGAGCGCGACGGCTCGCTCGAGCGCTATGACCGTGCCGACAAAGCCGAGCGTGAGCACCACAGCGTGTACCTGCGGCAAGCGCCCCGACGTCACGGGCGCGTCGAGCCCCAGCAGTTGCAGTCCGCCATTGAGGCCCGCCAGGAGCGCGACCACAGCGGCCAGTGCGATCCCCACGCGCCATCCGGTAGCGGTGCGCCCCACGTGGGCCGCACGGACCGCCATGGTGTTACGACGCGCGAGTGAGGCGCACGCGCCAGACCTCGGGTCCGGCCTGGTCGATCGTCGACGTCCACACGCCCGGTTGCGCCGCGGCGAGTTGTTCGAGAAGCGGGACGGGCTCGTGCGGGGCGATCAGGATGAGTGACGCTCCGGGCGCGATCGACTCGAGCGCCCCGAAGATCGCGGTGTGGCGCACCGGCCCGGGAATGCTCTTGACGTCCAACTCCGGCGCGTCGGCGTTGTTGGCGCCGCACGAGCACTGGCCGTCGCTGCAGCCACCTGCCTCGTCGGTGGCGGACACTCCCGTGTCGGCGAGCAGATTCTCCGGTGCTGAGTGAGTCATGAAGGTTCCTTTTCGATCCGGTGCGGTCTCGTACACAATTTACTACACTGTACTACGTGGAAAATATGGGGCCCTCTCCATCGCGGTTCAACCCCGCGCAGCCGCCGCTGTCGAACCCGCGAGCGCGCGTGCTCGAGGCGATGCAGCGCAGCACCGCCGCGGCATCGGCGGCACAGGTCGCGCTCCAGTTGGGGCTACACGAGAACACGGCGCGAAAGCACCTCGAGGGGCTTGCCCACCGAGGACTCCTTGAGCGCACCCCAGGCGTCTCCGTCGGCCGTGGGCGCCCCGGATTCTCATACCGGGCGCTCCCCCACCACGCGGAGCCCGATGCCAGGGTGCGCGGCAACGTGGGCCTGGCCAGTGCGTTGGCACGCCATATCGCCGCGACGAGCGACAACCCGCGCCGAGATGCCATCGCGGCGGGCGAGGCCTGGGGCACGGAACTCGCCCTAGCGCCACGCCACGACGCGAGCACCAGCAACGCCACAGTCCTGGCACTGCTCGACGAACTGGGGTTCGCGCCCGAGGTCGACAGCGCGACCGGCTCCATTGCGCTACGCCGGTGCCCCCTGCTCGACGCGGTACGCGCCGCACCCGACATCGTGTGTGCGGTGCACCTGGGCCTGGCCCGGGGGGCGCTCGCCGCCCGGGGCGCTTCCGCCACGGCGGTACGCCTGAACCCTTTTGCTCAGGCGGGCGCATGCCGTCTGTATCTCGCCTAGCGCCGCGGCTGCTTCGCTGAAACCTGCCACGTGCCGGGGGTGCGTCGGCACGGCCAAGCGACCTGGGGTTCCACATTGTCAGCGCTACTACATCGGGCGATCGCGCACTCGAACGATCTCATGGCGCCCGATGCGCCTGAAAACCGCCAACGGCTACGCCGACACGCGCACGACAGGGTCAATCATGCCCAAGGGTCAACTCGCGGTAGCGCGTCATCACGACGCCAGCCAGGTCCGGGTGAGGCGCGAGGGGTCCGGTCACGTGGTCCGCGCCGACCTCGCCCAACCGTTTCTGAAACACGCCCGGTGCCAGGAGGAAAGACGCGACCGCGACCGCGCCGCCCTCCCCAAACTCGCGCGCTTGAGCCACCGCGTCGGCAACCGATGGGCTGTGACCAGCGGCAAAGCCCACCCGCACCGGCCCACCCCACGCACTACGCAGGGTCTCGGCCGCCGCCTCGGTGTCCGCCCGCGAACGCGGATCGGAGGACCCTGCGGCAGCCAGAACCAAGGTGGCGTCGGGCGGTACGCGCGCCTCCCGCAGACGGTCAAGCACGATGCCGACCAATCGCGGGTCGGGCCCGAGCGCTTGCGTACTCACGACGTCTGGACGTGAGTCCACCGCCGTGGAGATGTCGTGGTACACGTGGTATCCACTGGCCAACAGCAGTGGCACGACGACGGCGGACAGCCCCTCGGCGCGGACGGGAACCTGTCCGATGACGTCGTCAAGGAACGGCCCGTGCACATCGACGTACGCCTCCCTGACCACCACATCGGGCATCGCACCGCGCACCGCCGCAAGGAGCTCGCGTACCGCGGCCTGCCCCTCCTCAGAGGCCGTTCCATGGGCACAACCGATGAGAATCGGCGCCTGTCTCACAGCATGTTCACCTCCGGACTTCCCTACGGGCGTGCGGTCCGAGCTACCTCTGAGGCAAGGAGCCCCGGTTGCGCGACGTCTCCGATGACGATAACCGCAGGAGGTTTCACGCCCGTTTCGTCCGCAATAAGACTGACGCGTGCCAGTGTGGCGCGTGTGATGCGCTCCCGGGGCGTGGAGCCGCTCTCGATGATCGCGACGGGCGTGTCGGGCGAGGCGCCCGCGCTCAGGCCCGCGGTCACAAACTCGTGAAGATGGTGGACGGCCATGAGCGCCACCACCGTGGCGCCCGCGGCCATTGCCGCCTTCGCCGTGGCGTCGGGGCCAGCGTGGCCCGACGTAATCACGACGGTCGCGGCGACGGAGCGTTGGGTGACCGGTATCCACGCCAAAGTGGGCAGTCCAAGGGCCGAACTGACCCCCGGCACCACCTCGACGCTGACCCCCGCCTCCAGGCACGCATGGACCTCCTCGCCGCCGCGCCCAAAGACGAACGGGTCGCCGCCCTTGAGGCGCACGACGCACTTGCCTGCCCGGGCACGGTCCACCACCAGGGTGTTGATCTGGTGTTGGGGCACGGGATGGTTGTCGCGAGACTTGCCGACGTCGATGACTTCCACGTCGACGGGCAGGCGTTCGAGTAGACCCGTGGCGGCGAGGCGATCGGCGATCACCACATCCGCTTCTGTGAGCGCTCGCATGCCTCGCACCGTGATGAGGTCATCGGCCCCCGGCCCAGAGCCCACGAGCATCACGCGGCCGTCCCTGGTGCGGCGGTGGCGGGTATCGATCCGGCCTTGGTCGATGCGCTCGGCGAGCGCATCGCGCACGTGGACGGCCCTGAGCGGATCGGCGTCCCCTAGCGAGACCACCCCCAGCGCCAGATCGCCGTGACGGGACTGGGCCGCCACCCGTGCCGCGCTACGC